>NZ_LOKU01000043.1:0-29287 GCF_002211295.1 Rhizobium sp. N122 | reverse complement strand
CTTGCACGCTCCCATCAGGGCGATCGCCAGAATCCGGTTGCTCTATCGACTGCGCGAGCCGCCGCGAAGGCGACGATCCATCGCACATAGACAGCTAAGTTAGCGCATATGGGGTCAAGCCCGAGGACGACGGAGGGTCGGGGAACGCATGCGGAATATAGTGACGTGCGTGGTGGTTTTGTTGGAATTGCCGCTGCCTGCCTCATTCCCACGCAGAACCGCTCACCCATTTTGCTGAATTTCCGCCGGACCTCTCGCCTCTTGCCGCTCGTTATCCCCACACTCCGTCATAATCGGGCTTGACCCGAGTACCCATGCCGCACGCGCTTCGCGTGACTTGGCTCCGGCTGGCGTCCAAAACAACACGACCGCCGGAGAACCGACGGCCGTGCTGTTGGCAATACGAATGTCTGTCGTCCCTGCGCCGTTTAAGCGGCGCGACGACCCTGATGCATGGCCGGGGCGGCGCTTTCGCCGCTGACGCGGAAGCCGCGGATGAGGTCGATCAGCTCGTCGGTGTCGCTGGCGAGCGTTTCGGCCGATGCCGTGGTTTCCTCGGCCATGGCGGCGTTCTGCTGGGTGGCGGCGTCGAGCTGGTTCATCGACGAGGAGATCGAGCGCAGCGTCGTGTCCTGTTCGGAGGCGCTGTGGGCGATCTTGGCGACGATTTCGTTGGCAGCCTTGATCTGATCGGAGATGCGCTTCAGCGCCTCGCCTGCCTCGCCGACCAGGCGGACGCCATGGTCGACCTGGCTGGAGGAGCGGGCGATCTGGTCCTTGATCTCCTTGGCGGCAGCGGCCGAGCGCTGGGCAAGCTCGCGCACCTCCTGGGCGACGACGGCAAACCCCTTGCCGGATTCGCCGGCGCGGGCCGCCTCGACGCCGGCATTCAGCGCCAGCAGGTTGGTCTGGAAGGCGATCTCGTCGATGACGCCGATGATCTTGGTGATCTCCGACGACGACTTCTCGATGCCGCTCATCGCCTCGATCGCCTGGCCGACGATCGCATCGCTGTGGGTGGCTTCGGTGCTGACGGAGTGGACGCGCTTGCTCGCCTCATGGGCGCCATCCGCCGTCTGGCGGACGGCGACAGTGAGTTCGTCGAGTGCGGCGGAAGTTTCCTCGAGGCTGGCGGCCTGGCGCTCGGTGCGCTGCGACAGCTCGTTGGAGGCGCGGCGGATCTCTTCCTTGCTGGTGCCGATATCGGTGCCCTTGGCGCTGACCTTGGCCATGGCGGCTTCAAGATGCGACAGCGCATCGTTGAAGTTGTCGCGAAGGGCGGCGTATTTTTGGCCGAGATCGGCGCAGCGCACGGTGAGATCGCCGCGGGCAATCATCTCCAGCGCCTGGCCGATCGTCGCAACCACGCGGGCCTGCAGCGCTGTCTCGTCCTGCTGCTGGCGCTGATTGTTTTCGCGCTCATTTTCCAGCGCCAGCTGCTGGGCCGCCTCGCGATCCGACATCTGATGGCGTTCGCGGATCTTTTCCTGCAGCGCCAGCGTGGCTTTCGCCATCATGCCGACCTCGTTGTTCATTCCCGTATGCGGGATGGCGATGGAAACGTCCTCTTCAGAGACAGCCTTCAAGGCGGCGTGAACATTGTTGAGAGGTCCCGATATGCCACGGATGACAACATAGGCGGCCGCCATGGCAAGGAAGAACAGAACGATGCTGCCGGAGAGCGCGGTCAGGATCGTGCTGTCGATCTGCGCATCGAGATCGTCCATGTAGACGCCGGTGACGACGACGACTTTCCATGGCTCGAAGGCCTGTCCATAGGCCGTCTTGCGGTAATCGCCGGCCGGTTGGCCCGGTTTGCTGGTGGAATAAAATTCGACGAGACCGCCGCCCTGCTGGCCGAGCTTGACCAGTTCCTCGCGGTAGAGCTTGCCCTTGCTGTCCGCCTGGCCCTTGAGGTTCTGCCCGACTTTCGCGGCGTCGTAGTGGAACATCATCTGGACGTCGTAGCTATAACCGAAGAAATAGCCGTCCGGATCGTATTTCATGCCGTTGACGGTGGCATAGGCCTGCTTCTGGGCATCCTCGAGCGTCATTTCGCCCGCGGCGACCTTGGCCTGGTAAAGCTTGAGAACGGAGACTGCCGACTGAACCTCGGCGCGGAGCATGTCATACCGCTCCTTGTAGATCGCATCGACCGAAGAGCGGATCTGCAGCGACGTGGCGACCGCAAAGGCGATCATCAGGCCGACGACCAGCACTATGAGTTGCTTCGATATTTTCAGATTTTTCATGACGCCTCGCAACGGGAATGGTGGGTGCATTCCGGTGCGGTCTTCTACCGCCTGTGCGAGCGCGCCAAACAAGACGACGCGTCTACCGCTGCTAAAAACAACATGCTGCGACCGGGTAAGCAACCACTAATGCCCACCCCATAAGAAATCTTTAATTTAGCTGTTCTCGACGAAGCTTTCCCTAAAAATCCAGGGGTAAAATTGCATTCGATTTTACCTGCCTTCAAACATGAATGCACCCTCGCTGCTCATCGAGGGTGCATTCGGTCCACCGGTGGTGGAACCCCAAACGATCGAAACCTTGATCAGGCGGGGCAGGGAACTTTGTTTTAGGCAATTTCTAATGCAAAACTGGAATTGCTTCAGAAACGCAGCTTGAATTCCGAAACGTTCAGGGCTGCCGGTTGTTCCGCCATGCCGGCCACAACAGGCTTGGCATCGCCGCCGATGACGGCCGCGGTGGTCGCGCTCATATCGATGCCATCGGCGGAGGGGGCCGAAGGCGCGGCGGCGATCATCGCTTCCGGGGTCGCCTTGCTGACGAAGACGACGGGCGAGCCGCCCATCCAGCCCTCGGTGCGATAAATCTTCTTTTCGCCGCCGACATCACGGACTTCACTCGCCTGGAGGACGCCGGGCTTCAGTTCCGGCACCGTATAGTCCCTCTTGACGAGTTCGGCCTGCAGCGGCGGGCAAGCGCCGCAGCTCTCGGTGACGATGCTGCCCTCGGCCGGGCGCGGCGCAGCCTTGCCGATCACCTCGATCGAGGATGCCATTGCCGAACCTGCCATCAGCAGGATTGCCGCACCGAGGAAAATCTGACGCATCAACGCACCTCCGTCTCACTATGGGAGCGGTATAGCGCAGCTTTGTTTCCATCCCGTCAGGGGAAAAGGTAAAAATTTAAGGAACGCGGCGGTTTATACTCTACAGCGCCGCGCGTCTTTTCAGACGGGCAAAGGACGCTGTAGCACTCTGAATGCTGCATAATTTTGTCCTTAAATCGATTCCGATTTAAGGAATTATGCAGTGCCCACGGCGGTTTCGCGCTCGATCGCCCGCCAGCCGATGTCGCGCCGGGAGAAGCCGTTTTCCCACCTCACCCTATCGAGCAGCGCGTAGGCGCGGTCCTTGGCCTCGGCGACCGTGCCGCCTGACGCGGTGACGTTCAGCACGCGGCCGCCGGTCGCCACCAATGCGCCGTCCTTCAGACCCGTGCCGGCATGAAACACCTTCTCGCCCTCGCCTGCCTCCGGCAGGGAAAGGATCGGTGTGTTTTTTTCATAGGCGGCGGGATAGCCCTTCGAGGCCATGACCACTGTCAGGGCCGGATCGTCGCTCCACTCGGCGCTCACCTGGTCGAGCGTGCCGTTGGCGGTGGCGAGCAGCAGCGGCAGCAGATCGCTCTTCAACCGCATCATCAGCACCTGGCATTCGGGGTCGCCGAAGCGGACATTGTATTCGATGAGTTCCGGACCCTTGCTGGTGATCATCAGCCCGGCGAAAAACACGCCGGAGAAGGCATGACCGCTCTCGGCCATGCCGCGGATCGTCGGCTCAATGATCTCCTTCATGGTGCGCTCGACCATTTCGGCGGTCATGACAGGTGCCGGCGAATAAGCGCCCATGCCGCCTGTATTGACGCCGGTATCGCCCTCACCCACCCGCTTGTGATCCTGGGCTGTTGCCAGCGGCAGCGCGTTCTTGCCGTCGCAGAGGCAGAAGAAACTCGCTTCCTCGCCGTCGAGATAGGCCTCGACGACGACTTCGGCGCCGGCAGCGCCAAAGGCGCCCTCGAAGCAGTCGTCGACGGCGGCCAAGGCTTCATCCAGCGTCATCGCCACCGTGACGCCCTTGCCGGCGGCAAGGCCATCGGCCTTGACGACGATCGGCGCGCCCTGAGCGCGAATATAGGCCTTGGCCTTCGGTGCGTTGTTGAAGCGCTGATAGGCGCCTGTGGGAATGCCGTAGCGGGCGCAGATATCCTTGGTGAAGCCCTTGGAGCCCTCGAGCTGGGCGGCAGCCGCAGACGGTCCGAAGACCGTCAGGCCATCGGCACGCAAGCGGTCGGCAAGGCCGGCGACCAGCGGCGCTTCCGGGCCGACGACGACGAAATCGATCGCCTTGTCCTTGCAGAAAGCGGCGACCGCTTCATGATCCTCGGTATTGATGGGCACGAGAACGGCGTGTTCGCCAATGCCGGGATTGCCGGGCGCGGCGTAGAATTCCGTCATCAACGGCGATTGCACCAGCTTCCAGGCGAGCGCATGCTCGCGTCCGCCCGATCCGATCAACAGAACCTTCATGCGCCACCCTTTCCTTTTGCCTCTGGCGGTTAAGGGCCAAGGGCCGAAAGGTCAAGCGGGAAAGCTTACCAGCCCCCGCCTCCCCCGCCACCGCCACCGCCACCGGACGAGCCGCCGCCGGAAAAACCGGAGGACGAGCTCGACGGCGGCGGCGAAGGGATCGTCGAAGCGATGGTCGAGGCCATCGACGAGGAGAAGCCGCCGACGCGGTCGGAAAAACTGCCGCTGTTGAAATCGCCGGAATACCAGGCCGGCGTATAGGCTGCGGCCGCACCGGCGGCAGCTGCGGCAAGCCAGGTTTCGAACGTGCGCGACCAGGGTTTTTCGACGCCGAGCGCCACCGCATAGGGCAGCAGCGTCTCGAAATGCTGCGGCGACATCTCAGGCGCGCCAGCCGTGTTCATCCGGTCTTTCTCGGCCAGTGTCAGATATTGGCGCAGGCCGTCTATACCGTCCATCATCCTGGCGCCGAGCGGGGTCGGCGCGCCCATGATGAAGAAATAGAGGATGTTGAGCAACACGATGCCGCCGACCGCAAACAGCATCGGCGTTTCGTGCAGCTTCACCAGCGAGGAGGCGAGCGCCAGGACCATCGCCGACAGGATGCCGATGCCGACGAAAACGCCGATCGCCGCAGCGATGATGGCAATGATCTTGCCGAACAGCGAACTGCCGCGATGCAGCGACCGGACGAAGCCGGCAACGAAAACCGCAACGAAGACCGAGATGGCGGTCGGGATCAGTATCAGCGCGATCGTGTCCGGCTCCAGCGACCCAAAGACGAACAGCGTCACCAGAGCGGCGGCGCTGAGCGCGATGCCGCCTATGGTATAGCCGAGGTTGGCATTGTAATATTTGCCGCGGTGTTCCTTCTCGATCGCCGAACGGAAGGACTGGCCGACGGATTTCACCCGCTCGCCATTGGCCTTGTCGATCGTCAGCGTTCTGCCTTCGCCGCCGGCGACCCTCAGCAGCTCGATCTCGCCGGCCTGGAATTTCTCCTTGCCGAGCGCTTTGCCGGTGCCGCGGATGACGATCGAATTCTTCAGGTCTTCGAGTTTGACGTAACCACGGACCGCCAGATTGAGCGCCGTGGCGGAAAGCGCCGTCCAGCCCCCGCCGGAGAAGCCCTTATTGTCGATGTAGTTGACCAGCGCCGGCGAGATGCCCTCGGGCGCGTCCCAGCGCGGCACGACGACGCCGCGGGCGGGATCGCGGCCGACCTTCAGCCATGATCTGAGATAATAGGCGAAGACCAGGATCAGGCCGCCGAAGCCGATGAAATAATTGCGGTTGTCCTTCAGCCACCAGGTGCTTTCCATATCGGCGCTCGGCGGATCGATCGACCCCTTCGGCATGCGGATCGCAAAGGTCAGCCCTTCGTTGGCATCGAGCGGCGCGGTGGTGGAAAAGACGGGGCCGGCCCCGGCTTCGCTGACGCGGGCATTCTTTCCCGTCGCCCCCTGCCGACCGGTGAAAAAGGTCGTCTCGGTGGCAGTGACACCGGGCGGCAGTTGCACCGTTGCCGTCGCCGAGCGGATCGGGAAGATCCAGCCGTTGCCGGTGACGTTCCAATAGAGTTCGTCATGATCGTCGAAATAGCGGATCTGACGATTTGTCTTGTAAGTGAAGACATAGCGGTGGCGGCCCTGCGTTACCGTCACCTCGGCGGAGCCGGCATAGATGCGGATGCCGCCGTCAATCGATTCCGTGTGCCAGGGCTCGTCTGCGCCGTCGCGGGTGACCGCCACCATGTCGAAATCGACGCTGCGACGATGGCCCCCGGCATCGGTGAAATAGAGCGGGAAATCCCGGAAGATGCCGTGATTGATCCGATTGCCCTCGGCATTGACGGTGATCGTTTCCGTCACCGTCATCGCGCCGCTCTTTTCGAGCGTGATGGCGGAGGCGAAGCTGTCGATCACCTCGGCGGCAAAGGCCGCCGGAGCGGCGAGCATCAGCAGCAGTGCAAAACAAAACCCGAAAAACCGACGACCCATCCCTGTCTCCCCGCCGGCAGCCTCGGCTGCTTCTAGTCAATCCTTGTCCCGATAGGTCACGCCGAGGGCGGCGAGCGTCCGCCAATAGGCGGGGAAGGTCTTGCCGACACAATCGGGATCGAGAATGGTGATGCCGTCGATCTTCAACCCGGCAAGCGCGAAGCTCATGGCGATGCGATGATCGGCGAAGCTGTCGATCTCGGCCGGCAGGCGTTTTCCCGCAAGGGCCGGATCGGACCTTACGATCAGATCGTCGCCCTCTTCACGGGCAAGGCCGGGAAGGATGCGGTTGAGGCCGGAGGAAAGCGCCCGGATGCGGTCGCATTCCTTGACGCGCAGGTTGGCGATACCGACGAAGCGGACCGGCGTCGCGTTGAAGGCGGCGAGCACGGCCAGCGTCGGAACCGCGTCCTGCATCTGCGAACCGTCGATTTCGGCGGGCAGCTGCGGAAAACGGGCGATCATGTCGTAGGCGCGGGCATCCGGCTGCGAAAAGGCGTCGGCGGGAACACCGAGATCGATCGCGCCGCCGGTCAGCACTTCGGCGGCCCAGAGATAGGTCGCAGCCGAAGCATCGGGCTCAACGATGAAGTCGGCGGCGCTGTAGCCGGTCGGCTCGACGCGCCAGGTGACGGGGCTGGTCTTTTCGACCTTGGCGCCGAAGGCCTTCATCGCCGCCGTGGTCAGATCGATGTAACCGAGCGCGCCGATATCCTCGCCGACGAGTTCGATATCGACCGGCCGGTCGCCGCCGGCCGCCATCATCAGCAGCGCCGAGACATACTGGCTGGAGAGGCCGCCATCGATGCGGATGCGGTCGGCCTGGAAGCGGCCGGTGCCTTTGACGGTGACCGGCGGGCAGCCGGTTTCCGATGTCGCGTCGATGCCGAGCGTGCGCATCGCCTCGACCAGCGGGCCGATCGGGCGCTTGCGCATATGTTCGTCGCCATCGACGATCACCGTGCCATCGACCAAGGCGGCGGCCGCCGTCAGGAAGCGCGTCGCCGTGCCGGCATTGCCGAGGAAGAGCGGCGCCTTCGGCGGCTGGAGCCTGCCGCTGCCGGTGACGACGAAGGTGGTGTCGTCGGGTTCGTCGATCGCAACGCCCATGGCGCGCAGCGCATCGGCCATATAGCGCGTATCGTCGCTTTTCAGCGCCCCGGTCAGCCGGCTCGTGCCCTTGGCGAGGCCGGCGAGCAGCAGCGCCCGATTGGTGATCGACTTGGAGCCTGGCGGCATGGCGCGGCCCGAAAGCGGCCTGCCGGGCGGGATGATCGTGAGTTTGGCTGTGGGTGTCATGTCGTTTCTTCCATGGAGCGACCATTGCCGGCCGCAATCTGCCCTTGCTCTTAATCGCTTTCTTGCAAAGGCAAAATGCCGGATCGTCAGAATTTGACGCTGGGAACGGCGCGATCGGCCTCGTTGGTGATTTCGAAATAGTCCCGCTTGGCAAAACCGAACTGGCCGGCGACGAGATTGGAGGGGAAGCTTTCGACCTTGACGTTGAGGTCGCGGGCCGCACCGTTGTAATAACGCCGCGCCATCTGCAGCTCGCCTTCCATGGTTTCGAGCGAGGCCTGCAGTTCGGCAAAATTCTGGTTGGCCTTGAGATCGGGATAGGCCTCGGCCAGCGCGATGACACGCCCGAGCGCCTGGCCGAGCAGCCCCTCCGCCTGCGCCCTGCCAGCGACATCGCCGGATGGCACGGCCTGCGCCTTGTTGCGGAGCGCAACCACCTCTTCGAGCGTCGACTTTTCGTGGGCGGCATAACCCTTGACCGTCTCGATCAGGTTCGGGATCAGATCGGCGCGGCGCTTGAGCTGCACGTCGATGCCCGACCAGGCTTCTTCAGCCATCTGCCGGGAACGAACCAGGCCGTTGTAGATGAAGACGACGTAGAGCGCGATGACGACGATAATTGCGAGTATGACATACATGCAGGCGGGCTCCCCGATTTGATGAACGCAGGTTAGTGATTCGGCATGGGAAAGTCATCTTGGCGTTTTCACCGCCGCTCTAAGAACTGCTCCGCCAATCCGGAGCATAGGCATCTATCTTTTCGCTTTCTCGCCACAGGTTGAATTGTTCCGTCCAGCGTTTTTCGACATCAAGTGCGATGGCGAATGGCAGATAGTGCTCGTAGCATTCGACGGACATTGCCGGACCATTTATCTCGCCGCGAAAATAACGATCCAAATCGAGGATTTTATTGCGGATCTGCCGCTGCTTCGACGTTGGCATGCGCAGCATCGCCAAGACGGCGATAATGCCGGCAATGTGCAGCAAGATCGCTACCAGATATGGCCACTGCTCGCTGATCACCTCAGTCGTGCCGATATAGACAAGTGCAATAATCGCCATCGCCGGAAGCGCCACAAACAAACTGATCGCCTGCTTGAACTGCTCGGAGGTGCCGGTGGCCACGGGAAACCGCTCTGGATGGCGAAGCATTGCCACAACTGAAAAAAGAATGAACAATAGCCCGCAGATGGCGGTGGAATAGATAAATAGGCCCGAAAAATAGGCGACGGCGCCGCAAAGAGCCAGAACAACCGCCGAAGTGGTCAGCACTGCTCGATCTACGCCACCTCTGACTTTCCGATATTCCTCAGCGACTGTCTGGTGCAGGTCACGTTCGAAACCATACAGGGCATATGCGACCTTGCGCCGACCATCGACTGGACGCTCTCCTTCAATTCGACCAAATACCGAACGCGTCACAGCCGGAAGACCATACCATCTGGCGCGCGCCACTTTGCCCTTCTTGCGCACTTGCCTTGCAGACAAATCCGTCGCTTCAGCATTCTCACCAAGGCTGGAAATGCGAAGCATTCTTTTCATTGCGAGATGACAGACAGACGCCATGAAGGCTGCCTTTGCAGCACCCGGCTTCCAGTTACAAAACACATAGGCAGCTAAAGCAGGCGATAGGCTCTCCGTCTCCTTGCTGTCGACAGCAATTGAAGATGCAGGCAATCGCCAGCCCCACCATCGAATGAGGACAAACAAACCGGCGATGAGCAGTCCAAGAATGCTTATGAATGGGAGAAAGTGATCGGAGAGCCACCACTGTACCCGCTTGCCGCTCGTGACGATCACAAAGGTCCCTGCTGGATATTCGATCTCGATATCAGGCAGGACGCGATCCTCTTTACCTGCTGGGATAGACACCAAGAGCTCATTCGATGCGCTCCGCATGATGTCATAGGCCACCGCCCGATTCTGTTGCGCGGGCCGTAACGTTCCGCCCGGCGGCAGCCTCAAGGTAAGCGTTTTTTTCGCTCCCTGGCCGTGCACGCGGCCCATATAGGCCGGCAGGAAGAGAATCTCGCGGTCGCCTTCCTGACGAACGAGGCGTCCGAGCCAATAAGCGATCTGGATCTTTGTAAGGCCGGTGGGCAGATCTGCAGAGCAGCCTTTGCAATGCTCCGCTCCGATATAAATCGAGTGGCCCGGCACATTATTTTCCCGGGAATAGTATTCGTCTTGTCCGTCACGCCGGGCTGCGGCCAGTTTGAAATCTCGCCAGTGAGCACCACCTGACGCATCGGTGAAACGTTGAGGGATGTCAACGTAAACGCCGCCGTAATTTGCCGCCCTCTTGACCAGGATGTCGAAACTTTCGGACACGAAGGCGGTGCCGTCGGTGGACACTTCGATCGTGGTGTTTGCCGACCGGACGGCGAACTCATTGTCAAAATCGCTGCACGAGGTCAGCAGGACAAGAACTGCGCATGGTGTCAGCCATGATAGCAGCTGCGGCACACGGGCTGCGCAGTTTTCAAACGCGATTTTAAAATAAAGAATACCGCTCTTCAAAAGACAGACCGAATCTATACCTGATCGAAACAGCGATAAGATAGTGGTCGAGCGGTTCGCGTAAAAGAAGCGCAGTCGCGGAAGCGGTGATTTTTTCGAGGTGCTTTTACGCCGACTCTTTCGAGAAACTGACGCGGCCGGCGTCGGTGAGCGTCCCGGCTGTCGTCAAACACCGATCTGCGCGAGAATTCGGGCCGCCGTCTCTTCCGGCGAGAGCTTCGTCGTATCAATTTCGACGGTGTGTTCAGGCAGTCCGCGCAACAGTTTATAAGTAGCCCGGAGCTGTTGCAGCCTCGCCGGATCCGTCAGCTTGAGCGCCTCCGATCGGCCCGGCGAAACGAGACGCCTGGCATTCTCCTCCGGCGCGCAATCGAGGAGAACCGCGACCAGATCCGCGCCTCTGGCGGCCGCCAGATCGGGATACCAGGAGAACATCGCACGATCATGCTCGTCATCCGCAAGAGCATCGGTAAAGACGAAGCTTTCAGCCGGATCGGCGCGCACGGCATGGTCGAAAACCGCTCGCCGAACCTGCTCACGCGGCGATGCATGCAGAGGGTTGCTACGGGCGAAAAGAGCTTCGGCCGGATTAAGCAGCATGTGATTGTCGATGAGCCGCGCGCCGAGCTTTTTCGCCAGCAAGCGGCCGATAGTCAGCTTCCCGGTGCCTGGCCAGCCGTTGATATGGACGATACGGCTGGCAGGTTTCTGCGTCACGCCGCCTCTTTGCCCAGATTGACGCCGCCGGCATCGGTCAGCAGGAAGGCTTCGCCGCAGGCTTTGGCGAGGGTTCGTACGCGCAGGATATAGCTCTGCCGCTCGGTGACCGAGATGACGCCGCGGGCGTCGAGCAGGTTGAAGACGTGGCTCGCCTTGATGCACTGGTCATAGGCCGGGAAGACGCATTTGTGCAGGCGCTGGTTGGCGTTGTCGCCGGGAGCGCCGGCATCGAGCAGCGCCCGGCATTCCTTCTCGGCATCGACGAAGTGGCGATGCAGCATCTCGGTATTGGCGAATTCGAAATTGTGACGCGAATATTCCTGCTCGGCCTGCAGGAAGACGTCGCCATAGCTGATCTTCTCGTCGCCCTCGCGGCCGTTGAAGTTCAGGTCGTAGACATTGTCGACGCCCTGGACATACATGGCGAGGCGTTCGAGGCCATAGGTTAGTTCGCCGGCGACGGGTGCGCATTCGATGCCGCAGACCTGCTGGAAATAGGTGAACTGCGAGACTTCCATGCCGTCGCACCAGCACTCCCAGCCAAGGCCCCAGGCGCCGAGCGTCGGGCTTTCCCAGTCGTCCTCGACGAAGCGGATGTCGTGCAGCAGCGGATCGAGGCCGATCGCCGCCAATGAGCCGAGATAGAGTTCCTGCAGATTGGGCGGGTTCGGCTTCAGGATCACCTGGTACTGATAATAATGCTGCAGCCGGTTCGGGTTTTCGCCATAGCGGCCGTCCGACGGGCGCCGCGACGGCTGGACATAGGCGGCCTTCCACGGCTTGGGGCCGAGGGCACGCAGCGTGGTGGCCGGGTGGAAGGTGCCGGCGCCGACTTCCATGTCATAGGGCTGCAGCACCGCGCAACCCTTGTCCGCCCAGTAGCTATGCAGGGTCAGGATCAGCGCCTGGAAGGAGCGCTTCGGGTTCATATGGTCTGGGATGGCTGACATGAAACGGCACCGATTGCGTGGGGATTATCGGCGCGACAGGTGCCATGGAGGGCGGCGAGGGTCAAGGGTTTTGCGGCGATCGCGAGATCTAAGACCCCTCCCCAACCCCTCCCCACAAGGGGGAGGGACTAACCCGGAGCGCGCCCCTCGCTCCTCCCGAAACGTCGAATATCTGAAACGCGGGTGCGGCAAGTTAAGCCCCTCCCCCTTGTGGGGAGGGGTTGGGGAGGGGTGTGGGATGCGGATGGGGCAGAGCCGTGGCGAGGCCCTTAATTTTATTCCTCATCCCGCTTCAGCCGGTATTCCCCGGTCACGGGATCCTTGACCAGCGTGCCGATCGCGCCGGTCTGGCGTTCCTTTTCGGCGCGGCGGGATTTTTCGGCGAGCTTGCGGGCATCGGAGACGAAGCGGCGGTAGAGCCACCAGGCCGAGAAGACCAGGACCAGGATGGTGATAAGCTGCGCCATGTCCCTCTGTTGCTCCCCTCAAAGCCCGAAACGGCTCCACAATGCTCTTTCTTCGGCCGCTTCGACAAGCCCTGTCGCAAGACCCGATGCCGCCGCTTCGAACGAAACCGGCGACACACCCGGAATTCGGCGGCCGAACAGGCCGCGGCCTGCGGTGACGAGCTCCAGCTTGGTCTTCTGGCCGTAACGCCGCTTCAACTCCTGGCGCATGTCGCCGAGACCGTCGACGAGGCCGAGTTCGAGGCCGCGGGTGCCGCTCCAGAACAGGCCCGAGAAGACCGCGGCATCGTCCCTCAGCTTGCCGGCGCGGCGCTCCCGCACCATCGAGATGAAGACCTGATGGATTTCGAGCTGCAGGCTCTTCAGATATTCGATGTCCTTTTCCTTTTCCGGCTGGAACGGATCGAGGATCACCTTGTTTTCGCCGGCGGTATAGACACGGCGCTCGACACCGATCTTCTTCAGGAGTTCGGGAAAACCGAAACCGCCGGAGACGACGCCGATCGAACCGACGATCGAGGTGGCGTCGGCAATAATCTCGTCGCCGGCGAGCGCAATCATATAACCGCCTGAGGCGGCGACGTCCTCGACGAAGACCAGCACCTTCTTCTGCTTCTCGCGGGCGAGCTCGCGAATGCGGGTGAAGATCAGCCGGGACTGGACGGGCGAGCCGCCCGGTGAATTGATCGAGATGGCGACCGCCGGCGCATCCTTCATGGCGAAGGCCTTTTCCAGAACCGGGGCGACATTGGCGAGATTGAGGGCCGGCCGAAACGGGCCGCCGCCGCTGACGATCGCCCCTTGCAGCCGGACGACCGGAATGGTGATGCCGTCCTTGCGGAACCGTTTCGGCAGCAGCTTTCTCAACAATCCGGCCATTTCCAATCCTTCGTTTCGGGTCGTCCCGATCGTCAATCCGCGATCGGCATCCATGTATGCGCTGGAACGACAAACGCAATGGCCGCGTTCTCGAAAACATTAGGCCTTAAAACATCGGATGGATTTTGTTGTTGCGAATGACTTGCATTATCATTCTAATCCGGCATAGTGCAGTTGAGATAAACAGGTGGAAATCGCATGGACGCCCTGAACCCGAATGCCACAAGCGGCTGGCGGCACGAACGCGGCGAGGCGTCGCTATCGGACGTCTACCGCACCGTCGGAACCGGACGTCACAGCTCCAGATGGCGGCGGGCGGCGGCTTTCGCCGGGCCGGGCTATATGGTCGCCGTCGGCTACATGGACCCCGGCAATTGGGCGACCTCGCTCGCCGGCGGCTCGAAATTCGGCTATGCGCTGCTCACCGTGGCGCTGCTTTCCAACCTGATGGCGATCGTGCTGCAATCGCTCTGCGCCCGGCTGGCGATCGCCTCGGGCCGCGACCTCGCGCAGGCCTGCCGCGACGCCTTTCCGAAATGGGTTTCGGTGCCGCTCTGGGCCTTTGCCGAAATCGCCATCATCGCCACCGATATCGCCGAGGTGATCGGCACGGCGATCGGTCTCAACCTCTTGATGGGCATCCCGCTCGAACTCGGCGTGCTGATCACCGCGCTCGATGTCTTCGTCATTCTCTTCCTGCAGAAGCTCGGCTTCCGCTGGGTCGAGGCCTTCATCATCGCGCTGCTCGGCGTCATCGCGGTCTGCTTCGGCGTGCAGATCCTGCTTGCCGACCCGCAATGGGGCGCCGTCGTCACTGGCTTCTTCCCGACGACCGAGATCGTCACCAATCCGGAGATGCTCTATCTGGCGCTCGGCATTCTCGGCGCGACCGTCATGCCGCACAATCTCTACCTTCACTCCGGCATCGTCCAGACGCGGGCCTATGGCCACACCGTTCCCGAAAAGAAGGAGGCGCTGACCTATGCGACGATCGACTCGACGGTGGCACTCTGCTTCGCGCTGCTGATCAACGCCTCGATCCTGATCCTGGCGGCAGCCGCCTTCAATGCGCATGGCAAGACCGATGTCGTCGAACTCGGCGACGCCTATTCGCTGCTGTCGCCGCTGCTCGGTCTCGCCATCGCGCCGACGCTGTTCGGTATCGCGCTTCTCTGCTGCGGCCTCAACTCGACGGTGACGGCAACGCTGGCCGGCCAGATCGTCATGGAAGGCTTCCTGAAGATCCGGCTGAAGCCGTGGATGCGCCGACTGATCACCCGCGCCATCGCCATCGTGCCGGCGGCAATCGTTACCATCTGGTATGGCGACAAGGGCACGGCCGAGCTTTTGATCCTCACCCAGGTGGTGCTCAGCCTGCAGCTTTCCTTCGCCGTCTTCCCGCTGGTGATGTTCACCGCCAGCAAGGCCAAGATGGGCGAACTCGTGGCACCCCGCTGGCTGAGCGGCATCGCCTATCTGATCGCGGTGGTGATTGCCGGGCTGAACGTCAAGCTGCTCTTCGACTTCGTCACCGGCTAGAACAGGATGATTTTAGGCCCGGCGGCCTAAAATCTGAATCCTGTTCTAAATTAAAGAGTTGAGCATGATGTCGTCGGAAAACCGCTCACACTTTTCGGCATCATGCTCTAGCTGCTGGGGATCGAAGCCTGGCATAGGCCGCCCGGCCATTGTTGAAATCATCGACGAGAGGGGAGAACTTGTGGCTGCCCTCTTCATGCATGATGAGGGCCGCGCGTAGCGACAGCCGCGCCCGCGAGCCCTTGATACCCGTCACCAGGATACGCACGGCGCTTTCACCGGGGCGCGGATGGATGGCGGTGATTTCGATGCCTCCGAAGCGCCGTCCGCAGGCGGTAACGATCTCGGCGATCGATTCGGGTCTGGCGATCAGCGACAATTGCCCGCCGGGGATCATGATCGCGCCCGCCGTGCGGATCCAGCTTTCAAACAGACCGTCAGTCATCGCATGGGCCTCGGCCTTCAGCGCATCGGGCGTGCGCCGGTCGCCGGCGTCGTTGAAGGGCGGGTTCATGATGACGTGGTGGAAACTCTCATCGATGAGGCCGGCATCGTTGCGTGCCTTGGCGGTCAGCGTCACATCGGCCTCGACGACACTGAGGCGGGCGGCAAGATGGGCATTTTCCGGCAGGAGAATGCTGCGGCGGGCATAATCGGCCATTTCGGCCGACCGCTCGAACAGCACCACCTCAGCATCGGCAAGCCGCGAGGCGACGGCCAGACCGGCCGCACCGGCACCGGCGCCGAGATCGGCGACCCTGACGGCGCGATCATCGGCAACGAGAGCGGCCAGCAGCATCGCATCCATGCCGGCGCGATGGCCCCTGCCCTTCGGCTGCACCAGGTGGAAGGCGCCGCGATGAAAGGCATCGATGGTTTGGCCAGGCTCGCCGGTCATCCCCGCTCACGTCCTGTCGCGCAATTCGCCGCCGAGACCGGCGTCGATCAGGATGCGGCGGGCCCGATCGGCCATCTCCTCATCCACCAGCAGGCGGCGCGGCAGCATGCCGAGCGAACCTTCCAGCACGCTCATGCCCTGATCGGCGATGAAGCAGTGAATTCCGGCATCCTTCATCAAGCTCTCGGCAAAGGACAGCAGAACGGGGTCGTTGGCGCGGATAAGTTCATGCATTTGCCGTCGTTTTCCTTCCAATTTCGCCCTGCGCGACAATTCACCCCTTGCCGCGTCCATCGCCCCTTTCTATTGTCAGATGCAAAGAATGAACAGGAGTCCGGGTCGTTGGGCGTGGTGATACCGCTTGAAGAAAGCAAAAACAAACTGGCATCCATCAAGCCATTGGTCGATCTCACCAGGGCGGATATGGAGCGGGTGAACCAGCTCATTCTGTCCAAGGCCGGCTCCGACGTGCAGATGATCCCCGAAGTGGCGAACCATCTGATCTCCTCAGGCGGCAAACGGCTGCGGCCGATGCTGACGCTGGCGGCCGCCTCGCTGTTCGACTATCGCGGCGAAAACCACATCAAGCTCGCCACCTCGGTCGAGTTCATGCACACGGCAACGCTGCTGCATGACGATGTCGTCGACGAAAGCGACCTGCGCCGCGGCAAATCGACGGCGCGGATGATCTGGGGCAACCAGGCAAGCGTGCTGGTCGGCGACTTCCTGCTCGGTCAGGCCTTCCGCATGATGGTCGATGTCGGCTCGCTCGATGCGCTCGACGTCCTGTCTTCCGCCGCCTGCATCATCGCCGAAGGCGAAGTGCTGCAGCTTTCCGTCGCCAAGAACATGGAGACGACCGAGGACGATTATCTCTCCGTCATCCGCGCCAAGACGGCGGCACTGTTTGCCGCCGCCGCGGAAGTCGGGCCGATCGTCGCCGAAGCCGGCAAATCCGGCCGCAACGCGCTGAAATCCTACGGCATGAATCTGGGGCTCGCCTTCCAGCTGGTCGACGACGCGCTCGACTACGGCGGCAAGGCCGCCGATCTCGGCAAGAATGTCGGCGACGATTTCCGCGAAGGCAAGATCACCCTGCCCGTCATCCTTGCCTATCGCCGCGGTACCGAGGACGAGCGCGCCTTCTGGCGTGATGCGATCGAAGCCGGCAACAGCACCGACGCCAACCTCGAAAAAGCGCTGGGACTGATCACCAAATACGGCACGCTTGCCGACACGATCGGCCGGGCGATCCATTACGGCACGATCGCAAGGGACGCGCTTGCGCCTCTTCCCGATACGGTATGGAAATCCTCCCTGATGGAAGTGATCGACTTCTGTATCGAGCGCGTCAATTGATCAAACGTCCTTGATCGCAGGCTGAATTTCTTGCGGCGGCGCTTCAAAAAAGCCATCCTGTTGTGAATCAGTGAGCACAACTGATTTTTGCGACCGGCACCATTGTCGGGACGCTGTCGAAGAAAGGTTTCCTAATGCGGCAGAGATTTGCCATCCGTCTTCTTACGAGCGCAGCGCTTGCCGCTGTCCTTTCGCTCAGCGGTGTCGGCGGCGTGAATGCCGAGGATGCGGCCAAGCCGGGCGATGCGGAGAAGACCGATAGCTTCAATGCCGATAGCGTTACCACCTTCTCCGGCGCCTTCCTTGCGGCGCGCACCGCCGATGTCGATCACGACTATGAAACGGCGATCGAACTCTATGAGAAGGCGCTGCAGATCGAGCCCGGCAATCCCGAGATCCGCCAGCGGCTGATGATCTCGCTGCTGCTCAACGGCGACATCAAGGAAGGTGTCAAATATGCCAACGACCTGAAGGGCGATCCTTCCGTCGAGCGCATCACCACGATCGTGCGCGGCATGGATGCCATGCGCCGCGACGACTACAAGAGCGCCGAGGCCATCCTGAAATATAAGGGGCCGAACGATCTCGACCGGATGATGAACGACCTGCTGCTCGCCTGGGCCCGCGTCGGCGCCGGCCGCGGCAAGGAGGCGCTTGCCATGGTCGAGAAGATGAAGGGGCCGGACTGGGTCCGCATCTTCCAGAATTACAATGCCGGCGCCATCGCCATCGCCACCGGCGACGTGAAATCCGCCCGAAAGCATCTGAACGATGCCGTGCTCGACAAGGAAGGCGGGGCGACGGCGCCCGATACCTTCATGCGCGCGGTGATGGCGCTTGCCCGCCTCGAAGCGGCACAAGGCAACAAGCAGAAGGCGCTCGACGCCGTTTCCGTCGGCGACAATCTGCTGCCGAACTATGCGCCGCTGAACGCGCTGCGCGACAGTATCGAAAAGGATGAGAAACAGGAGCAGCAGGTCAAGACGGCCGAAGAAGGCGCTGCCGGCGTGCTGTTTTCGGTCGGCGGCGCGCTGAACCGCGACGGCGCCGAGGACATCGTTTCGCTTTACCTGCAGACCGCCAATGCGCTCGACCCGAACAGCGCCGATACGCTGGTGCTGCTCGGCGGCATCGCCGAGAAGCAGAACCAGATGGACCGCGCCATCGCGCTCTACAAGAAGGTGCCGGAGAATTCGCCGATGCGGCGCATCTCCGAGCTGCAGCTCGGCCTCGCCCTTGCCCAGGGCGGCAAGGTGGACGAGGCACGCAAACACCTGCAGGCGCTGATCGCCTCCGACCCGAAGGATATCCGCAGCTACCTCGCCTATGGCAGCGTGCTCTCCGACGCCAAGGACTACGAGGCGATGGCCGCCAATTACGACAAGGCGGTCGAAGCGATCGGTCCCATTGCCGGCCGTGCCAACTGGAGCGTCTTCTTCCAACGGGGCATTGCCTATGAGCGGCTGAAGAAGTGGGACCAGGCGGAGCCGAATTTCCGCAAGGCGCTGGAACTCAATCCCGACCAGCCGCAGGTGCTGAACTATCTCGGCTATTCCTGGATCGACATGAACCGCAACCTCGACGAAGGCCTCGCCATGATCAAGAAGGCCGTCGACCTTCGCCCCGACGATGGCTACATCATCGATTCGCTCGGCTGGGCCTATTTCCGCCTCAACCGTTTCGACGACGCCGTCGACGAGCTGGAGCGGGCGGCCCAGATCAAGGCCGGCGACGCGACGATCAACGACCATCTCGGCGACGCCTACTGGCGCGTCGGCCGCAAGCTCGAGGCCGTCTATCAGTGGAACCGGGCGCTTGCCTCCGAACCTGAGGCTGCCGAGATCCCGAAGATCAAGGACAAGGTCGCCAATGGCCTGCCTGCCGTCAGCGACGACGCCAAGGCGGCCGACAAGAAGCAGCCGGATCCGGCGCCCGTCACCCCGCCGCCGGTCGACAAGAAATCCTGACGAGCATGCCTGAAGAGGGCCTCGCCGAGGGTGAATTCAAGAAATAAAGCATGATGTCATCCGAAAACCGCTCACACTTTTCGGCATCATGCTTCGGCGTCATGGAAGCGGCGCGCGCGAAGATCAACCTCGCTTTGCATGTGACGGGCCAGCGGGCAGATGGCTATCATCTGCTCGATATGCTGGTGACCTTCGCCGATTGCGGCGACCGGCTGGGCTTCCTGCCGTCACAGGCCGACGCCTTCACCCTGTCGGGCCGTTTCGGCGAGACGCTTGCCGGCGATGGCGGCACCAATCTGGTGCTGCGGGCACGCGATCTCTTGCGCGAGGCGGTCGGCGCCCTCGCCTTCCCCGTCCATATCCACCTGGAAAAGAACCTGCCTGTTGCCGCCGGCATCGGCGGCGGCTCGGCCGATGCGGCCGCGGCGCTGCGCGGGCTGATGCGGCTCTGGGGCATGAGCCTGCCACCGGAGGCGCTCGCCGGCATGGCGCTGCAGCTCGGCGCCGATGTGCCGATGTGTCTTGAGAGCCGGCCGCTGATTGCCCGCGGCATCGGCGAAGAGATCGCAGCCGTGCCTGATCTGCCGGCCTTTGCCATGGTGCTCGCCAATCCGTTGAAAGGGGTGTCGACACCCGAGGTTTTCCGCCGGCTGGCGGCAAAGAACAATCCGGCTCTGAGCCTCGCTCCGGCTCTTGCCGGGAGTGCCGACTGGCTTGACGTGATAGCTGCTGCCCGCAACGACCTGGAGCCGCCGGCGCGCGAGCTGATGCCGGAGATTGCGGTCATCTCGGCGATGCTGCGGGCGCGCGGCGCTTTGTTCACCCGCATGTCCGGCTCCGGCGCCACCTGTTTCGGCATCTTTGCGAGCATGGCGGCGGCGCAAGATGCGGCGACAGCTCTTCACGACGAGCGGCCCGACTGGTATTTCCAGGCGACGGAAACCGTTTCGGGAGGCAAGTGATGGCAGGACTGGACGAAAAGCGGCCCTTCATCGCCGTCGGCATTGCGATCCTCACCGTCTCGGATACGCGCACGCCGGAGACGGACAAGTCAGGCGACACACTGGCAGAGCGGATCGCGGAAGCAGGCCACCGGCTGATCGACCGCGCGATCGAGCCGGACGACCGCGAAAAAATCGCCGCACGGGTGAAGGCCTGGACCGAGCGGGATGAGATCGACGTCGTCATCACCACAGGCGGCACCGGATTTACCGGCCGCGATGTGACGCCCGAGGCGCTGGAGCCTTTGTTCGAAAAGCGCATGGATGGCTTTTCCGCCGTCTTCCACCGTATTTCCTATGAGAAGATCGGCACGGCGACGATCCAGTCTCGCGCCACGGCCGGCGTCGCCAACGCCACTTTCATCTTTGCGCTGCCGGGCTCGCCCGGCGCCTGCCGGGATGCCTGGGACGGCATTCTGAAAGGGCAGCTCGACTACCGCAGCGTTCCCTGCAATTTCGTCGAGATCATGCCGCGCCTGGACGAGCATCTTAAGCGCGGCGCGACAAAATAGGCGGCCTAACCCGGCCCGCTAGGTGGCAAGGCCCGGCAGAGCCGGCATCGTTTCCCAGCTGTCACCCGACAGCAGGATGCAGCTGATGCCGTGGACATCCGTGACGACGAGTGTCCAGGTTCCGCTTTCGGCGGCATAGACCTCGAGAACGGCGTTCTGGTTGACCAGTCCGACCGCTGTCAGCTTTTCAGCGAAGTTCTTGTCGAGGAAATTGACGACATCGGATCGGCCTGCGCAACTGAGCATCGTCTGCGATGCTGCCGAATGCGGATGCGCGATCACCAATGTCGGCAATATGACCGCCAGCAGGCCGTAAACCATATTGCGTACCATGACGCACCTCCTTTCGCCGGGAACCCGGCAGAAGAGGAGATTGTCGCCGACCTGTTCTGCCGTCCACCGGCATTCATGGCCATCCGTTGCGAAGCGAGGCGCTTCGACGGCGCCATGGGTGAATTATAGCGCGAAATCCTATTGGGCGCCATCTTTGCGCGATGATGGAGGATGTTTCACCTGGTGAAAACCCCTCCCCAACCCCTCCCCACAAGGGGGAGGGGCTAAGCTGTGGTGTCCGGCGGCGACCAAAAGCAGAGGACTTGCTGGCTGTTACCGTTCACCGGATTGATACGATAGAGTTTATGTGAAGCGGTGCGGCATCTTAGTCCCTCCCCCTTGTGGGGAGGGTTTTTGGGCGGTCCGAACCGGCCAGCCGTGGATGACGGAAAGCTTACCGAGCAACGCGCGCCACCCAGGAAGGAATCAATTCACTGGCCAGCTTGCGCGGCTTCTGACCCTTGGCGAATTCGGCAAGGGCCATGCCGCTTTGGGCGGCGGCGAGCGCCTGGTTCTTCGGCATCAGCAGACCGAGCTCCAGCGGCGGCGTCGCCCGGCCGACGCGCTGGAAAAACGGGCGCCGATAGCCACGCGAGGCGCTGAAGCGCGCCGGCAGCTTGTTGAGCGCCATATATTCGGCGATCTCGTCGATCCAGCCGGCCTGGGGCCGGGCGCCCGGCTCGATAAAGAGCAGCCATTCTCCGCGGGCGGAGCGGAGGATGTCCTTGATATCCCATTGTAAAAGAAACCGGCAGCCGGCGGCGTCGGCGACCCGCGAGGTGCCGTCGCGCGATCCATGATCGAGCACGATCACATCGCTGACGAGCCCCTCCACGGCACCTGCCACCAATACCGATAGAGTTTGGGCCAGCTCAGATTCCTGATCCCGGCATTCGAGAACAACCGTCAACATTGGTCATTCATAATGCGCCGCACAAATTTTTGCCAGCGGCGTTTTCCGTATTTTGTTCTTGCATTGTTCTTATTTTGCGGATAGGAATTTAATCATCAAAACGGGCGGAAGCGATGGCTTTTGCCGCGGGAGAATCCGATGAGAGAGCAGTCCCTGGCAGGGCAGGCCGCATTCGCGCCTGCCAATACGGCAGATATTGCCGATGCGATGATCGTGTCCTCCGGCCTGAGGATCGAGGTCGACCGGCGCCGCGGGCGCGGGGCGGGATTGAACCCGTCAGGACGGTTCGAGGCGCTCCAGCGCGAGACCTTCGACGACGGCTGGCAGACGCTGGAAGAGCTTCCGCCGTTCAAGACGGACGTGCAGATCGAGAAACCGCGCACGGCCATCACCCGCAACGAATCGCCCGACATCGGCTTCGACCGTTCGATCAATCCCTATCGCGGCTGCGAGCATGGCTGCATCTATTGTTTCGCCCGGCCGACGCATGCCTATATGGGTCTTTCGGCGGGGCTCGATTTCGAGACGAAGCTGTTTGCCAAGCCGGATGCGGCAAAACTGCTGGAGCGCGAACTTGCCAAGCCGGGTTACAAGGCGCGGGCGATCGCGATCGGAACCAATACCGACCCCTATCAGCCGGTCGAGAAGGAATGGCGCATCATGCGCGGCATTCTCGAGGTGTTGAACAAGGCGAATCATCCGGTCTCGATCGTCACCAAGTCAGCGATGATCCTGCGCGATCTCGACATTCTGCAGGAGATGGCGGCGAAGAACCTGGTGCGTGTCGGTATCTCCGTGACCACGCTCGACCGCAAGCTTGCCCGGACGATGGAACCGCGCGCCGCGACGCCGCCGCGGCGGCTGGAGACCATTCACACGCTGTCGGAAGCGGGCATCCAAACGGCTGTGATGGCTGCGCCGCTGATCCCGGCGCTGAACGATCATGAGCTGGAGCGCATCCTCGAATCGGCCAAGGCGGCCGGCGCCGCCGAGGCGAGCTATGTCATCCTGAGACTGCCGCTCGAGGTCAGCCCGCTCTTCCGCGACTGGCTGCTGCAGCATTATCCCGATCGCTACCGGCATGTGATGTCGCTGGTGCGCTCGATGCGCGGCGGCAAGGATTACGATGCCGAATTCGGCAAGCGCATGAAGGGCGCCGGTCCCTATGCCTGGCAGATCGCCCGGCGCTTTGAAATGGCCGCCAGGCGTTTCGGCCTGACGCGGCGCGGCATGCCGCTGCGCGACGATCTGTTCGTGCCGCCGGATGGCAGCGGCGTGCAGCTGTCGCTGCTCTAGGCTTTGTTCTTTAAGCAATTCTTGGCAAAAGCGCTTCGCGCTTTGCCTGGGGAAAACCGCGCCGCAGTTTTCCTGGAATTGTTTTTTTGACTTTTTGCGCAATTCCGGATGGAAAATGGTGCCGCGCTTTTCCAGGAATTGCTTGAAGCTTGCGCATCGGCTGCTCAGAAAAACCGCCCTGTTTTCGAGCCCCGAGCGCAATTCCCGCGGATGGCACCGACCGCCACCATCCGCCGGACCCGGTCCCCGACCGCCGCCCTGATCGGGGACTTGCGGGCAATCGGGTTGGCGTGCGAGGTTCAGCCGCATGAGACCTCGCACGCCACCCGATTCTCCCCAGCTTTTCCAAGCGGCTCCCCTGGTGCCGGACTTCCGGCTGGAGCTCAAGGCCCGCAAGGCCGGCCACTGGCCGGTCGCCGGCGCCGACGAGGCAGGCCGGGGGCCGCTGGCCGGGCCTGTTGTCGCGGCCGCCGTCATCCTCGACCCAAAGCGCATCCCGGAGGGTCTGAACGATTCCAAGCAGCTTTCGGCGCAGCGGCGCGAGGAACTGTTCGCGCAGATCCTGGCGACCGCCACGGTTTCGATCGCCTCCTCCAGCTCGACGCGCATCGACGAGACGGATATCCGCAAAGCGAGTCTCGACGCCATGCGTCGCGCCATCTGCAGCCTCGCCATACCGGCAAGCTACGTGCTGACCGACGGGCTCGACGTGCCGCCCGGCCTCGATTGCCCCGGGCAGGCTGTCGTCAAGGGCGATGCCCGCTCGGTCTCGATCGCCGCCGCCTCGATCGTCGCCAAGGTCACACGCGACCGGATGATGGCGCGCGCGCATCACGTCTTTCCGGATTACGGCTTTGCCGCCCATGTCGGCTACGGCACGGCGCAGCACCGCGCCGGCATCGAAAAGCTCGGCCCCTGCTCCCTGCACCGGATGAGCTTTCGGCCGCTGCGCAAGGTCGAGGGCGGTCCTGAGATGGACGAACTGATTTCGGAATAGGTCTGCGGCAACGAAATGGTCTTTGCGCTCTGGCGCCGAGAGCCTGCCCCTCATCCGCCTGCCGGCACCTTCTCCCCGTAAACGGGGCGAAGGGATATGCCGCAACCTCTCGGCCCTCACCCACCTCTCGCAGGGCACGTCCCCTCGCCCCGTTTACGGGGAGAGGGTTAGGGTGAGGGGCAGTCTTCAAGCCGGCGCGCGCACGGCTCGGATTTCATAAAAAGAACCATCAACAAGAAAAGGCCGGGACATGCCCGGCCTTTCCAATTCCATTCGATACCGCTCAGTTGAGCCGCGTCTTGACCTGGCCGACGGCATTGCCGAAGAGCTCGGACTGGACCTTGGCATCAGCCTGCTTGACGAGCACCGTTTCAGCGGCAGCGATTGCGAGATCGACGGCGGCGGAACGGACCGCCTTCATCGCCTCGGCCTCTGCCTGCTTGATCTTCTGCTCGGAAAGCGCCGTGCGGTTGGCGACGAATTCTTCCGTCTTCTTCTTTGCTTCAGTGGTCAGCATTTCGGCTTCGCGCTCGGCGGCGGCAACGATATGGGCCGCTTCGGCTTCCGCTTCCTTGCGCTTGCGCTGGTATTCGGCGAGCAGGTGCTGGGCCTCCTCGCGCAGGCGCTTGGCTTCAGCCAGTTCGTTGCGGATCTGGTCGGCGCGGTCGTCGAGGGAGCGCGCCATCATGCCCGGAACCTTCAGGTAAACGACCAGCGCCAGGAACAGGACGAGGCCGACAAAGGCGAAGAAAGTCGCGTCAAAGGCAAATTCCATCGATCACGCCTCCTTCTTGGCGGCTGCAACGGCAGCGGCGACATCGGCCTTGGCGACGGAGCCGCCGATCAGCTGATCGACCACGGCAGCCGCGGTTTCCTCGGCAATAGTGCCGACGTCGGCGAAAGCCTTGGCCTTGATCTCGCCGATGCGGAGCTCGGCAGCCTTGATCTTTTCAGACAGGCTTGCCTCGACAGCGCGGCGATCTTCCTCAGCCTTGGCTTTGGCGGCGTCGCGGGCAGCGGCGCCGATCGCGTTGGACTTGGCGCGGGCAGCGGCCAGTTCACCTTCATAGGTCTGGACGGCAGCGTCGGCTTCCGCCTTCAGGCGGCCGGCTTCTTCCAGATCCTGGGAGATGCGCGTGTGACGCTGATCGA
This sequence comes from Rhizobium sp. N122, assembly GCF_002211295.1. Lineage (NCBI taxonomy): Bacteria > Pseudomonadati > Pseudomonadota > Alphaproteobacteria > Hyphomicrobiales > Rhizobiaceae > Rhizobium > Rhizobium sp. N122. The sequence continues at coordinate 3,927 of NZ_LOKU01000043.1, read as the reverse complement.
GGATCGTCCCGATGCGCGGCGCGATGACCTTTTGCATGAGCAAATAGAAGACGCCGAACGTGATCACCAGCCAGAGCAGCTGGGATGCGAAGGTCGTCGAATCGAAAGGCGGGAAAGGGCCGCGGGCGTGTTCGCCTCCGGCAACACCAGTCTCGGTATGGACCTCGCCTGCGGCCGGAGCGGCATGCGCATCCGTACCCGTCGCTGCCGCCGGTGCTTCTTCAGCGTAAGCCGGGGTCACAAAAAACATGCTCACCTCCAGGTGGACTGCAAATGCAAAGGATCACGGCTTGCGGTCGCAGGCCGTGATCCATCTATTCACCGATATCAGACGGCGAAGAGGAGGAGGAGAGCGATGAGCAGCGAGAAGATGCCCAGAGCTTCCGTAACGGCGAAGCCGAATACCAGACGGCCGAACTGGCTGTCAGCGGCAGACGGATTGCGCAGTGCGCCGGAGAGGTAGCTGCCGAAAATATTGCCGAGGCCGAGAGCCGTACCGGCCATACCAAAGCAAGCCAGGCCTGCACCGATGTACTTTGCTGCTTCCGCTTCCATGTTGAACTCCTTTGAAATGGTTGTTGCGGCGAATGACTGACGCCCTGGAGACGTCGATGTCGTTATCCTTAGTGCCCGCCCGGATGGATTGCGTCGTTGAGGTACATGCAAGTCAGCACCGCAAAGACGTAAGCCTGAAGGAAGGCGACGAGGAACTCGAGACCGGTCAGGGCGACGGTCATGATGAGGGGAAGAACGGCACCGCCGACGCCGAGAGCACCCAGGGTTCCGAGCGAGGCGACGAAGCCTGCGAACACCTTGAGGGTAATGTGACCGGCGAGCATGTTGGCGAAGAGACGAACCGAGAGCGAAATCGGACGCGACAGGAAGGAGATGATTTCGATCGCCACCACCAGCGGCAGCAGCGCGCCCGGCACGCCGTGCGGCACGAAGAGATTGAGGAAGCCGAAGCCATGCTTATAGAAGCCGTAGACGACGACGGTGCCGATGACGAGCAAAGCGAGGGCGAAGGTAACGATGATCTGGCTCGTCACCGTGAAGAAATACGGGAACATGCCGAGCAGGTTCGCCGTCAGCACGAACATGAAGAGCGAGAAGACCAGCGGGAAGAATTTCATTCCCTGCTTGCCGGCGCCTTCCTTCAGCATGTTGGCGATGAATTCATAGGACATTTCCGCAATCGACTGCGAACGGCCCGGAACGATGGCGCGATTCGAGGTGGCGAAATAGAGGAAGCCGACGGCAACGGCAGCCGAAGCGGCCATGAAAAGCGATGCATTGGTGAACGAAAAATCAATTCCGCCGATTTCGATCGGCACAATCTTATGGATCAGGAACTGATGAGTCGGATCGTTAGACACCGCTTGTTCTCTCTCTTTGGCCCGCAGGACGCGGGGTCATTGCACTGGACCGGGAACCGGTCCTTATTTCTTGCCGTCCTTGTCGTCCAGGGGATGGGCCACCACCCCCGCAGAACGCAGCACGTTCAGAACGCCGGCACAGAATCCGAGAAGCAGAAGAACAATCATCCCCCAAGGCGCCGTGCCAACAAAACGGTCGAAGACATAGCCAAGGACGGCGCCGACGACGATTGCGGAAATGAACTCGCTGGAAAGCTTCATCGCCTGGGCATAACCTTTGCGGCTTACCTCGGAACGGGCTTCGCTTGCCTCTTCCACTTTCGCCTCCACGCGCTTGGTCGCGAGTTTCGCTTCCAGTTGCGCACGGCGCTTCTCAAGACTTTCTTCGCGGTCGTCCGCCATGGATCTCTCCTCGCCTGCCCGTCGCCCGCACTCCCGCTACCCCGGTCATTCGGACCCCGGACGCGAAGGTTGAAACCCTTCCGGCCCGTTCTGAAGTCGCGCGCAACATAGTTTTAGGGATTGGTATAGTCAAGGCGTAGGCAGCTTCTGTCCAGCCAGAAAATAACGACACCAAATCAAATAGATAGGCCGATTTATGGCCGATCTGTTAAATTCGATGGAAAGAATCCGCTTTTAAGCCCGGCAAATCGGCTTGCCCAAGCGATTTATCTCAGCTCCAGCCGCCGCCATAGGTGCGATAGAAGACGTGGAGACCGATACGGCCGACCTTCTCCATGGTCTTTGCCCATTTCGGTCTGACATAGACGGCATGGTAATGAGTCGCCGAGCCCACCTGCGGCAGCCAGATCTTGCCTGATGTCACCGCCATCGCCACATCGCGGGCCATCCGCCAGTGATATTCGGAGTTCACCCTGTCCTTGATGCTGTCGCAGGCGAAGGAAAACTGGCAGCGGTTGCGCCAATCCTCGTTCTGGTAGACGACCCCGCAGATGGTTTTCGGATAGGCGGGATTGCGGACGCGGTTAAGGATGACCTGGGCGACGGCGGCCTGGCCCTTCACCGATTCTCCGCGTGCTTCGAAATAAATGCCGGAGGCAAGGCACTGCTGTTCGCGGGCGGAAAAGACGCTCGGCGCCAAGATGCTGGCGGCCCATGCATGGTCGCGCGGACCGATCTCCGGCACGAAGCGGCCGTTGTTCTGCTCGGTCAGGATCGAATCAAAGGGTGACTGGCGGGAATAGTCGGGTGCCGCCGGCCCATAAGCAGTGGCAAGAACATCGGCCGTGTCGCTGGTGACGAGGCTTGCCAACATGGCCGGCACGCCACGATCGGTCACCACCGGCTGCTTCCTATAGAAAGATGTGGCGATCTCGATTTCTTTGCCCTGGATCTTCGGCTTGACGAAGGCCGAGCGGTCCTTGAGATCGAAGCTCGGGGTAAACAGCATCTTCGTGCGCTCGAGGATCGAGCCGGCGGAAAAATCCTTCGGCGGCTGCATCTTCTCGACAGCGACGACCCGGCCCTTCTTGGCGCCGCGGTTGACACGATCCTCGTCGGGCGTGTCCTCCTGGCTCTTGTCCTTGGCGGTACCCTTGTCCTCGGCAGTGTCCTTATCCATGGCAGAGAAAGCGACCTTGCGGCCATCCGGCAGCACCATGCCGGCGCCCGACAAGACCGAGCCCGTCACGTCAGGATCGGCGAAAGCCAGTTCGGCCTGATGAATGGAGCCGGCCGGCGAATTGGTCAGCACCATGCGCCAGTTCTCCCCCTTCCGGTCGAGACCGGCCAGCATGGCGGCGAGATCGGCATGAGACGCGACGCTCGGGAAGATCAGCCAGCCGGTGAGCCCGAAGATAGCGGGCGACACCCAATTCTCGGGAAAAAGACGCAGCTTGCTACGGGAAGAGCTCTTTCGACGCAACACCAACTCCGGCAATGGAACGCGGGAACATTCCATCGAAAATCTCTCATTAACCTTGACGTTGGGTTAACGGGGCGTGCCGGAATGTGGCTATGCGTAGTTCTGCATGTTCTAATGTGGCTGAAAAATGCTGAGTGTCTGCGCCCTTGCAAAGTCCCCTCCCCCTTGTGGGGAGGGGTTTGGGGCGGGGCCTTTGACCCACCCGTCAAATAATCACATGCGACCCCAGTTCCACCACGCGGTTAGCCGGCAGGCGGAAGTAGTCCGAGGGGTTGGCGGCGGCGTTGGCAAGGGCGATGTAGAGCCGGTCCTGCCAGTAAGGCATGCCAGACTTGGCGTCCGGCACCAGCTTGCGGCGGCCGAGATAGAAGGAGGTCGACATGATGTCGAACTTCAGTCCGGTCTTGCGCAGCGTCGCCAGGGCCTGCGAAACATTCTGCGATTCCATGAAGCCGAACAGCAGCTCGACGCGGGAGAAGCGCTCGGAAATCTGCTCGACCTTGTAGCGGTCCTGGCTCGCCACGCGCGGCTTGTTGACGGTGCGGATCGTCAGGATGACGTTGCGGTCGTGAAGCACATGGTTGTGCTTGAGATTGTGCAGCAAGGCGGCAGGCGCCGATTCCGGATCGCTGGTCAGGAAGATCGCGGTGCCCGGAACCTGGGCCG
>NZ_LOKU01000042.1:0-29907 GCF_002211295.1 Rhizobium sp. N122 | reverse complement strand
CGCGGTGCGCAATTACCGCTCGACTGAGCGGCGTGAGGCGGGCATTCATATGGATGTCCATTCGGTCCCCCGAGAATCACTGAAGCTTCGACAACCTCAGCTTTCCCGGTCCGGATCGAATGGACAACCTATTGGAAGCTCACAGCTAGCGCGTCGAGTTTAGAATTCTTGGCGGGGACCATCCTGGCGCGTCGAGGCCGTCGGCGATCTGTCGGGGCCGGTGCTCCCTGATCACGTAGCGCAATGATCCGGGGCAAATATCTCACAATGGGTTTTGGCCCGTTGCTGATCGCAACGCCACCATCGGAGTTCGCTGATGATCCATGAAGACCCCTCAACGGCAGGAATTGTCACGGGTTCGCCGCCCATTCGCCACGAACCCTTGGCCGCTACCCCCGGACATTGGCTTACCCATGCTTGAGGACTCATTGCGGCACCGCTCGATGCAGGCGGACCGTGCAATTGCGAAGGCTCTGACGAACCATTGCCCCCAACGACCAATTGTCCTCTGGCAGCGAGTCCGGGATGGCCACGCCCCTTGGCGAATCAAAGACACACCTATGCCGCGGGAAGGGAGCCGAGCCATGCGCGCAAGGTAGCTCGGTCAAGTGCACCGGCACGATGTGCAACGAGCACACCTTTGCGAAATATCATCAGCATTGGAATGCTCCTGATCTGAAACCGCGCCGCTAGCGCCGGTTCCGCTTCGGTGTTAACCTTCACAAAGCGCAACGCGGGTTCCATCTCCGCAGTGGCGGCCTCGAAAATCGGGGCTGTCATCTTACATGGGCCACACCATTCGGCCCAAAAATCGGCGACCACCGGAATCTCATTGCGTGTGATGTGCCTGTCGAACGCAGCCTCGTCGACAGCGTGCGTGCGACCGTCAAATAGACGTCCCGTGCACTTGCCACATTTCGCTCGTCTGGCGTCACGATCGGAGCCTAGTCTATTGACGCTCAGACAGTGAGGGCAGACAATTTTCATTATTGAAGGCATCGGCACTATTCCATCATCGATATCACACTCGATAAATAATCAGGCTTAAGGGGTTGTAGAGAAAAACCGGCAGTTTCAACAGAGCTGCGCGACTGGCGCCAGGCAGGACGATTGGGCCCGTGGAATCCTCGAATTTGAGGCTGCGCAACGGGACGGCTATCTGGGAGCTACCGAGACCGACAAAATCACCGACAGCCAGAACAGCGAAGACCTGTTCGTCATCCCGACTGAAGATGAAATCATCGATGTGGCCTGTGGCCTCGCCCTTGTCGTTGACGACTGATCGCACCTTCAGCGCATCGCCGCTGAAACCTTTTGCAACCTCGTTGACATCGAGTGCGACGAGGCCAACTTCGTCGGAAAATGCGCCAGAACGGGTCACCAGGAACAGTACGGCCGCGCAGACCAGGGCCGCACTATATTGAGAACGTGTGTGGATCATGGTTGCCGCCTCAGTTTTCATTGCTTTGGCTGAAGGCCGTAGCCGGTTTCGGCGTTATTCGCTGCGCGTGATGACATTGGCAAGCGGTAGATCTTCCAGACGCTTGTCAATCACGATTTCGTGGACACGGATCTGCTCGACACCCTGCTCGCGCATGATCTCCTCCGCCTGCCTTTCGGCCTCTTCCGATCGCACCCGCACCCAGAGAACAAGACCGCCTTCCATCATCATGGTTTCGATCATGCTGGCTCGCTCGCGGGTGAGGAACCGAGTAGCAAGGGCCCCGATGCCGCCGCTCGCCGCGCCTGCTGCTGCGGCTGCCGCGAGAGCGGCCGCCAGGCTGCCGCCGGATGCGACGATGCTTAAAGCCGCGACGGTAGCACCGACATAGAACAGCACACCAGTCGCCCCAACGCGTACCATCGAGACATCGTCCCGCTGGATGAAGGCGCGCCGGGGAGCGCCCGGGACATCGGCGAGTTCTTCCACGGGAATGAAAATGGTTCCGAAGCGGTCTCGGATGGTCGCGCAATCCGCCATGACGTCGATGTCCGCGCGATCGAAGCCAGCGTGTTCGAGAGCCTCCACCACATCGTCCAGAATCTCTGGGGTCCGGACGATGCCGGCAACTTCGCGGACAGAACTTTGTGCGAGGATTTCATCGGCTTCGGGCTCCATGGTTCTCCGCTCCCCAAAAGGTGATGCCACCCTTCATGACTCCGGAAATCATGCCGCGCCTTGACGATCGTCAGGGCGGGTCCAACACGCAGACGTAAATATCCCGTCAGCCGGCAGTACCTTGCCCGTCGGAACAGATTAGGGCAGGCGGAACGTACGCGCGACACGTCGGCGCCTGTTCTGAATTGTAGTTGTCATCACATCGAGCAACGAGAAGGCTTTGCATATGAGTCAAGATTACGTGGTTTCGCATCGTCGACCGCCTGGCGTCTATGCGTTCCTCCTGATATTGGTGCCGCTCGCTCTGATCGGCGAGGGCGGCTGGCTCGCGATCCTCGGCTGCTCTTATTACTATTTCGTAGCGGGAGCAGTGTTGATCGTCTCAGCGATCCTTATGTGGATCGGCAGCAGTTTTGCGTGGCTATTGCTTGCCGTGATCGCTGGCACGATCCCTTGGGAGATTTGGGAAACGGGCGACCAGTTCTGGGCGCTGCTACCGCGCATGGCACCACCCGCAGTGGCCGGTCTCTGGCTTCTTACGTCCTTGGCCCGGCGTGGCCTCGACAGGGCCAGTCTGGACGGCCATCGACCCGTGGTGGCGCCCACCCTTGCCGTCTCGCTTGCAGTCCCTGCCGTTTCTGCCGCTGACGATCGGCGTCCCTAATATCGGCGGTACGGTCACGATAGCGCGTGGTCTGATTTTCATTGGCGCTGCAGCTGACGAATATTTTCGTGCCTTCGATCTGAAAACCGGCCGGGAGGTGTGGAAAGCTCCTCTTCCCGCCTGTGGGCAGGCGACACCGTTGAGCTATGAGAGTAAGGGGCGACAGTTCGTTGTCATAACCGCCGCCGGCCATTCCAATGTAGGCAGCCGCATCGGCGACTATACGATCGCCTATGCTCTACCGATCACCCCTTGAGGTTCGAGCCTTCGTCATGCAAGACTATCCAGAGGTGATCAACTAACAGGGCTGGCGGTCGTTCACCGGCCGCCATTCGTTTTCAATAGCCGTAGCGGTAAAAGAATGAGATCGTTCATCATTGGGACCTTAGTGATGATGGCGGGGTGGCGCGCGCTGGTTCTCGTGGGCAGCCCACAAGAACACGCTACCGCTCGAACAGGTCGGGTAGAATGGCTCCTTGACCAAACCCATTATAAATTTCCTAGTTGCAGTCCATCTGCGCTGCATTGTTGACGAGAATGTCAATCCTGCCAGTCCCCCCGGGATGCACGGCTTATACGGTCGTGAGGACTCGGATGTCACCCTTGCGGTCGATCACGTCGACGACGACATGGCGTCCGGAGCGGCGGATGGAAAGGTCGGCCGAGCCGGTGCCAATCAGCAGGTGCCGCAAGGTAACCTCATCGAGGAAGGTCGGAAGCTGCGGCTCGTTGAAACTAATCTCCAAGGTACTCGGATCGAAATCGAGGCCGAGGCAGGATTGCAGCAACGAGAGCGCCGATGCCGCAGCCCAGGCCTGCGGAGAGCAGGCGACCGGATAGAAGGTCGGGCCCTGCGCCCGCTGGCGCGCCAGGCCGCAGAAGAGTTCCGGAAGCCGCCGCAGATCTATGTAGGTCGAAGCCGCAAACAGTCCCTCGAATATCCGGGCCGTTTCCGCACGATAGTCGTATCGGGCGAGACCACTGGCGATCATGGCGTTGTCATGCGGCCAGATCGACCCGTTGTGGTAACTCATGGGATTGTAGCGCGCTTCCGTTGAGGGAAGTGTTCGGATCCCCCAGCCACAGAATGAACAAGCGTTCATCAGCGTGCGGACAACCTGTTGCGCTCGCTCCGGATAAGCAATGCCGGTGAACAGCGCGTGGCCGGCATTGGAAGATCGTACCCGGCAAGGGCGCTTGCCTCCGTCGAGGGCCAAGACATACGTGCCGATTTCCTCATCGAAAAAATGGATATCGAATGCGCGACGTAGCCCTTCTGCTTTTGCGAGAAAGCTTGCGGCGCGATCCGGCCGGTCAATCCGCCTGAAGATCTCCGCCGCAGCCTGCCACGCGCCGTAGCCATAGGCCTGTACTTCAGCGATGGCGATCGGCCCCTTGGCGAGTGTTCCGTCCGCATGGAAGACGGAGTCGTAGCTGTCCTTCCAGCCCTGATTGATCAATCCTTCTTCCGTCAGACGCCCGTACTCGACGAACCCGTCGCCGTCGCGATCGCCATACTCGTCGATCCAGGTCAGCGCCGCCTCGATATTCGGCAGGAGACGGCGGATGGTCGCGAGGTCGCCGGTTCGCTTAAGGTATTTCCCCGCCAGCATCAGGAACAACGGAGTAGAATCGATGCTGCCGTAGTAGCGTCGGAAAGGCACCTCTCCAAGCTCGGCCATCTCGCCATAACGCATTTCATGCAGGATCTTCCCGGGTTCCGCATCAGAAGCAGCGTCGATTTCAGTTGCCTGATTGGCAGCCAGATGGCCAAGGACGCCACGCGCAATCTCCGGATCGAGCCAGAGCGTCTGCAGCGCCGTAATGAGGGCGTCACGGCCGAAGACCGTGCTGAACCATGGAATGCCCGCATAAGGGTAAGGGCCTTCCGGTTTCTGCGTCACCAGCATGTAGAGATCGGAGATGCTCCGCCGCGCCACTTCGTTGAAGATGGTGTTGGATGAGCTGATAGATGCCGCTCGTGACGAGGACGCCCGCAGCGCCCGTCGCGCGTCCCTGAGGGCAAAGAAGAAGGAGCGGTAGCCCGACCTGCCGGTGTCAGAGGGATCGCAAGCGATCTCGATGAAGAGCGATTTCATCTCGTGTGGCGCTAGATGCAGGTCGTAAGCGACGCGATCCGTGTTGAACTGGTCCGGCCGCGGATCGAACGATAGCTGGGTCGAGCGCTTTCGGTTATCGAGACCGACATAGGAGAGAACGACATGCCCTCCCGTGGTGGTGGCAGGCAGCTTTTGTCCCCGTTTTATCCTCACCGTGCCGCGTGCTTCGAACAGATCGGCAAAGTCAGCCGCAAAAGCGATTTCGATCCGAAGGCGCTGGGCCTGTTCGTCGTAGTTTCTGACAGTCAATCGCTCATGGCAGCGGCCATTCCACAGGAAGCGAGATCGGCGCATATGAATGAGATCGTGGCTGAGAAGAAGCTTTCCACCCTTGTCGAACAAATCGGGGTTCGTAAGATCGCAGGTGAGCATCGCATTGTCGTCGCGCAGCGTCGACGACAAGAGCATCGGCCGTCTGCCATTGATCGCCAGATGCAGATGCGACAGGTACCGCGTATCGCAATGGAAGATGCCGTCCGGACTTTCTGGTCCCGAGAGAAGATCGCCGTTATGGTCGAAAATGGCGAAGGTGTCTCCGTGCTTGAGAGTTCGCGGCCGTCGCTCCTGCAGCGATGCGGTTGCCGGAACGAAGAACTGGTCCATCGCGGTATCCGCGCCTGCGGAAGCCAATGAATGGAGAGTGTTTGCAGGGGTCGTTTGCATAGGCGCCTCCCTGATTAAGCGAAGAGCTGAACGGCAGGGGTGTTCGGGCAGGGGCAATCAGCGTCCGGAAAAACACCAGTCAGTTGCCGATAGATGTTCAGATAGTCTGCTGCCATCCGTGCGGCCGTAAAGCGCTGGTCGAACGTGTCGCGTATCCCGCGCCGATCAAGCCGCAGCGCCCATTCGACGTTTTCGGCAGCTTCGGTGACGTTGTCGACCAGAACGCCGGAAACGCCATTTTCTATGATTTCCGGCGCCGAGCCGCAGCGGAAGGCGATGATCGGCGTGCCGCAGGCCATTGCCTCTATCATTACCAGCCCGAATGGCTCGGGCCAGTCGATCGGGAACAGCAGGGCTCTGGCATTGCCGAGGAACTCCGCCTTCTGGTGCTCATCGATCTCACCAATGAATTCGATGTTGGAATGCCCATTCATCATCGGCTCGATCGCTGTCTCCCAATATGCCCTATCGACGTTGTCGATCTTGGCGGCGATCTTCAGCGGCATTTCAGCCCGGATAGCAATTTCTATTGCCCGATCGGGTCGTTTTTCGGGGGATATGCGGCCGAGGAAGGCGAGATAATTGCCTTTCGGCCTTTGCGTGAAGGAAAGGAGGTCGGATGGCAGGCCGTGATAAACCGTACCTAGCCAATTGACCGGCGGCATTGGCCGACGCTGATCATCCGAGATCGATACCAGCGGAACCTCCGGAAAGCATCGGTACAGTGGGCGCAGGTCCGGCAGATCGAGCCGCCCATGCAGTGTTGTCACGGTGCGATCGGCAAATTCACTAATTAGCGGTAAATGCAACACGTCGATGTGGAAATGCAGGATATCGAACTCACGCGCATGACGGCGGATTACCTCCAGCATCACGACCTGATGGGGCAGGTGGTCCTCAATGGCTGGATTGAGTCTCAAGGCGACATCCGAACATGGCACAAGCGTCGCGTCGGTGAGGGAATCGCCGCTCGCAAACAGAGTGACGTCATGGCCTTGAGCAACCAGTTCTTCGGTGAGATAGGAGACGATACGCTCCGTTCCTCCGTAGAGCCTGGGCGGCACCCTTTCTGCAAGCGGCGCGATTTGAGCGATTCGCATCGGCAAATTTCCGTAGGTGTTCCACTACCGTTCCCCCACTAGGGTCGGTACGGCAGATGTTACTGTTGACTAATCTCTCGACTAACTGCTCGCTGTGCCTTCCGATCGACGACTTCTCGCATCGACTCATGGTCGAGGATGTCCCCCCGGGCAGCATAGCGGGGATGTTCAATCTCGGGTCGGTTACCCGTGTCGCAACGGACGTCTTCCTTGCCGCGCCAGATTAGGGCTCTCATTTAAATCTTCCTAATGTTCAAAGTGGCACTATCTACACCCGGGAGGATAGTGAACATGCGGGCGATACCTAGGGAACCTTCCGAGGGTGTGGGGGTTAGCTGACCATCCCCGCAACTCTGCAATGGGGGCGAGCATGACGTCCGACATTCCTAATACTGGCACAGGGTCGGATCTGACCGCGCAGGAGCTGGGCGACCTGACGAGGGCGGCCGAAAAGAAAAACGTGCTCGCCGAGCTCTCCAGCCACTGCCGGTTCCTCGAGGCGACGCTGGCATCAATCCCCGACTTCGTTTATGCCTTCGATCGGCAGCGGCGCTTCGTCTATGCCAACCCCGCGATGCTCGCGGTTTCGTCAGACGAGTTGATTGGCAAGAGTTTCGCTGACCTCGACTATCCTGCAGACCTTGCAGACCGCCTCAATGGGCACATCGACCACATCCTGACGGACGGGGTCACTGTCGAGGACGAAGTCTTCTACCGCAGCACGACCGGCTACCAAGCTTACGTCCAGTTCGTGTGGGGACCGGTCCGTGCCGAGGACGGTTCGGTCGAGCTGGTGGTTGGCATGTCGCGTGACATCAGCGAGCGCCGCTTCTTGGACGAAGCTTTGAGGAAGAACGAGGCTCGCCTGCGTGCCGCGACGGAGCTGGCGGGCCTGGGTATCTATTCCTGGGATCCGGTCACCGGAGCACTGGAATGGGACGAGCGCTTGCGGGCGATGTGGGGCCTCCCTCCAGACATCGAGGTCACGATGGAAGTGTTCGAGGCAGCTATTCATCCCGACGATCTGCCATCCGTCCACCGTGCAATCGCGGCATGTGTCGATCCGGCGGGCGACGGGCGCTACAACGTCGAGTATCGGCTGCTCGGGCGCAACGGCAACGGCACTCGCCACATCGCGACCTCGGGCCGAGCCACCTTCTCGCAAGGGCGCGCCATCGGTTTCATCGGTGCCGCGATCGACATCACAACTCGGCGCCGCAGCGAGGCAGCGATTCGGGCGAGTGAGGCGCTGTTTCGCAGCTTCGCGAACAATAGCAGCAACCTGATCTGGATCGTTGATTCGGTCGAAGCGATGATCATCTATCGTAGCGCCGCCTATGAGAAGATCTGGGGCATACCGGGTCCGGAGGCGCCCACACCCTTCGCCGAGTGGATGGAAGATGTTCATCCCGACGACCGACAGCAGGTCGAACGTGCGCTTGCCTCCGTTGGGGCCGGGGAAGTCGAGCAGTTCGAGTATCGGATCGTCCGGCCGGTCGACGGCGCAATCCGCTCGCTTCGGGACACGAGCTTTCCGATCCTCGATGAGCAAGGCGCCGTGACCCGGATCGGCGGGATCACCGAGGACCTCACCACGGACAATATCCGCCAAGCCTATATCATTTGCAGTAGGGCCGCTGACGCCCGCCGCCTGGCTGGTATTGTCAGGGCCGAAGGTTATCGGGCGCGCACCTTTGCAAGCGGCTCCGCCTTTCTTGACGTGGCCCCAGTGCTCGCGCCCGGCTGTGTGCTCGTCGATCTCCGTAAGGCGAAGGACGAGGGCCTCTCAATCCCACGCGAGCTCAAGGCGCGATCGATTCCTCTGCCAACGATCGCCCTAGACGCACCGGGGGCGGATGTCGAGGCGGCCGTCACCGCGATGAAGGCCGGCGCGGTCGACTACGTAATCGTGGCAAAGGAAGTACTCCTTCGCCCCACGCTCTCCAAAGCGATGGCGGAATGTCTCGGGACCACGCGGCCGATGAAGCGCGAAGAAAATGCTGCTGCTCGCATTGCCAGACTGACGCCCCGGGAGCACGAGGTGCTCGTCGGCCTGGTTGACGGCGGAACTAACAAATCGATCGGACGGAAGCTCGGCATCAGCCCGCGCACGGTGGAACTGCATCGTTCGCAAGTCATGAACCGTCTAAACGCGGACAGCCTTACGGAGCTGCTCCAGATCGCGTTGGTCGCAGGTATGGCAACAGCAGCCGGGGTGGGGTGAAGTCGGCTGCCGGCTCCTAGAACATCCTTTGAACGGGAGCGACAGCAACGGCGAGCGGTTTTAGGCACCAAGAGTCGTGGGGCCTTCCTCTACCCTCTGTGCTCTCCCACTCCGACGTGCTCCCACGGAGTCGAAATAGCTGGCCGAGGGTTCATACCCTTTCAAGGCGACCTCTGCATACGAGGAAGCCTCATCAGAAGTTCAGCCGGGCGATCATCGGGCAGTGATCCGAAATCGCCAGCACCTGGTCTTTCCCATTTGGGGTGCCCGCCTTGTTGCCACCCAGGTTTCCAATGCTCAGATGCTCGGCCGGGCCATCGCTGTTGATTCCGGGGCCGACGAGGATGTGATCAAGGCCGACCGGATTGCGGCAGCCGAGATAATTGTCCGATGCGAGCAGCTGTGTTTCCGGCGTGGTCAGGTCGCGGATCTCGGCCTGAGTGCAGAGGGCCTGTCCGGCATCGCTGATCTGGCAGTGCTCGTCGAGAACCTTGAGATTGCCGGCCGCCGGCTGACCGTCGGCCACTTCTTCAATGAGGGACCGGGACAGCACTCCTGCCGGCCGTGGCGACGAGGTTCCGCTGGCGTCGGTCCTGGCCGGTCGCTGGTCACGCAGCTCATGCCAGAAGTTGCGGTTGAAATCGCCGAGGAGAACGATCTTGGCGCCGTCGGCCGCCGCGTTCTCAATCCAGCTTTCCAGCGGATCAATCTGTTGGTGCAGGATCGTGCAATCCCTACCAGTACCCTCCAGCTTTCCATCGTCGAATGGCGACACACAACCCGACTTGAGGTGGACATCCATGATGCGAAGCAGTTTCCCATCGACCTTGAGTGTGAGAGCGAGACCTGGGCGAGGGCGCTTGTCGTCCGGGTTGGCGGGAAGGCTGAGCGCGTCCTCGATGGCGCAGGACATTTTTTCACCGAGCGTCTTCTTCCAGGCAATGACGAGGCGTTGCACCTTGTAGCCCGTCACGGGGCAGAAATCGTAATCGCTGGCGCCGTTCGGAAGCACTTCCCGGACTGCTTGTTCGCCACTGACTTCCTGGAAGGCGATGATGTCGGCGGGTATGGAGCGGGAGATGAAGTTTGTGATCTGCTCCTGCCGCTTGCGGTAGGCCTCAAGATTTACGCGAACGGTTCCCCCGGCGAAGTAGACATTACAGACGGGGAGGCGGCCGACGTCCCATCCCTCGATCTTGAATGCATCGATGTCCCATCCCGGCTTGAACCCCGCTTCTTGCGACGGCTTGAACTTGCCGGTGGCGGAATCTTCGACATAGTTCTTCGAACATTCGCGGATCCAGTGCTGCGCCGTTTCCAGGTCCATATGCCAGCCGAGGTTCCAGGTGGCTATGGTAACCTGGCTTGCCAGGGCCTCGACCGATCCGAACAGAACGAGAAGGCATGCGGCCACATATCGGATCATCGACGTCTCCCTCGCCTCAAAGTTGATTGCGGGGAGTGAATTACACTTTGCAAATCCGCGCAAGAGTTCCGCGAGCGCACGGGCAATTATTTTCGAACATTCTCGCGATCGATGCCGGTTGCCATCCGGCTCGGAGGCATGTGCTTCAGCCAACCTGCTCTACAGACAGCGATCCCATGGGAAGCGACTTGATCAGCGACTTCGCGGAAACCGTTGGATCAAGCCAGTCGGCCCAGGCGTCGCGCTCGAGGATGACGATCTGCCGGTCATGGTAGGGCGCTATGTCCGGCCCCGGCTCCATCGTCAGCATGGTAAAGGCTTGCCCGACGTCCGCCGTCTCGCGCCAGATGCCGGCAATGCAGAAGATCGGTTCGTCCTTCTTGGTGAACAGCCACTTGTCCTTGCGCTTCTTTTTCGGGTCCTTCGGATCGGTGAACTCGTAAAACCCGTCCGCAACGATCAGGCAGCGATTGGAATCGAACGCCCGGCCCTCCGACCGGAAATTATACACCGGCCGCTTGTTCGGCCCCGGCCAGCTCCAGCGCCGCTGCACGAGTTCCGCCTCATCGCGGGCGCCGTCGATTGTCCTGACGATGGGGCCAAGATCGGTGATCTTGATGTCCTCCCGCGCTTCGAGGTTCGGCGCGCCTTCGCCGAAACGGATCTTGATCTTGAGGTCAGCGAAATCCTCGATGATCGAGGCGACATCCACCACAAGCCGATAATCATTGCACATGCGTCCTCCGTCTCAAGTCTGATTGTCTCTCAGTGGTGTTCCTGATATGTTCTATCTATGATGAGCGCGACCGTTTTCCAGTCCGACGCCCCGTTCGACGAGCGCCGCGTGATCATAAGGCGTCATGACGGCGATGTGGAGATGGTGGAGCTGCCGTGGGGGCTGCGCCCTCGCGACGGTGGTCCGCGCGCCGTCAACGTCGTCCGATCGGAAGGACGGACGTTCCCGAGCCAGTGTTGCCTGGTGCCGGCCTCGGAGTTTCGTCACAAGAGCTTCAGCTTCTCGCTCGCCAACGGCGACTGGTTCTATTTCGCGGGGATCTGGCGGCCTGCGACTAATGGCTGGCCCGAGGCCTACGCCATCCTGACTATCGCGGCGAATGCCGATATCGCGCCCTTCCACGACCGGCAGATGGCGGTGCTGCCACGGGAAGAACGCATGGCCTGGCTCGACGGACTTCTTCCGGAAGAGGAAATCCTGCGGCCGCTGCCGGCGGGAACATTCCGCGTCAAGCGGCACGCCGGTGCTTTTGCCCAAAATATGCTGGCCGTCTAAAGCGCCAATCGCAACTGCGGCTCCGTTCCGGAGTTCCGCCGCTCCAGTGACGACAGCGAAACGCCGAGCAGGCGGATGCCCTTTCGGGGTGGAAAGATCGGCGTCAGCAGCAGGCCGACGATATCCTCCAGATCGGTGATCGCCGCGACAGGTGCCGGAACTGTCTTGCTGCGGGTGATCTGGTTGAAGTCGGCGTATTTGACCTTGAGCGTCACCGTCTTGGCGCCGATCCCATTGGCCTCGCAGTAACCCCAGACCTTTTCGATCAGCGGCTGAAGCCCTTCGCGGGCCGGCTCATAGGCATGGAGGTCCTGCGAAAACGTATCCTCGGCGCCCACGGATTTGCGCACCCGGTTCGGCTTGACCTGACGCTCGTCGATGCCGCGGGCAATACCATAGAAATAGGGGCCTGACTTCCCGAAATGCTCGACCAGAAACTCGAGGGTGTGCTGCTTGAGGTCGGCGCCTGTCTCGATCCCGAGCCGGTGCATCTTTTCGGCCGTTGCCGGGCCTACGCCATGGAATTTCTTGACGGGGAGGGCCTCGACGAAAGCCAGGCCGTTCTTCGGCGTGATGACGGCCTGGCCATTGGGCTTGTTGAGGTCGCTCGCCATCTTGGCGAGGAACTTGTTGTAGGAAATCCCGGCCGAGGCATTGAGGCCGGTGATCTCTTTGATCTTGGCGCGGATCTCTAGCGCGATCTCGGTGGCGATCTCCATGCCCTTGAGATTATGCGTGACATCGAGATAGGCCTCGTCGAGCGACAGCGGCTCAATGAGAGGCGTGTATTCGGCGAAGATCTCGCGGATCTGCTGCGACACCGCCTTGTAGACGTCGAAGCGCGGCGGCACGAAGATCAGATCCGGGCATTTTCGCTTGGCGGTCACCGACGGCATCGCCGAGTGCACGCCATAGGCACGCGCCTCGTAGCTCGCCGCCGCCACAACGCCGCGCGCGGCGGATCCGCCGACGGCAATCGGCTTGCCGCGCAATTCCGGGTTATCGCGCTGCTCGACCGACGCGTAAAACGCGTCCATGTCCACATGGACGATTTTTCGGACGGGGGTCGAGCTCATGTCGTTCATGGCGGCTTCAGCGATCGCGACGGGATCGGCATCAGGAGTTCGCGCCGAAACAAAGCAAGAACATAGCAGGCTTCGGCGCGATATCAACCTTTTCGAGGGGCGCATCGGACCTGCCGTCGAAACTACCAGCCGCCGGCGGCGTTCTCGTCCTGTGGAAATCATCACCGGGAGCCCCCAATGGCGGACGACAGCACCACGACGATCAGAGCGACCTTCGAGACAAGAGAAGCCGCGGACCTTGCCGTCGAACATCTGGTCCAGCAGCACGGTATCGCGAGGCCGGATATTTTCATCCAGGCGGCCGGCGACCGCAACACCGCCGGCTCGGCGCCGTCAGGCGGCGATGCCTCGCATGACGATGGCGCGCGTCGCGACGCGCCGCTCGAAGGCGAGATCGAGGTCTCGGCGGATATCGCGCCCAGCCAGATCGCCGCCGTCCAGCGCAGTCTCGGAGACGCCGGCGCGCTCCGGGTGTCCCACCGCTGAGCAGACGTTTCCCACTGTCGCGCGTTGAGAGGAGTTCACAAGTTCCATGGCCGACAATCTCTCGAAATATCGGGCCAAGCGCGATTTCAGGAAGACCAGCGAACCGAGCGGGGAAGCGGGCGTCAAACCATCGAACCGGCGGCGGTTCGTGATCCAGAAGCACGACGCCACGCGGCTGCACTATGATCTCAGGCTCGAGCTCGATGGTGTGTTCAAGTCCTGGGCGGTGACCAAGGGGCCATCGCTCGATCCGCATGACAAGCGGCTCGCGGTCGAGGTCGAGGATCACCCGCTCGACTACGGCGACTTCGAAGGCACGATCCCGAAGGGGCAGTATGGCGGCGGCACGGTGATGTTGTGGGACCGCGGCTACTGGGAGCCGGAAGGCCGCACGTCTCCGGAAGAGGCTTTGAGGAAAGGCGACTTCAAGTTCACGCTTCAAGGCAAGCGACTGCATGGTAGTTTCGTCCTGGTCCGGATGCGCAACGACCGCGATGGCGGCAAGCGGACCAATTGGCTGCTGATCAAGCATCATGACGATCATTCCGTTGAAGACAACGGTGCGGCTGTCCTGGAGGAGAACGCGACCTCCGTCGCTTCCGGCCGCAGCATGGAGCAAATCGCCGAGGGCAAGGGGCGCAAGCCGCGGCCGTTCATGATGGCGAATGCGGATGTCGAGGCGGACGCCGTCTGGGACAGCAAACATGGCCTGGCCGCCGACGAGCGCAAGAAGAAGTCTCCTAAGGTTGTGGCGACCTCCACCGCCGCCGATCTGCCGGATTTTATCGAGCCGCAGCTTTGCGATCGGCTCGATCGTCCACCGGCCGGCGACGATTGGCTGCACGAGATCAAGTTCGACGGTTATCGGATCCAGATGCGTGTCGCCGACGGAAGGGCAACGCTGAAGACACGCAAGGGCCTCGACTGGACCGCGAAGTATCCTGAGATCGCGGATGCGGCGTCCGGACTGCCCGACTGCATCATCGATGGCGAGATTTGCGCGCTCGACGAAAACGGCGCTCCCGATTTCGCCTCCCTCCAGGCCGCCCTGTCGGAAGGCACGACGGGGAACCTGGTCTATTTCGCCTTCGACCTTCTGTTCGACGGCGGCGAGGACCTGCGATCGATGCGTCTGGTCGAGCGGAAGGAGCGGCTGAAGAAACTCCTCAACGATGCAGGCGACGATCCTCGCATCCGCTACGTCGAGCATTTCGAGTCCGGTGGTGACGCGGTGCTGCGATCCGCCTGCAAGCTGCATCTCGAGGGCGTCATCTCCAAACAGATGGATGCACCTTATCAATCCGGCCGCACCGACAGCTGGGGGAAGTCGAAATGCCGGGCCGGCCATGAGGTGGTGATCGGCGGATACGCCAGGACCAACGGCAGGTTCCGATCTCTTCTGGTCGGAGTCCACCGCGGCGATCACTTTGCCTATGTCGGCCGTGTCGGAACCGGCTACGGCGTCCGGAAAGTCGAGATGCTGCTGCCGAAACTGAAGGCGCTCGAGACGGCGCGATCACCGTTCACCGGTATAGGCGCTCCGAAGAAGGAAGCCGAGGTTCTCTGGGTGAAGCCCGAGCTTGTCGCCGAAATCGAGTTCGAAGGCTGGACCGCTGACGGCCTCGTCCGCCAGGCCGCCTTCAAGGGATTGCGCGAGGACAAGCCGGCGAAAGAGGTCGAGGCCGAGAAGCCGGCGCCGCCCGCCAAAACCGAAACCGCTGAACCTGCCGCGGGCGCCGAACATAAGCCCGTACGCCGCAAAGGCGCGAAGGCGGAGGTCATGGGGGTACTCATCTCAAATCCCGACAAGCCGCTCTGGCCGGATGCCGGCGACGGCGACGGCGAGCCGGTCACCAAGGAAGATCTTGCGCGCTACCATGAAACCGTCGGCGCCTGGCTGATCGAGCATATCAAGGGCCGGCCATGTTCGATCATTCGCGCGCCGGACGGCATTGGCGGCGAGCAGTTCTTTCAGCGCCATGCGATGCCCGGCACATCCAATCTTCTCGAACTAGTGAAAGTGTTCGGCGACAAAAAGCCTTACCTGCAGATCGACCGGATCGAGGGGCTTGCGGCGATCGCCCAGATCGGCGGTGTCGAGCTGCATCCTTGGAATTGCCAACCCGGAAAACCGGAAGTGCCCGGCCGGCTGGTGTTCGACCTTGACCCCGGCCCCGACGTGCCCTTCGCGACGGTGGTCGCGGCTGCCCGCGAGATGCGTGACCGGTTGGATGAACTCGGCCTCGTCAGCTTCTGCAAGACCACGGGCGGCAAGGGGCTGCATGTCGTCACCCCGCTCGCCGTCAACAAGCGCAAGCCTCTCGCTTGGGCCGAGGCCAAGGGATTTGCGCATGCCGTCTGCCAACAGATGGCGCGCGACAATCCCGACCTTTATCTCATCAAGATGACCAAGAGCCTGCGAGGCGGCCGCATCTTCCTCGATTATCTCAGGAACGATCGCATGGCGACGGCCGTCGCACCGCTGTCACTGCGCGCGCGGCCCGGCGCCACCGTGTCGATGCCGCTCACCTGGGAGCAGGTGAAGTCCGATCTCGACCCGAAGCGCTTTACCGTCCGCACTGTGCCGTCGCTCCTTGTCCGGTGCTCCGCCTGGCGGGACTACTGTGACGGCGAGCGCCCGCTGGAGCAGGCGATCAAGCGCCTGGGAAAATCGAGGCGCGCAGCGTGATCTCCAGAGGGTCGCTTCCGGGTCGCGACCTGCAATCATTGTTGATCGCCGCGAATCTGGCTATATGGCGTAAAGCTGAAATGCAGCGACAAACGCCTCGTCCCCCTTTGTCATCAGGGCAGGAGCACCGATGCTGAAGACCGATACGCGCCAGGCGAACTGGCGTCGCGCCAATCCCGGCAAATATGACGCTCATCTTGCCGTGCAGCGAGCAGTCAAGGCGGGCGAACTGGAAAAGCAAACCTGCGAGGTCTGCGGCGCCGAAGCTGTCGATGCCCATCACGATCAATATGACGAGCCATTGAGGGTACGCTGGTTATGCCGGCGGCATCACACGCGGCTTCACCACTACGGTGAGGACATGTTTCCGATCAGGGACGCATTTTGAAATTGGCTTGATCAGGAAGGTTACTTCCAACCCCGCCCGCTACGCGCGCTCCCGACAACGGTGGAGCGTCCTGCGCATCTCAGTCGGCCGGCTTGTCGTTGATGTCGAAGACCGCGGCATTGTCCTGGACTTCACGCAGGCCCTTGTAGGAGGCGTGCCGTAAACTGCCGTCTTTGGTCCAGCCGCGAAATTCGATCTCTGCGATCAGGGTCGGCTGGGCAAAGACCAGGTTCTTGCCCTTGAGCGGCACGGCCGGCTGCCTGGTCTTCAGCTTGTCGAGCGTCGTGCGCAACTCTTGGGCATTCTTTGTGTTGAAGCCCGTTCCGACCGAGCCGGCATATACCCAGTCATGCCCCTTGCGCGCTGCGAGCAGCAGGCTGCCGATCCCGCCGCGCGCGACCGTCGACTGCTCGTAGCCGACGATCATGAAGCTTTCGCTCTGGATGCATTTGATCTTCAGCCAGTCGCCGGTGCGACCGGAGCGATAGGGCCGATCGCGATGCTTGGCGATGATGCCTTCGAGCCCCATCGAGCAGGCATTCGCCAGGAGTTCTGCACCATCGCCATAGACTTCGTCCGACAGCTGGATCGCGCCGGTGGCGCCATCGAGAAAATCTTCCAGCAAGTGCCGGCGAACCGAGAGTTCGGTTCCGGTCAGATCATGGCCGTCGAAATAGAGAAGGTCGAACGCGAAAAACACCGACTCCGTCGACGAGCGCTTGCCACCGCGCCCGCCAAGCGAACGCTGCAGCGCCCCGAAATCCGAACGCCCTTGCTTGTCGAGCACGACGGCCTCGCCATCGAGGATCGCGGTCCCGACCCCCAGCGTCCTGGCAGCTTCAGCGATCACCGGAAAACGATGCGTCCAGTCGTGCCCGCCGCGGGTGATGATCCTGACGCCCTTTGGCTCGATGTGGATGGCGAGGCGATACCCGTCCCACTTCACCTCGAATGCCCAATCCGGTCCTTGCGGCGGAGCCGGCTTCAGGAGCGCGAGGCACGGCTCGATACGGCCCGGCATCGGATCGAACGGAAGATTGGGCTGTGCCGGATCGCGCCGCCGCGCGGGCTTGGACTTGGCGACGGACTCGTCCTGCAGCAGCGGTTTGGCGCGCCGGCTCATTTGCCGGCCCGCTGTTCGGCCGCGACCGACTTCTTCAAGGCATCCATGATATTCACCACGTTGTTTGCCGGAGCCGACGGCGCGGGTTTGCCTTTGGCTTTCGCAGGTTTCTTTATGGCCTTCTTCTTGGCGGCGATGATGTCGAGCAGGCGCTCCTGGACAGGATCGGCCACCATCTTGGGGCTCCAGTCTTTCGTCTGCCTTTTGATCAGCTGCTGGACGAGCGGCATCATGTCTGAATCGGCCTTTTCGTCGCCGATTGCCTCGAAATAGCTGTCTTCATCGCGGACCTCGTCGCCATAACGGAGCGTCCAGAGGATGATACCCTTGCCGCGTGGCTCGAGCATGACGGCGCGCTCGCGGCGCGAGATCACCAGCCGGGATATGCCGACCATGTTCTGCGCTTCCATGGCGTCGCGGATGACCGAGAATGCTTCCTGTCCGACCGGGTCGTTGGGGGAGAGATAGTAGGGCGTGTCGAGCCAGATCCACTCGATGCTGTCTCGCGGCGTGAAGGTGGAGATGTCGATGGTTTTCGTGCTCTCCAGCGCCACGTTTTCAAGCTCCTCGTCTTCGAGAATGACGTACTCGTCTTCGCCGCGCTGATAGCCCTTGACCTCGTCTTCTTCCTTGACGTCCTTGCCAGTGACGGAATCGACGTAGTGGCTGACGACGCGGTTCTGGGTCTGGCGATTGAGCGTATGGAAACGGACCTTCTCGCTCTCTGAGGTGGCCGGCATCATCTGCACCGGGCAGGTGACGAGCGAGAGTTTGAGATAGCCTCGCCAGTAGGGACGTAGAGCCATGGTGTCTCCTCCGATCAGCTGGCACGACGGGTGGGTGCTGCGGCCTGCTTCGCTTTCGCGGCGGGCTTGGCCGCTTTCTGGCGGCCGGCTCCCCGGTTGGCATTGGCGGCGGTGCGTTTCGGTTTCGTCTCCTTCCCGCCGATACCGGCACTTTCGCGCAGGGCCTGCAGCAGGTCACTGGGCTTGGATGCTACCGGCGGCCTCTTCTTCGGCAGAGCGCGGCCCTCGATCTTGGCTTTCACCAGCTCTGCAACGGCAGCCTCATAACGGTCTTCAAAGGTGCTGGCGTCGAAGCTGCCCTTCTTGGTGGCGATGATGTGTTCGGCAAGCTCGAGCATTTCGCCTTCGATCTTCAAATCGGGCATCTCTTCGAACGCCTTTTCCGCCGAGCGGACCTCGTAGTCGAAGTTCATCGTCGAGGCGATCAGGCCCTTGCCGTGCGCCCGGATGAGAACGGTGCGCAGCCGGCGAAAGAGCACGGTTCGGGCAATAGCGGCAACGCTCTGCTTTTTCATGCCGTCGCGCAGCAGCAGGAAGGCATCCGTGCCCATCTTGTCGGGCGCGAGGTAATAAGGCTTGTCGAAATAGGTGGTGTCGATCTGCGAACAGGGAATGAAGGCCTCGATGACAAGGGTCTTGTTGCTTTCGGGCACGGCCGCGGCAACTTCCTCGGGCTCGAGCACGACGTATTGGCCGTTCTCGATCTCGTAGCCCTTGACCTGGTCGTCGCGCTCGACAGGATCGCCGGTTTCACTGTCGATGAACTCGCGCTTGACCCGGTTGCCGGTTTTTCGATTGAGGGTGTTGAAGGCGATGCGTTCCGATGAGGAGGCGGCCGTATAGAGGGCCACAGGGCAGGAGACTTCCCCGAACTTGATGTAGCCTTTCCAATTCGCTCTTGGACCCGCCATGACCTGGTACTCCCGACGCAACTCAGGCGATTCAAGTGATTCGGTGGCGAATCGTTCCGACTCGAAACGAATCATTTTTCAATGACTTAGCTCTATTCGGCTGCGCGTTTTGCGAGTCCTGCCTAGGTCAATGATTCCATGCGTCTTTTAGGGTTGGCGCGCGTTTTCTGGGTGGAACAACCCCAAAGGAGTCCTGCTATGAGCAAGCGTGAACTGATCGATACCGGCACCGATAAACGCTACGTCCGCCGCGACAAGAAGGGCAGGTTCAAGGAAAGCGATGACGTATCGCGGTCGCTCTCAGCTGACGCACGCCGCGACGCGAAACACGTGGCCAAGCCAGGGCAGGGCGACAAGGGTGACCGCAAGCACTGAGACCTGTTGAAACCTGATTTCAGATGCGCGAATGAATTGGGCGACTGAATTTTTCGATCGCTTACTTTCCAAACGTAGCTTTAACCCGGGTGGACCCTTCCGCGTCTGGTCGCCGATGCCGATATCGAATGACCTTCCTACCGGCGACATCGACGAGGTGTTGCCGTGGCCACACCGGATGGATTAAATGACAGCATAAATCGTCAGCCATTGGGTATGTCATGACGGATACGAGCATCGAATGGCAGCAGGACGGGATGGATTCCGGCTGGTTCTTCGCCAACGGCGTCGGTTCGATTCGAAGCAGTTCCAGCTACCGCCCGGGCGGATGGTGGTTCCTCGCAAAGTGGCTGCCTGACACTGAGGAGCACGACATGGGTCCTTTCAAAACAAAAGCCGCGGCGATGGCGGAAGCCGAGCGCCTCGCTGCATTGGACACGCACCAGGTGCAGCGCTGATCACCATGCGGTCAGAACAGTTTTTACGCCTGTTCGGCTAGAGGCGGGTCCATGCGAAAACGGGAATTTCTGATCGGCACGGCTATTCTGGCGCTGTCCCTTGCAGCGGGAGGCGAAGGCATGGCGGCGTCGAACGAGCCGGTTGATCCTTCAGCCCTTGCAACGCTGCGGCCCGGCATGCCAATCTCGGCGGTCGAAAAGGCGATGGGGTCTGTCTGGCGGACGCCGGCGCCGCACAAGGGCGGCGTGATCGACATTCTCGAAAACACACATGGCGTTATCGTGCGGATCGATCGAAAAGGGCTGATCGGCAGGATCGATTTCAATTCCCGCTTCATGCATACCATCGCGGGCATTCCCATGGGGATATCGCTCGCCGATCTTCGCGCCACAGTGCCGGATATGGAGATCGGCAAAGAAAGTGCGACGAGTGGCGGTGCGCGTTTCGGAACGAAGCACCTGCCGGAAGGCATCTTGTCCGTCCGCATTACGTTCGATGCAGTTTCCGGCATCGCCATCTTCAATCCAAAAGCTGAATATGCGGAGCCGAGTGCTCCGCCTTACCCTGCTGTGGCCGGCGCTCCCGGCGCTCCTTTCTCGGATTCGAACCTGAAGCTGGCGGTGCTGTCCTCGCTTCTCTATGCGAAACTGCTTGATCTCGGCACACCTGAACAGCTTGCGACCCATGTGCTCGGGCGTGAGGTCGATCTGGAGAAGGACGGTTACGAACTTATCCCGGAAGCGCTGGATTATCTGGTCCGCTATCCGCTCACCGAGGAACTGCTGGCCTCCGTCGAGGATATCGAGCTCGATGGCGGCGCGGCGATCTATCCGTTCGCCTGGTATTTCTGGGGCGGCGAAGAAAACGCCTTCGATGTGAAGGATCTCTCCGGCATTCGGTTCTGCCCCAACCTGAAAAGCTTTTCGGTCAACGCCATGATCGACAAGGTCGATATCCACGCTCTCGTGCCGCTCAAGAAGCTCGAGCGGGTCGAGATCAACGTCCCGTCCGAAAATGTCGATGCATTGCTCGATCTGCCGGCGCTTAAAGAAGCGGGGCGGTTTCGCAAGAAGCCGGCTCCTCGGGAGATCTTCGAGGAGTTGGAGCGGCGCGGCGTGCAAGTGTACTGATCGCAGTTGCCAAGAGGTTAGAATGTTCTGACCAGGCATTCATCAGCTCAGACGTGCCGCGCGCAAATTCCTTCATCAATCCTTCTAATACAGCCCTCGTTATATTCCCGCGCTGGATCGTTCATTTCATTCCTCATCGTGATCGGGCGGAAATTCCAGCATTTCCAGCTCGTATTCCAGGCTGCCGATCTTATCGAACAGCGCCTGTTCGTAGTTGGAAAGAACGCTGCCAAGATGCGCAAGGGCCTCCGCCTGTGGTCTCGTGCCGTCATTCGGCGTGTAGACGATTTCTCCGCCATAGGCGAGATCGATATAGCTTTGAACAAGCGCCAGCTCATTTCTGGCAAATTCGATGTTCGAGCGGATTGCGGCCAGGTTCCGTTCTTCGGCCGTCGTTCCGAAGATCGTCCCAGACAACGCCTCGAGGCGCTTTTCCTCGAACGATACGACGTTTTCCGTCATGGGGTATCCTCCTTGCTAAATGAAAGGCCATTGGCAGTTAGACAAGGGAAACGGGTCTGGCAGCGGTCGACGCCATCTTCCGAAATCAGACGAGGGCAGCCGAGGCTCAGCCGCCGGCGAAGCTGGTGGAATGTGAAACTCGCGCCGTACTGCTTGACCAGGATCTTTCGATCGAACTCCGTATTCCGATCACATGCAGTGCACTCGACAGTGACGACCGATCCCCGGAAGTCGCGGAGCGTTGGACCGTCATAGGTATTTTTTCTTATCGATGACATTTTTAGAGCCTGTCAGCCGACCATTGTTAGCCAATTGAATTCACTGGTTCTTCCGGTAGTGCAGCAAATGGGCAGGTTGCAGCCCGTCGATCACTCGCCTGTATATGCACATTGACTCACATGCCGTGTCGGAACAAATAGGGAACATACTCGCTTTCGAGCGAGATGAAAACCCATACTGACGAAGGCTTCCGAATGGCGCAGACCAGCGCAAACCCGATCATCTCCGATCTTCGAGACCGCATCCAGCATCTCGAAGGGACTGCAGCGCGACGAACATCCGTCCTTCCGTTCGGGCTGGCCGAGCTTGACGCGCAGCTGCCGGGTGGCGGCCTGGCCTTTGGTGCGCTGCACGAAGTCGCCGGCGGCGGAAACGGCGCGATCGATGGCGCGGCCGCGGCGCTCTTCATCGGCGGCATCGCGGCTCGCACCACCGGCAAGGTGGTCTGGTGCCTCACCCGTTTCGATCTGTTCTTTCCCGCGCTCGCCTCGGTCGGCCTTCACCCCGATCGCGTCATCTTCGTCGAATGCGACAAGGAAGAGACGGTGCTGGCGAGCTTCGAAGAAGCTTTGCGCTATGGCGGCCTCGGCGCCGTCGTCGCCGAACTGGTGCGCCTGCCGATGACGGCATCGCGCCGGCTGCAGCTCGCGGCGGAAAAGTCCGGCACATTGGGCCTGGTGATCCGCCGATGGCGGCGCCAGACGGAAGCCTCCGATTTCGGCATACCGACGGCCGCTGCGACCCGCTGGCGGATCTCGGTGCTGCCGTCCGAGCCGCTCCCCGTGCCGGGCGTCGGCCGCGCGCGGTGGCTGGCAGAACTCATGCGGGTCAGGGCAGGCGAGGGAGGAGAATTCATTATCGGAGCATGTGATGGCAAGGGTCGTATCTGTCTTTCTTCCGATGCTGCCAACCGACAGGATCAGGCGCGCCGATCCTTCGCTCAATCCTGACACGCCGCTGGTTGTGATCGCCAGGAGCGGTTCGAAGCGATGGGTGGCGGCGGCCGATCAAGCGGCTGCCAAGCTGGGCTTGCGCGTCGGCATGCCGGCCGCCAAGGCGCAGGCGCTGGTCCAGGGGTTGACGATGGTGGATGCCGACCCAGTGGCCGACCTCGCGACACTCGAACGGCTGACGCTTTGGGCCTTGTCGCAATATTCTCCCGTCGTTGCCATGGATCCCCCTGATGGTATCGTCATGGATACCGAGGGCGCCGACCATCTGCAGGGTGGCGAGGACCTGATGCTCTCCGGTCTCGTCAACCGCTTCCGCGCCCGGGGTCTCGCCGCGCGCGCGGCAATCGCCGACACTCGGGGTGCGGCGCATGCGCTCGTCCGGTCCACGGATCGCGAGACCATCATCATCCCGGGTGGCGAGACCGCCAAAGCGGTCAATCGTCTGCCGCTATCGTCGCTGCGGCTGCCTGCCGAGATCGTCGGAAGCCTCCGTACCCTCGGCTTCGCCACTGTCGGCGATTTGGCAGTGACGCCGCGGGCGCCGCTGACGTTGCGTTTCGGGCCCGAGGTCGGGCGCCGCCTCGACCAGATGTTCGGCCGGCTCGCCGAGCCCATCGACCCGATCCGGCCGGCTGATCTCGTCGAGGTCCAAAAATCTTTTGCCGAACCGATCGGCGCCCCGGAGACGATCGAGAAATATGTGAGCCGCCTGGTGCGGCAGCTCTGCCTTGAGCTTGAGAAACGAGGACTTGGCGTGCGGCGCGCCGACCTGATCGTCCACCGCGTCGACAACACAATTCAGTCGCTCCGGGCGGGCACGGCCAAGCCCGTCCGAGATATCGCCTGGCTGACAAAACTCTTCCGCGATCGGATCGAGAAGATCGAGCCTGGCTTCGGCATCGAGAAGCTGAGCCTCGCCGCCATCATCGCCGAGCCGCTCGTCGAGACGCAGTCAACGTCTTCGCTGATCGGAGAACAGGTGACCGATGTCACACCGCTGATCGACGTGCTGGGAAACCGCGGCGGCCAGCGGATTTTCCGCGTCGCGCCGGTGGCAAGCGACGTGCCCGAGCGCAGTGTCCGGCGGATCGCACCGACGGCTGACGAGATCGGCGCGACCTGGCCGCTGCATTGGCCGCGGCCATCCCGACTTCTGGCCCGTCCGGAACAGATCGAGGTGATTGCGCTTCTGCCCGATCATCCGCCGGTCTCCTTTACCTGGCGCGGCAAACGGCGCCGGGTGAAGCGCGCCGACGGTCCGGAGCGCATATTCGGGGAATGGTGGCAACGCAGCTCCGAATGGGTTGCCGTTCGCGACTATTTTGTCGTCGAGGATGAAGCCGGCGAGCGTTTTTGGATTTTCCGGTCGGGCGACGGCGTCGATGCTGACACCGGATCGCTCAAATGGTTCCTGCATGGGGTGTTTGCCTGATGCGCTACGCCGAACTGCAGGTCACCACGCATTTCTCGTTCCTTCGCGGCGCAAGCTCGGCGGAAGAGCTTTTTGCGGCCGCCAAGCTCATGGGCATCGAGGCGCTCGGCGTCGTCGACCGCAACAGCCTGGCCGGCATCGTTCGGGCGCTCGAAGCCTCGCGCGCCACCGGCCTGCGGCTCGTCGTCGGTTGCCGGCTCGATCTCGCCGACGGCATGTCGATCCTCGTCTATCCCACCGATCGCGCCGCCTATTCGCGGCTGACGCGGCTTTTGACATTGGGCAAGGGCCGCGGTGGCAAAGCCCACTGCATCCTGCATCTTGAGGATGTCAGGCTCTATTCCGAAGGCCTGATCGGCATCCTGGTTCCGGATATGCCGGACGATGCCTGCGCCGTGCAACTGAGGAAGATGGCGGAAATTTTCGGGGACCGCGCCTACGTCTCGCTCTGTCTGCGCCGGCGGCCGAACGATCAGTTGCGGCTGCACGAGCTGTCGAACCTGGCGGCGCAGTACCGGGTGAAGACGGTCGTCACCAACGATGTCCTGTTTCATGAGCCGGGCCGGCGACAGCTTCAGGATGTCGTCACCTGCATTCGCACCGGCACGACCATCGATGACGTCGGCTTCGAGCGCGAGCGCCACGCCGACCGCTTCATCAAACCGCCGGAAGAAATGGCGCGTCTGTTTCCCCGCTATCCGGAAGCGCTGGCACGCACGATGGAAATCGTCGCGCGCTGCAGGTTCAGTCTGGAGGAGCTCGTTTATCAATATCCCGAGGAGGCGTTGATCCCGGGCATGACGGCGCAACAGTCGCTGGAGCACTACACCTCGGAAGGCGTGGAGACGCGCTATCCGGAAGGGCTGCCGGCGCATGTCGAAAAAACGATCCGGCATGAACTCGCTCTGATCGAGACGATGAAATACGCCCCCTATTTCCTGACGGTGTTCTCGATCGTCCGCTATGCCCGATCCCAGGGAATTCTCTGCCAGGGCAGGGGATCGGCGGCGAATTCCGCAGTCTGCTACGTGCTCGGCATCACCTCCATCGACCCTGATACCAATGATCTCCTCTTCGAGCGCTTCGTCAGCCAGGAGCGCGACGAGCCGCCCGATATCGACGTCGATTTCGAGCATGAGAGGCGGGAGGAGGTGATCCAATGGATCTACAAGACCTACGGCCATGACAAGGCGGCGCTCTGCTCCACCGTGACCCGCTACCGCGCCAAGGGCGCCATTCGTGATGTCGGCAAGGCGCTCGGCCTGCCCGAGGACCTGATTAAGGCGCTTTCCTCCGGCATCTGGTCCTGGTCGGAAACCGTCGGCGAGAGCCAAGTGCGGGCCCTTGGCCTCAATCCGGAGGATCGACGTCTCGCCTTGACGCTGCGGCTTGCCCAGCAGCTGATGGGAGCACCGCGCCATCTCGGTCAGCACCCGGGTGGATTTGTCCTGACCCACGACAGGCTCGATCATCTCGTGCCGATCGAGCCGGCGGCGATGGCCGACCGCCAGGTGATCGAATGGGACAAGGACGACGTCGAGGCGCTCAAAATGATGAAGGTCGATGTGCTGGCGCTCGGGATGCTGACCTGCATGGCCAAGGCCTTCGCGCTGATCGGCGCGCACAAGCATCAGGATATCGACCTCGCCACCATCCCGCAGGAAGACGCGGCGACCTATGCGATGATCTGCAAGGCCGACACGCTTGGCACCTTCCAGATCGAGAGCCGGGCGCAGATGTCGATGCTCCCGCGGATGAAACCGGAAACCTTTTATGACCTCGTCATCCAGGTGGCGATTGTCCGCCCCGGGCCTATCCAGGGCGACATGGTCCATCCATACCTTCGACGCCGCGAGGGCAAGGAGAAGGTCGAATATCCGACCCCCGAACTGGAGGCGGTCTTGCACAGGACGCTGGGCGTGCCGTTGTTCCAGGAGTCGGCGATGAAGATCGCGATGGTCTGTGCTGGTTTCACGGGCGGCGAAGCCGACCAGCTCCGCAAATCGATGGCGACGTTCAAGTTCACCGGCGGCGTCAGCAGGTTTGAGGACAAGCTCGTTTCCGGCATGATCCGCAACGGCTATTCGCCAGAGTTTGCAAAGCGCACCTTCGGCCAATTGGAAGGCTTCGGATCCTATGGTTTCCCTGAAAGCCATGCTGCCAGTTTCGCGCTGATCGCCTATGCCAGCAGCTACATCAAATGTCATTTCCCGGATGTGTTTTGTGCGGCTCTGTTGAATTCTCAGCCGATGGGCTTTTATGCGCCCGCTCAAATCGTCATCGATGCGAAGAAACACGGCGTCGAGGTGCGACCGGTCTGCATCAACCGGTCGCGTTGGGACTGCACGCTTGAGGAGGTCGAAGGCACTGACCGGCATGCGGTGCGGCTCGGCATGCGTCTGGTGCGCGGCTTGGCGACCGCCGACGCCGCCCGCATTGTCGCCGCGCGCGCCGACGAGCCCTTCGCATCGGTGGACGATATGTGGCGCCGGTCTGGTGTGCCAGTTGCTTCCCTCGTCGAGCTCGCCGAGGCCGACGCGTTCCTGCCGTCATTGCGGCTCGAACGACGCGATGCGCTCTGGGCGATCAAGGCGCTGCGCGACGAGCCGCTGCCTCTGTTCACCGCCGCGGCCGAACGCGAAGCGCGGGCGATCGCCGAGCAGCAGGAGCCGAACGTCGAACTCAGGCAGATGACCGACGGGCACAACGTCGTCGAAGACTACAGTCACGTCGGGCTGACGCTCCGGGAGCACCCTTTGAGTTTCCTGCGGGCCGACCTCGATAAGCGCCGGATCGTCACCTGTGCGCAGGCGACGGCGGCACGCGACGGAAAGTGGCTTATGGCGGCCGGGCTGGTGCTGGTGCGCCAGCGGCCTGGTTCGGCGAAGGGTGTGATGTTCATCACCATCGAGGACGAGACCGGCATTGCCAATGTCGTCGTCTGGCCGAAGCTGTTTGAACGGTCGCGCCGGGTGGTGCTCGGCGCCAGCATGATGGCGATCAACGGCAGGATCCAGCGCGAAGGCGAGGTGGTTCACCTGGTCGCGCAGCAGCTCTTCGATTTGTCGGGTGATCTATCAGGGCTTGCGGGGCGCGACGGCACGTTTCATCCGCCGACCGGGCGCGGTGACGAGTTCGCCCATGGCTCTCCCGGCAGTCCCGATTCACGCGAAAAAGCGCCTCCGGGGGTTCGGGCGAGGGACATGTTCACGCCGGATCTTCATATCGATACGCTGAAAATCAAGAGCCGGAATTTTCATTGATACATGGGAGGGAACAACGGGTCGTAGGTCCGTATTGGTTCAAGGCGTTAAATTATTCTGTCCACTTTGGCTTCGTAGTATCATCCCGCCCAATACGGAATATACCTCGCATTGCGCTTGCCTTGATCCGGGTCCGCCGGAGCAATACGGCCTAGTTTGATTGACTCTGCAATCACAGCGGAAACGGCCTGATACTCTTCCGGAGCCAATGAAAAACGCTCGCGTAGCGTCGCATTGCTCATGTAATCGTGGGTGAGCCACCGAAGGACGCAATGAAAAAAGCAGGCACGCAATTTTTCCGCCTTTGACATCTGGCCGAAGCCCTTCGGCGCAAACAGTACGACACGCATCGAATGCTCAGATGAGATGAAGTCTGGGGGAGGCAGCCGCTGCGCTTCGATTTCTATCAGGGTTTTGTCGAGACCGCCGCCGCGCTCCTCACACAGTCCGAAAGAACGCATGGTTGCAGCAAGCTTTTCGTTTCTCGATCGACGTTCGTCCAGAATACGATCGGTGTTGATTAGGGAGTTGCCGGGATTGGTAACCTCGATGCGGTTGTCGTAGATTTCAACGACTGGTCCAACGCCGGTTGCCATAAAGTCTTGGTGAATAAGAGCGTTCGCAATAACCTCGCGTACAGCGGTTTCCGGGAAATGCGGCACCATCCGTCGAACGCCATCGATATACCGCTCGTCCTTCGGCAGCCTCTCCATCAGAAACCGCATCATTGCCGTGAAAGCGACAGCATACCCCTTCCTGCCCTCCTGTTCAAAGTCGGAACGGGACTTATCACGGCCGGAATATTTGACAATGCGAACCGTCTTCCCCGCGATTGATGGGAAAGCCGTTACATCACGCGCTAGCATAATTGCGCCTAAGTTGGTGATGTCGAACCTTCCCTCGAGGTTGTCGAGAAGGAAGCCTGCATCAACCATTTTTCGAATGATTTCTTGATTATTTTTTGGCCTTGGCTCATCGGTCAGATCATAAATCGGATCTGGATCCAGCATCGCGAATATATCGTCTGCCGTTACATTCGATAACGCGACCGCGGTTTCGAAACGTCTTCGACCAGTCGCTATCCAGAGAGCACGTTCGTGTTCAGGAAACTCGGCAAGCTTTTTCTTGTTTTCGCCAATCCTGATAAATTCCGCACCGGAAAATTTCACGGGCCGCTCATAGGAAGGCTCAATGGCGACGATTGAGTAAGCCAAGCCGTCGCACACAAAGTCCAGCACCTCGATCAGCACCCGTGGCTCGACCATTCGGGCGAGCCAGTTGGTGAAATCCTCGTTGCCCTGCTTTAGTTGCTGCAGGCGGAGTTCGGTACCGACGCGTCTCTTAGTCCTGTCTTCTATCCCAAATACGAGAAAGGCACGATCTCGACCAAGCAGCATTGCAGAATTCGCCAGCGCCGACACGTACTCTCCAATTTCACGCGGATCCTTGTTATTGACCTTGAACTCGAGCCACGCACTCTCGGACGGCTCTTGCAGCAACCGATTGAGAAGTGCGCAGGGATCATGAATTGGCATGCGGTCCTCTTTTATCCCCCTTATATCAGATTCGATTGCTCCAGCAGCATTTTTCGATCAAGGCCGGCAACAATTCGGAATAAAAACAAAGCGATGCAGCAGGACGGTCTAGGAAACTTTTTATCCTCGTTTTGAACCAGCCCTGCTGCGACTGCTTTTCTAAATGTAAATTTTGGCTACTCCGCTTTTATCCCTATTATATCCGAATCTAAGCATGCGTGAGGAGTGGTTCTCATTAGAAACAATAACTTAGACACCAAAGCGGTAGACTGTTTATATAGTCTTGAAATTGCCCACCGGACGTATGCGCTCTTAATCTGTCATCTTCAGCATCCTCATGCAGCTTCCCATACCTGATTCAAAATCTTAGCAGCCAGCGCTGCCTTATCCTGCGGCAGGAATCGACCGTAATGCTGCTGCACCACATCCGGCGTGTCCTGAATGGCATAGCTGATCGTGTCCCAGCACGTGGTGTAGGTGGCGGAAGGTAGCAAAGCCGAGTGCCCGCGCGCTTCTCGTTGCGCTGTAGCGGGTGATCGGCTTTGCGGGCGGCCATCAGTGTTTTCCGCTAGGGTCGGGTTGTTCAAGACCAACCTAACGGAAAGACCACCGATGACCAATGACATGATGAACGTGCGCTAGGCAGCAAGCGCACAATGGCGCAGTGTCGCCGATTAAATCAGGCCGAAAGTGCCGAAGCTTGCCATCATGAGGACCGTGCTCGCGCATGCCGGCAAGAGCGGCCGGCGGGTCGTATCCGCCTTCATCGCGACGGCCTTTGCCCAGGAGACCCCGGATCACTTGTTGAGAAGAGCGCGGATGCAGATTTGTTGCGTGAGATGATCGGCTTTGCTGCCGAGCGGCTGATGGAGCTGGAAGTAGGCTCGGCTACGGGTGCAGAGTTCGGCGAGAAGAACCCCATGC
>NZ_LOKU01000041.1:0-30665 GCF_002211295.1 Rhizobium sp. N122 | reverse complement strand
CGCTCCCATCAGGGCGATCGCCAGAATCCGGTTGCTCTATCGACTGCGCGAGCCGCCGCGAAGGCGACGATCCATCGCACATAGACAGCTAAGTTAGCGCATATGGGGTCAAGCCCGAGGAGGACGGAGGGTGGAGGAACGCGTGCGGCAAGGACCGCAAATGCGTGGTGATTTTTGTGGGATTGCCGTCTTTGTTTGAGCGATCCGCACGCAAAGCCGCCTGCGCATTTTGCTGAAATTCCTCCCGACGTCCCGCCTCTTGCCGCATGGGTCTCCCCATTCTCCGTCATACTCGGGCTTGACCCGAGTATTCACGCCGAGCACTCGACGTGATTTGTTTGGCAGCGGCC
The DNA here is from genome assembly GCF_002211295.1 of Rhizobium sp. N122. NCBI lineage: Bacteria > Pseudomonadati > Pseudomonadota > Alphaproteobacteria > Hyphomicrobiales > Rhizobiaceae > Rhizobium > Rhizobium sp. N122. The sequence goes on along the minus strand of NZ_LOKU01000041.1, from coordinate 30,315 downwards.
GCCTTGTCGTTTCACCAAAAACGCAGTGTTTGCCGCATGGGTCCTCGGGTCAAGCCCGAGGACGACGGAGGGTGGGGAAACACGTGCGGCAAGGACCGCAAGGGCGTGGTGATTTTTGTGGGATTGCCGTCTTTGTTTGAGCGATCCGCACGCAAAACCGCCTGCGCATTTTGCTGGAATTGCTCCGAACGTCCCGCTTCTTGCCGCGCGGACTCCCCACTCTCCGTCATACTCGGGCTTGACCCGAGTATCCCACGCCGCGCACTCCACGTACGTCTTACCCGTGGTACCCTAACCCCCAACCCGGATCACCGCCTTGATCAGCCCGCTCTTCTCATGCGCCCACCGCGCCAGGTCGCGCGGCGCATCGGCAAGCGTCGTGCGATGGGTGATCAGCTTGTCCACCGGCACCAGGCCTTTGGCGATCGAAGCCGCCACGTGCTCGAAATCGGCGCGGGTGGCGTTGCGGCTGCCGATCAGCGTCATTTCGCGTTTGTGGAATTCGGGATCGGAGAAACGGATATCGTCCTTGACGACGCTGACCAGCACCAGCGCGCCGCCATGGGCGACGAAGGAGAAGGCTTTTTCCATCGATGGGCCGTAGCCCGTGGCATCGAAGACCACGTCGAAGCCGTCGCCATCGGTTTTTTCACGCACGGCATCCGCAGTGCCTTCATTGGCGACGATGCCGGAGGTGAAGCCGAAACGTTCCGATGCCATCTGCAGCCGCTCGGCACTGGTGTCGAGCAGCGTCACCTCATGGCCGGCAATGCGCGAGAAGATCGCCGCGCCGAGCCCGATCGGACCGGCGCCGATGACGAGCGAGCGCGCGCCGGGGCTAGTCATCGAGCGGCGCACCGCATGCGCGCCGATCGCCAGGAACTCGACGGTTGCCGCTGCCTCGAGGCTTAAGCCCTCGGCGGCATAGAGGTTGCCTGCTGGAACCGAGATCTCCTCGCAGAAGGCGCCGTCCGTATGGACGCCGAGCACCTTGATATTGGTGCAGCAATTCGGCTTGCCCTTGATGCAGGCGACACATTGGCCGCAGGAGAGATAGGGATTGACGATGACGGGTGTTCCCGCCGCCATGGCGACGCCGTCGCCGGCTTCCAGCACCGTCGCCGAGACCTCATGTCCCATCACCCGGGGATATTCGAGGAAAGGATGTTTGCCCTCGAAGATGTGGTAATCGGTGCCACAGATGCCGACATGGCTGACGGCGAGCCGCACCCAGCCGGGCGCCGGTGCCGCAGGCGAAGGACGCTCGACGATCTCGAGCACGCCGGGCTCCCGGCAAACAACTGCTTTCATGACGGGTCTCGCATTCTTCGTTCTCTACTCTGTCGTGCCACTGCTGTTCGGCTCGTGCATATAGCTGCCCCTCACCCTAACCCTCTCCCCGTAAACGGGGCGAGGGGACGTGCCCTGCGCGACGTCAATGGGGGCGGAGAGGGTTCGGCATTTGCCCTTCTCCCCGTTTACGGGGAGAAGGTGGCGGCAGCCGGATGAGGGGCACTCTCCTGCTTGCCGCTCAATTGCTCTTGCGGCGGCGCAGCTGGTCGAAGAAGACGATCACGATGATCAGCAGACCGGTGATGATGCGCTGCCAGAAGGAGTTGACGTTCAGAAGGTTGGCGCCGTTGTTGATGGTGGCGAGGATGAAGGCGCCGATCAGCGGCCCGTGCACCGAGCCGACCGCGCCGAACAGGCTGGTGCCGCCGATGACCGAGGAGGCGATCGCCTGCAGTTCCCAGCCGTCGGCCTGCGTCGCATTGCCGATGGCGATGCGCGAGGCGAGCAGCACGCCGACGAAGGCGGCAAAGCCCGCCGAGAGGATATAGGCAAGGTAGATCATGCCCTTGACGTTGACGCCGGAAAGGCGCGCAGCTTCAGCGTTCGAGCCGACGGCGAAGAGGTAGCGGCCCCAGCGGCTCAGATGCAGGAAGACGAAGGACGGCACCGCCACCAGGATGACCATCCAGAACAGGCTCGGAATGCCGAGGAAATCGGCGCGGGCGAAATTGCTGAAACCCTCGTCGGTGATGCTGATCGTCGAACCGTTGGTGATCAGCAGGCCGATGCCGCGCAGCGATGTCAGCGTCGCCAGCGTGATGATGAAGGGTGGCAGGCCCATATGCACGATGCCGAAGCCGTGGAAGGCGCCGATCGCCACGCCGATGGCGAGCGTCAGCACGATCGCCCCCCAAAGCGGCACGCCCGCCTGCAAAAGCCAGGCGATGATGACGGTGCAGAAGCCGACGATGGCGCCGACGGAAAGATCGATGCCGGCGGTGATGATGACGAAGGTCTGGCCGAGCGCCAGGATCGCCGTCATTGCGCCTTGACGCAGCAGGTTGGAAATATTGAGCGGCGTCCAGAAGCTCTCGGTGACGAAGCCGAGCACGACCCAGAGGAAGATCAGCAGGCCGATCAGGGTCAGGCCGAACAGGATGTTCATCTTCCGGCGTGGCGGCGGCGCGACGATTTCGGTGGGGGTGGCAGTCATGAATTTTCTCCCTCTTAGAGAATTTCCGTTTTTTCGAATGACGGAAATGCTCTATCTCTTTGTTCTCACGCAAATTCCGGAGGCAAAACCGCTACGCACTTTTGCTGGAATTGCTTGTGCTCAGACACCGATCGCTTCGCTGAGCACTTGTTCATGCGTCGCCGCGTGGAAATCATGGCTCGCGACGAGCTTGCCGCCGCGGAAGACATGCAGCCGGTCGGCCAGTTCGTAGACCTCGGGCAGGTAGGATGAGATCAGAATGATGCCCGCCCCCTCCTTCAGCAGCTTGGCGAACAGCCTGTAGATTTCCGCCTTGGTGCCGACGTCGACGCCGACTGTGGGTTCGTCGAAGATGAACAGCCGGGCACCGTGGCTCAGCCACTTGCCGATGACGATCTTCTGCTGGTTGCCGCCCGACATGCTGGAGGCCGGAACCCGCCGGCTCGGCGTCTTGATGCTGAGATCGCGGATCTGCCGGTCGGCATTGGCCGATTCCCGCGCGTGGTTGATGACGGGGCCGTGGCTCAGCCGTCCGAACACCGGCAAGTTGATGTTGAGGCCGATCGGCAGGTTGAGGCAAAGCCCCTGGTCGCGCCGGCTTTCCGGCGCCAGCGCAATGCCGAGCTCCATCGCCGTGCGTTCGTTCTTGATGTCGACAGGCTTGCCCATCCACTGGATGTCGCCTGCCGTCGTCGGCTGGCGTCCATAGAGGCCGAGCGCGAATTCGCTGCGCCCGGCGCCGATCAGGCCGTAGAGGCCGACGATCTGCCCGGCTTTGACGCTCAGCGACACGTCTTCGAAGCCCGGGCCCGAAAGCCCGCGGACCTCGACGATCGTCTCGCCGATGGCGATCTCTTCCTTGTGATAGATCTGTTCGATCGAGCGGTTGATCATCAGTGCGATCAGCTCGGCATCGTTGGTTTCGCCGATCAGCCGCGTGCCGACATGGGTGCCGTCGCGCAGCACCGAGACACGATCGGCAAGCTCGAAGACTTCCTCCATGCGGTGGCTGATATAGACGATGGTGACGCCTTCGCCCTGCAGGCGGCGGATCAGCTTGAACAGCTGCGCCGATTCCTGGCGGGTGAGATAGGCTGTCGGTTCGTCGAAGATCAGGAACTGGGTGCCGCGCATCGCCGCGCGCGCGGTCGCCACCAGCTGCTGCTGGCCGATCGTCAGCGAACTCAGCAGCGCGCCGGCCGGCAGGCCGAAGCCGAGATCGTCGAGCACGGCCTGCGCCAGCTTCTCCATCTGCTTCTTGCGCATCAGGCCGTAGCTGTTCACCTCGTCGCCGAGGAAGAGGTTGGCGGCGACCGTCAGGTGCCGGCAGAGCACGACTTCCTGGTGCACGGCGTTGATGCCGCGGGCGATCGCCTCGTTCGGTGTCGACAAGCCCACAGGCTGGCCGCACCACAGCACTTCGCCGGCCGTGCGGGTGATGACGCCGGTCAGCAATTTGATCAGGGTGGATTTGCCGGCGCCGTTTTCGCCGACGATCGCGTGGATTTCACCGGCGAGAAAGGTCAGCGTCGCCGGCTTCAGCGCCTGCACATGACCGTAATTCTTCTGCAGGCCCTTGAGTTCGAGGATAGGCGATCCGGTGGGAATGCGATTGGCTTCTTTCAGCGTGGCGCTGTCATCGTGGCGATGACTGACCTCTTCCAGTCCGATCATGGACCTCTCCTCCTCTTGTCGTCTCTCGCTCCATCCCTGCTGAACCATAACATGGCCCCGGATAACATGGATGGAAAAAGCCGCGCCGGTTTTTGAAGCCGGCGCGGCTTGTCTGTCGTGCTTACTTGATCTTCGGGTTCAGCAGTGCGTCGATCTTCGGATCGGCCATATTCGCCTTGGTGACGAGGTTGGCGCCGGTGTCGACATTGGCTTCGACCTTCTCGCCCTTGGAGACGGCAAGCGCGGTCTTGATGCCGTCATAGCCCATGCGATAGGGGTCCTGAACGACGAGGCCGGCAATGGCGCCGTCCTTGAGGAAGCCGACCGTCTTGTCGTCGCTGTCGAAGCCGATGACCTTGATCTTATCGCCGAGCTTGTTTTCGGCGATCGCCTGGCCAACACCCTGCGCCAGGATGAGGTTCGAGGCGAAGACGCCGACGAGTTTCGGGTTGGCGGTGATCAGGTCGGTCATCATGTTGAGGCCGGTCGTCGCCTGGCCGTCGCCATACTTGTCGGCGATGACCTTCAGGCCGGGATGCTTGGTCTTGATCTGATCCAGGAAGCCTTCGCGGCGCTGTTCCAGCGAGCCGACGCCGGGAAGATTGGTGAGGATGACGATGTCGCCTTCTTCCTTGCCCGTCATCTCCTTGATGGCAGCGGCAAGACCATCGGCGGCGATGCGGCCGCCCTGGACGTTGTCGGTCGTCAGGAACGACTTGAACGCCTTGGAGTCGGCGCCGGAGTCGATGCCGATGATCGGAACCGACTTGGCGGCTTCATCGATCGGCTTGCCGAGCGCCTTGAATTCGGTCGGCGAGATGACGATGGCGGCCGGCTTGCCGGCAACGGCGTTCTCCAGAATGCTGATCTGGCCGTTGATATCGGATTCTGCCTGGGCGCCGAGTTCCGGCACCTTGACGCCGAGATCCTGGCCTGCCTTGCGGGCGCCGGCCAGCACGATCTGCCAGTAGAAGGACGTCGTGTCCTTGACGATGATCGGGATCGTCACGTCGGCGGCAAAGGACGTGACCGGCATCGCCGTGGCAATGACGGCGGCGCCGGCAAGCGCCGTAAAGGCGCGGCGCGACAGAAGGGATTTCACGATGGTCATAAGGGTTCTCCTCTCAGGATGCGTTCTCCTCCGAATAAACCGGCCGCTGAACGCAGGCGGACGATTTTTATCGATAAAAAACATTTGCAAGGAGAAGCTAGCCGAGGCGCAATTAAATTGCAAGAGTGCCGATCCGGCTTTTTTGCTTTGGTAAACTCCTCCCAAGCAACTGATTTTATTCCAATACAACGATAGCCTAAAATAGCTACCGGCCGAGATCGACCTCGTGCGGATGCACGACGCCCTTTTTCAAAATCAGGTTGCCATACAGCCGGAATTCCGTCGTCGCGACGATATAGGCAGCCTTGCGGGCCATCGCGTAGAAGGCGAAACGCTCGACCGGCACGATCGCAAAATCGCCGGCGCGCCTGGAGACGATCTGCTGGAACTCGGCGGAGACCTCCGGCACGGCGTGCGGGTCGCCGACCACCTCCATCCGCCAGGCCGTTTCCGGCACGAAGGTGTCGAGCGGCATGTGGGCGAGGATCGCCTCGGCCATCGCGGTGGCGCTGACGCCGTCGGCGCGAATGACCGGCGGGCCCATCGAGCCCGAGGGGAAATTGGCGTCCGCGATGACGATGTCGTCGCCATGTCCCATCGTCTTCAATGCGTGGAGCAGGTCGGGGCCGAGCAGCGGATGAATACCCTTGAGCATAGTGGTTCCTCAGACTCGGACGGCTTCGGCGCCGAGCGGCGGCGCGACCAGCGTATAGGGCTCGAATTCGGCATAGATCTCGTCGGCAAGCCGTGGCTCGACGATCTCCATGTTGCGGATCAGGCTCGACGGTTTGGCGGTGCCGATCAGCACCGATGCGACGATCGGCTCGCGCAGCGGAAACTGCAGGGCGGGTGCGGCCAGCGGCACGCCGTGGCGTTTCGCGATCGCCTCCATGGCGCCGACCTTGGCCAGCACCTCCTCATCGGCCGGCATATAGTCGAAATGGGCGCCCGGCACCGGGCCGGTGGCGAGAATGCCGGAGTTGAAGACGCCGCCGACGACCAGCGATGTGCCCTTCTGCCTGCAGAGCGGCAAGAGTTCGGCGACGGCCGAGCGGTCGAGCAGCGTGTAGCGGCCGGCCATCAGGATGCAGTCGAGATCGGCGTTGCGCATGACGTCGAGGCAGACGGGCACTTCGTTGACGCCGAGGCCGAAGGCGGCGATGGCACCGGAGGATTTCAGCTCTTCGAGCGCCTTGATGCCGGAATCGAGCAGTTGCTTCTGGTAGACCGCATTCTTCGCCGCGCCATGCGTATAGCCGCCGATATCGTGCACATAGAGAATGTCGATGCGGTTGAGGCCGAGGCGGGCATAGCTGAATTCGACCGAGCGCATGATGCCGTCATAGGAATAGTCGTAATCGGCATCGAAGGAGAGGGGATCGACATAGCTGTAATCGGGCACGGTGCCGGTCGGCACCGGCCGAAGCAGCCGGCCGACCTTGGTGGAGAGCACGTAAGAGCCATCAGGCTGGTCGCGCAGGAAATCGCCGACGCGGCGTTCGGCCAGGCCGAGTCCGTACCAGGGGGCTACGTCGAAATAGCGGATGCCGCTATCCCAGGCCGCCTGCAGCGTTTCCATCGCTACCTCGCGCGGGCAGGCGCGGTAAAGACCGCCGAGCGCTGCCGCGCCGAAGCTGATTTCGGTCACCTCGAGCCCGGTCTTGCCGATGCGTCTCGTCTTCATCATGCCTCCTTACGAAGAACGTGAAATTTTCAGGGCAATTCCAGGAAAAGCGTGAAGCGGTTTCCCGGCAATGCGTCGAAACTAAAAGGTCACAGCGTCGCGCCCAGATGCCACGGCACGAATTCATTGTCGCCGTAGCCGAAGAGTTCGCTCTTGGTCTTTTTGCCGGAGGCCGTGTCGACGATGAGCTCGAAGATCTCGCGGCCCTTGCCGCTGATCGTCGCGTCGCCGGTGGCGATCGTGCCGCAATCGATGTCCATGTCCTCTTCCATCGAGGCGTAGAGCGCCGAATTGCTGGAAAGCTTCAGCGACGGCGCCGGCCGGCAGCCGAAGCAGCTGCCGCGGCCCGTGGTGAAGGCGATCATATTCGCCCCGCCCGCCACCTGACCGGTCGCCGAGACCGGGTCGTAGCCGGGAGTATCCATGAAAACGAGGCCGGGGGCGGTGACCCGCTCGGCATAACCATAGACCGCCGTCAGCGGCGAGCGCCCGCCCTTGGCGACCGCGCCGAGCGATTTTTCCAGGATGGTGGTGAGGCCGCCGCGCTTGTTGCCGGGCGAGGGATTGTTGTCGAGCGAGGCGCCGTGCAGGGCGACATAGTCCTCCCACCAGGCGATCTTCTCGTCGAGCTTCCTGGCCACCTCGTCGCTGACCGCACGGCTGCGCAAAAGATGTTCGGCGCCGTAGATTTCCGAGGTTTCCGACAGGATCGCCGTGCCGCCGGCCGCAGCCAGCAGATCGGCCGCGACACCCAGCGCCGGATTGGCGGTGATGCCGGAAAAGCCGTCCGAGCCGCCGCACTGCAGGCCGATGATGATCTCGCCGACCGACATCGGCACACGTTTTTCCTTGCCGACATCGGCGGCGATTTCGCGCAGCATGCCCATGGCGCGCTCGACCGCGCGGCGCGAACCGCCGGCATCCTGAATGTTGAAATGCCGCTTGGAGGCGCCGGCGCCGCTCTGGCCGTAAAGCGTCAATTGGTTGACCTCGCAGCCGAGGCCGATCATCAGCACGCCGCCGAAATTGACATGCCTGGTGTAGCCGGCAAGCGTCCGGTGCAGCACGTTCATGCCGTCGCCGGTCGAGCTCATGCCGCAGCCCTGGTCATGCACGATCGGCACGAAACCGTCGATGCCCTCGTAATGCGGCAGGATCGTCCGGTTCGCCTCGTCGGCGATCGCCCGGCAGACCGTGGTGGAACAGTTCACGCTGGCGATGATGCCGATATAATTGCGCGTCGCCGCCCGCCCATCGGCGCGGCGGTAGCCCATGAAGGTGCGCGCCTTGTCGTCGGCGGTTGCTGCTTCCGGCGCCGAATTGGCGGTCGCCGCCAGCCGGTCGTTTTCGAAATGCAGGTTGTGGCTGTGCACATGGTCGCCGGCCTTGACCTCGGCGGTGGTGCGGCCGATCGCCTGTCCGTATTTCACCACGGGAGACCCGAGCGGAATATCCGCGATCGCCACCTTATGGCCGGGCTCGATCTTTTGGCGGGCCTCGATGCCGGCAACCGTCGAACCCGGTGCGATGGCCGCCGTCGCGACCGCGACATTATCGCCGGCCGACAGGATGATCCAAGGCAGTTTGTCCACGTCTCTTCTCCCAGAGCATGATGCCGAAAAGTGTGAGCGGTTTTCGGATGCGCATTGATTTTGTTTTTTATCTACAATAAACATTTTCAAGTCAACGGGAATATTGATCCTGTGGACGAGGGAGGCAATGAGCCGCAGGCGACCGGAAATAAGCTAAGGTCGTTTGAACAAGCCCCGGTCCGTTTGCCCTGCTTTCGAGCCGGGCGGTGGGCACGAGGGCGGAAAGCGGGGTCTGGTGGCAAGGCAGAATACGGTCTTCAAGGAAGCCTACAACAGGTATGCCGTCGCCCTGCGCACGGATACGGCACTGCCCTCGGAACCGGAGATCGCCGCCCAGCTCGGCGTCAGCCGCTCGACGGCGCGCGCCATCCTCACCCGTCTCAGCGAAGAAGGCATCATCCGCTGGAACAAGCGCCAGAAGATCGTGTTGCGCCAGCCGACGGACCACGACCTTTTTCCCTCCGAAGAAACCGACTCCCTGCACGATATCATCGAGCGCAGCTTCATGCAGCGCATCCTCGCCGACGATGCCGCCCCCGGCATGCAGATCAACGAACTGGAGCTCGCCCGCGAAATCGGCACCGGCACAACCAGCGTGCGCGAATTCCTGATCCGCTTCTCCCGTTTCGGCCTGATCGAGAAACGGCCGAATAGCCACTGGACGCTAAAGGGCTTCACCCGCGAATTCGCCCTCGAACTGGCCGATGTGCGCGAGATGTTCGAGCTGCATTCCGCCGCCGAATTCGGCCGGCTTGCCAGGGATAGCCAGGCCTGGACCGACCTCGCCGCCATCCGCGACGAACATCATGCCATGCTTGCCGACATCAATCAGCGCTTCAAGGATTTCTCCGTCCTCGACGAGCGCTTCCATCTGCTGATCCACCGCGCCTCGAAAAACCGCTTCATTGCCGATTTCTACGACGCCATCGCCATCGTCTTCCACTATCACTACCAGTGGAACAAGACCGCCGCCCGCGAACGCAACGAGCGCGCCATCCACGAACATCTGGATTATATCGCCGCGCTTGAATCCGGCGACCAGGCCGCCATCGAGAAAGCCTGCCGCATCCACCTGCGCTCCGCCCGCCAGACTCTGCTGCAATCCCTGCCGCAGATGGCGACGGAGAGCGGTTGAGCTAAGCGAAGCGTGACGAAAGGGCGTGCTGTGCGGCCCCCTCATCCGGCCCTGCGGGCCACCTTCTCCCCGCTGGGGAGAAGAGGGGAGAATGCCGCTTCGCCAACGATTCCATTGGATGGGGTGTCTTTGAACAGGCGGGTTCGTTTGGGCAGTGTCGGCGCATCTTGCTCCCTCTTCTCCCCAGCGGGGAGGTCGGATGAGGGGGCCATACGGCATAACGCCAAACACCGTCTTCCACACACTCATCATGAAACCTTCTGATCCACAAGCCGTTATCGTGCTTATGAGCGGCGCAAAACTTAAACCGAAATCGGTCGACGATACCGAACCGCAGGGTTCCGAGACGGCGGCCGAGGAGAAGCCATCGACTGCCGAGGCCGTGCCGCCGCCAGATGTCCCACCGCCAGAAGTCCCCCCGCCGGATGTAATTGAACCCGGTCCGGAACTGACGCCCGAGGAGGCCGAGCAGGCACGCAAAAAGTATCTGCTCAAGCGGTTCTGGATCAGCGCCCGCCATTACTGGGGCCGCGGCGGCGACAAGCTCGCCTGGCCGTGCACGCTCGGGCTGCTGGCTCTGATCGGCATCAATGTCGGCTTCCAGTACGGAATCAATCTGTGGAACCGCGGGATCTTCGACGCCATCGAGCGGCATGATGCCGGCACCGTCTACTTTCTGAGCGCCGTCTTCGTCCCGCTGGTGCTCGGCACTGTCGCGGTGGTCACCACGCAGGTCGCGCTTCGCATGATGATCCAGCGCCGCTGGCGTTCCTGGTTGACGACCGCGGTCATCGGGCGCTGGCTTGCCAACGGCCGTTATTATCAGCTGAATCTGATCGGCGGCGACCACAAGAACCCGGAAGCGCGCATCTCGGAGGATTTGCGGATTGCCACCGAAGCCCCTGTCGATTTCGTCGCCGGGGTCATTTCCGCATTCCTGGCGGCCTCGACCTTCATCGTCGTGCTCTGGACGATCGGCGGCGCATTGACGCTGCCGATCGCAGGTTTCACCATCACCATTCCCGGCTTTCTCGTCGTCACCGCCGTCCTCTATGCCGCGATCACCTCCAGTTCGATGGCGGTCATCGGCCGCCATTTCGTCCAGGTTTCCGAGGCCAAAAACCAAACCGAAGCCGAATTTCGCTACACGCTGACGCATGTTCGGGAAAACGGCGAGAGCATCGCATTGCTCGGCGGGGAAGAGGAGGAGCGCAACGACCTCGACAAGACCTTCACCAATGTGCTCGGACAATGGGCGCTGCTTGCCCGCCAGCACATGCGCACGACGCTCGTGTCGCATGGATCGATGCTGATCGCACCGGTCGTGCCGGTCCTGCTCTGCGCTCCGAAGTTTCTCGAAGGCAGCATGACGCTCGGGCAGGTCATGCAGGCAGCATCTGCCTTTGCCATCGTCCAGGGCGCGTTCGGATGGCTGGTCGACAATTATCCCCGTCTTGCCGATTGGAACGCCTGCGCCCGGCGCGTCGCTTCGCTGATGATGTCGCTCGACGGGCTGGAGCGGGCCGAACAGAGCGACGCGCTCGGGCGCATCAAGCGCGGCGAAACGGAAGGCGAGGCGATGCTCAGCCTCAACGATCTTTCCGTGTCGCTCGACGACGGTACCGCCGTGGTCACGGAAACCCAGGTGGCGATCGAGCCCGGCGAGCGGGTGCTGGTCGCCGGCGAGTCCGGTTCGGGCAAGAGCACGCTGGTGCGGGCCATTGCAGGCCTTTGGCCGTGGGGCGACGGCAGCGTCAACTTCCACGTCGACAGACGATTGTTCATGCTGCCGCAGCGGCCCTACATCCCGTCGGGCACGCTGCGCCGGGCGGTCGCCTATCCCGGCGCCGCCGATAGCTGGACGCTTGATAAGATCAAGGACGCCCTCAAAAAGGTCGGACTGGATTACCTGAACGATAGGATCGAGGAAGATGCGCCCTGGGACCAGACCTTGTCGGGCGGCGAAAAGCAGCGGCTCGCCTTTGCCCGTCTTCTGCTGCACACGCCCGATATCATCGTGCTCGATGAAGCAACCTCGGCACTCGACGAGAAGAGCCAGGATAAGATGATGCAGATGGTGATCGAGGAGCTGCCTGAGGTGACCATCATCAGCGTCGCCCATCGCGCCGAATTGGAAGTCTTCCATAGCCGCAAGATCACTCTGGAGCGGCGCGAGGGCGGCGCAAAGCTGGTCAGCGATATCGATCTGATCAAGCGCACGAGAAAACGGAACTTGCTGTCACGCGTTTTGGAAAACCGCCGCTCGCCGCCGAAAGGCAGCGCTGCCTCAAATGGGGCGGCGAAACGGCGGAATGGCAACTGACAGCGGCCATTGTCAGACTCGCCTTTTGACCCGTCGGGCAGCCCGGCTTGTTCGTCTCAGTTCGCGCCTAGCCGACGGTATCGGTCTAGAGCCTGCGCGCTTCCAGACGACGCTTGTCGCGCCCGACATAGTCGGAGCCCAGCTCCGTCAGACGGAATTGCCGTTTCTGAAATTCCCCGCGGATTAAGATGAAACCTTGCTCTTCGGCTTCGTTCAATGTCTTCAGGCTGGTGCCTTTAGGGGGAGACTGCCAAGCCATGCCATCGGCGCTGTGCAGCAAGACCATGATCTTTATAATTTTGTTTCTCCATGGCTATGCATGCAGCCGGGCTGCATCGCTTTAGCAATCAGATGGCTCCGCATTCTTGATGTCGCACAATCCAGGATAGCCAATTGGCTTCAGCTGATCCCCGAGTTTCGCAAAAGCTATTGTATAAAGCTCCAGCAGTGTTGGTCAATTCAATCACTCCGTCCGACCGAGCCGCCTAATGCGAGGCCGCCTCGCTGGCGACAGCCGCGCCCTCGCGTTTCCGGCTCGGCGCGACCGGGATCAGCCAGGTGGTGAAGAAGGTCAGCACCGCGACGACCACCACGCCCCAGAAGCTCCAATGTAGCGCCGCATTGAAGACGGCGCGGATCGCCGGGTCGGCGGCGAGCGCCGAGAGCCCGGTCGGTTGGTTCAGCGCGGCATGCAGGCCGGCCGCCGCCTCGCCGCCCGCATAATGATTGATGCCGGCATTGAGGATGGCGCCGAGCACGGTGGCGCCGAGCGTATTGCCGAGGCTGCGGGCAAAGATGATCGAGGCGGTGGCGCTGCCGCGCATCGACCATTCGACGCTGTCCTGTACCAGCACGATGCTGGTGAGGCTGATCAGGCCCATGCCGAAGCCCATGAAGAAGGACCCGGCGCCGGCAAGCGCCGGCGAACTCTCCGGCGTCAGGAATAGCAGGAAGCAGGCGCCGAAGGGAAACAGCAGGCTGCCGACCCGCAAGGTGCGGCGAATGCCGAAGGCTTTATAGAAGCGGCTTGAGAGCATCACCGCCAAGGGCCAGCCGACGACCAGCATGGTGAGCGTGAAGCCGGCAACGATCGGCGAGCGGCCTAGCACGCCCTGCACGTAGATCGGCAGGATGGTGGAGAGCCCGATCAGCGCCATGCCGGCCAGAAGCGTCGCCGCATTGCTGGTGGCGATCAGCCGGCGGCTCCAGAGCGGGATCGAAATGATCGGCTCCGGCGCGCGTTTCTCCTGGGCGAGAAAGAGCAGGCCCGCGACCACGAAGACGGTAAACAGCGACAGCAGGATCCAGGCGCTCGCATCGGTTTCCGTCAGCATGACGAGCAGCGCCACGATCGAGATCGAAAACAGCACCGATCCGAGATAATCGATCTTTGCCTGCTTGTGCGCCACCTCCTCCTTCAGGAAGATCATGAAGGCGATGATCGAGAGAATGCCGATCGGCAGGTTGATCCAGAAGATCCAGGCCCAGGAGATATTGTCGACGATGATGCCGCCGGCAAGCGGCCCGACGACGGCCGAGGTCGCCCAGACGGTCGCCATCGCGCCCTGCACGCGGCCGCGCTCCTCGAGTTTGAAGAGATCGCCGATGATCGTCATCGTCACCGGCTGGATGGCGCCGGCGCCCAGCCCCTGCAGTAGCCGGAACAGCACCAGCGACATCATCGACCAGGCAAGCCCGCAGAGCAAAGAGCCGACAAGGAAGATCAGGATGCCGCCGATCAGCACCGGCTTGCGCCCAAAGATGTCGGAAAGCTTGCCGTAGATCACCGTCGTCGTCGACTGCGCCAGCAGGAAGGCCGAAAACACCCAGCTGTAATAGGAAAAACCGCCGAGCTGCCCGACGATGCGCGGCATGGCGGTCGCCACGATCGTCGCCTCGATCGCCACCATGAAGGTCGCGAACATGATGGTCGCGACGACAAGCACGCGGTTCGAGCGATGCGCTGCATTCGACATGACGATCCTCTTCGGGTGCTCCGCGGACGCCGGAAAATGGCAGGCTGGGTAGGGCGATCGCCGCTTGCGGAGGGATGCTGTACTATTACGTCCTGGAAACCGGCCGGTAAAGCGGTTCTCACGACAGCCTTTGTTTTATGCGGTTTCAGGGCAGCCGAAACGAAGGCCCGGCGCAGTCAGCCTCGGGCCTAGATCCTGTCAGGCGGACATCCGTACTATCCTCATTGCGGGCAGGCCTCGCCGCCCGAGCCGCTATCCCCGGAGCCGGCGGTGCAACCCGGCGTCGGCTTGAGATCGGGATTGACGCCGCCGGGATTGATGGTGCTGCGCCCGCTGTTGAGATCGACGCCGCCAGTGCCGGTCGTGCTGCCGGTGGTGCTGCCGGTCGTACCGGGATCGGTGCCGACAGAGCCGGCGCCGGCCGAGCCCGTACCAGCAGATCCGGTACCGGCCGAACCCGTGCCAGAGCTCCCCGAGCCGCCGATGACAGGCGCCACCGAAAGCCGCCCACTGGAATTCGCGCCCCCGGCCGTCTGCGCCAGCGCCGAGCCGGCAAGGCCGATGGAAAGAAGCGATATCGCGATCAGTTTGCAGGACATGGTTTGCTCCATCCTTGTTGTCTCAAGGGGAGAACCAGGTCGGGAGCGGCAGGTTCCTGCCGGAATTGCAGGTTTTCGACGACTTTCGAAGATGCTAACTGCAGACACCAGCAAGCAGAGGCATCCTATGCACTCGACCAAAGGCGATAGACAGTCATCCGGTCATTCGTCGTCCAGCATTCTAAACTTTCGCGCCGCCTGAGGGCAAAGCATCGTGAACTGCTTGACTAGGGGCGGCATGCCTGGCCGCGGCGTTGCGCAACCGAAGGGCCGCCCGGCGCAAGATAATATGCAATTCGGTCGCGAGATATCCGCGATCCGGTTCGCGGCATCTTAAGGTGGCGGTGTCGGGCATCGTCATGTTTTCACTCCGCCACCGTCTTTGTCTGGATATTTTACTCAATTGATGAAGCCATGACCGCTACACCAAACGGAACGAGAAACGCAGGGATGGCATGAAGCATTTTTGCCAGACCGATCCATCGGCTGAAAAATGCGGCTACCTGATTGTCGGGAGTTTCAAAAAAATCGTGAATGGCCTCGAGAACGGACATAGATTGCCACTCTCCCGTTTTCATATAATCAAAAACGGAAGCTCCCAGCATTACGCATCCAAGGCCGAGAAAACCTATAATAATGATCCCCCTGATGATCATCCCGTTGGCCGATGCGTTACTCACGGTTCCCTCTCTCTCGTTAATGAAAATACCAATAGCCCCGAGACGATCAAGTCAATTCCTTTATGCATCACCATCCCGCGGCCGTGACATCGCGTTTCTACACCGCACCTGTTGCCGGCGGCATCATGTTGCCCTGCTTGCGGTATTTGGGTAAACCAACATCACTTCCGCTTTTGTTGGATCAGCCCCGGTCATGGATGACGCACGAAACCCGTAGCGTCTCAGAGAAGGGCGTAAGGTCTACCGGCAGGTCGGCCGCGAAGCGCTGGCCTTTCAACTTGTCGACCAGATGGAGCGGGACGCGGCGCTTGAATTGCGCGTTAGCCGTCCCTTTGCGTGTTGTCGGTTTAGCCATTCGAAACGCCATTGATCTGCCGTGTGTCCCTGTCGTGGGGCTCAGTCGGCAGCTGTCGAGACATTGATATCATTGAATGAATAATGAAATCAAAGGAGAAAGGTGTCCTTCCCGAGAGAAGGGTGACAGTTCATACCGGAGACATGGGTTACACTTTTGGCCTTTGCGAGGAGAGCAAAGGTGCCTTGGCAGGAGTGTAATCTCATGGACGAGCGTCTCAAATTCGTTGCGCGGGTTCTGGATGGCGAGAAGATAGCGGCGCTGTGCCGCGAGTTCGGCATCTCCCGCAAGACCGGCCACAAGATCATCAGCCGCTATAATGCCTGCGGACTGGAAGGACTGACGGATCGCTCGCGACGTCCTTACCGGCACGCCAATCAGCTTCCTTTCCAAATCGAGAAGCTGATTGTGCGTGCCAAGCAGGAGAAGCCGAGCTGGGGCGCGCCGAAGATCAGAGAACGGCTGGCGCGGCTTTACCCAGACGTGCAAACGCCGGCGATCTCGACCGTGCACGCGGTGCTCGACCGCAACGGCTTGGTCCAGCACCGCAAACGACGCCGCAACAGGGCGCAGGGAACGCCACTCTCCCAACCTCGCCAACCCAACGACTTGTGGTGCGCCGATTACAAAGGCGAATTCATGCTCGCCGACAAGCGCTACTGCTATCCCTTGACGATCACTGATTTCGCCAGCCGCTATCTCCTGGCTTGCGAAGCGCTGCACACGACGAAGGAGGCCTACGCCTTCACCGTGTTCGAGAGCGTCTTCAAGGAGTTCGGCCTGCCTGGGGCGATCAGAACCGACAATGGCGTACCCTTCGCCAGCCCCAACGGATTGTTCAATCTGTCGCGGTTGGCGGTCTGGTGGCTCAGGCTCGGCATCGACATCGAACGCATCAAGCCAGGCAATCCGCAGCAGAACGGCCGCCACGAACGCATGCATCTTACACTCAAGCTGGAGACCACCAAGCCGGCCGGCGCCAATTTCCTGCAGCAGCAGGCCCGTTTCGACGACTTCATCGAAGAATTCAACACAGAACGGCCACACCAGGCGCTTGACATGGCTTGCCCGGCAGAGCGCTACAACGCCTCACCACGATCCTATCGCGGCCTGCCGGAACTCGACTATCCGTTCCACGACCAGACCGTTACCGTCACAACATGCGGCCGCATCTGCTATAAGCGAAAGAAGATCAATCTCAGCCTGGTCTTTGCCGGCCAGGCCGTCGGCATCAAACAGGTCGAAGACCATATCTGGCTCGCAAGCTTCATGGATTACGACCTGGGATACTTCGATGACGAGACATGCAGGCTCGAACCGCTGCCGAACCCTTTCGGCGCGAAAGTGTTACCTATGTCTTAGGAATAAACCGTAACCTATGTGTCCAGAACGGACCAGGGAAGGCTGGTGCCGCTTGCAGGACTCGAACCTGCGACCCCATCATTACGAATGATGTGCTCTACCACCTGAGCTAAAGCGGCATCTCAGGGCCGAAGCATGCGGCCCGCGATTTGCATGGCGCTGATACAGCCATTGTCCGAAGATTTCAAGCGCCCTGTCATGGCTTTGGCAAAAAAGAGGGCAGGGTGTGGAAGACTGCCCTCAGAGCGCCAGCCGGGCGCGGGCGGCCTTGTATTCCGCCTCCAGCCGGTCGACGAGTCTGGCCACCGGCTCGACGGCCTTGACGGCGCCGATGCCCTGGCCGCTGCCCCAGATGTCCTTCCAGGCCTTGGCGCCGCCGACCGCCTGCTCGAAATCCATCTTCGAGACATCGGCGGCGGGCAGGTTGTCCGGGTCCATGCCGGCGGCGATGATCGACGGTTTGAGATAGTTGCCATGCACGCCGGTGAAATAGTTGGAATAGACGATATCGCCGGCAGCGCCTTCGACGATCGCCTGCTTGTAGGCCTCGGCGGCGCGCGCTTCTTCAGTGGCGATGAAGGGCGAGCCGATATAGGCCATGTCGGCGCCCATCGCTTCTGCGGCGAGGATGGCGCCGCCGGTGGAGATCGCGCCGGCGAGCAGCAGCGGTCCGTCGAACCATTCGCGGATTTCCTGGACGAGGGCAAAGGGCGACAGTGTGCCGGCATGGCCGCCGGCGCCGGCCGCCACCGCGATCAGTCCGTCGGCGCCCTTGCGGATGGCCGAATGGGCGTGGCGGTTGTTGATAATATCGTGCAGCACGATGCCGCCATAGGAATGCACGGCGGCATTGACCTCCGGCACGGCGCCGAGCGAGGAGATGACAACAGGCACCTTGTATTTGACGCAGAGCGACAGGTCATGCTCCAGCCGCTTGTTCGACATGTGGACGATCTGGTTGACGGCAAAGGGGGCGGCCGGCCTGTCGGGATGGGCGGCGTCGTGGCGGGCAAGCTCTTCGGTGATCTCGGCCAGCCATTCGTCGAGCTGGCTTGCCGGCCGGGCGTTCAGCGCCGGAAACGCCCCGATGACGCCCGCCTTACATTGCGCCACCGTCAGCGTGGGATGCGAGATGATGAACAGCGGCGAGCCGATGACCGGCAGCCTCAATTTGTCGCTGAGGATCGGGGGCAGAGCCATGCTTGATGCTTCCATTGACGTTTACGAAAACGTCAATCTCATAACAGAGAAGAAAGGCCGATAAAAGAGCGGCCGCCACGCCTTCGTCGATTTCTGCCCGAATGTATGCGGCTGACAAAGCTGGTAGAATAAGGTTCGCAAGCGGTGAAACCGGGCGATTATCCCCGTCGATCCGCTGCAGCCGGACCTGCAAGGCTTGCGGTTTGCCGCGCTTGCCGCTACCGAATTTTGATGGAGAACGGCGGGGATTGCAGTCCGATGCCGGGTTCAAGGTGAAGGACTTGAAGTGAGCGGATTAGAAACGGCCATCAGAACAGCGCTCGACAATTCCGATCGCGACAATCCGGAGGTTCGAGCGAGGATCTATCAGTCGGCCCGCCAGGCGCTTGAAGCCGGCCTGCGCAAGCAGGATATCACCGATACCGAGGTCGTTGCCCATCATCGCCATCGCCTGGAAAGCACCATCCACGCCATAGAAAGCGAGGAGCGCGACCGCCTGCATCCGCGCCAGAGGCCGCCTGAAGTGCCCGTGCCGCCCGTCGTGGAAATGCCGCCGCCGCCGGTTCAAAGGGGGGATGCCGGCGATATCGACAACCTGATCGACAGCCATGCGGCCGCAGGCGAGACCCGCGCTCCCGAGGTGACCCACGGCGGAGGCGACGAGTTCAGCCTCGACGACGTGCATGCCGGCCGTGCCGATCACCTCGCAGCCGCCCCCGTCGGCGAGGAGCGGCTTGCCCGCGGTCAGCGCGCCACCAATATGGATTTCCGCCCGGAGCGGGCGGCAGGCCGCCGCAAGCCGCGCAAATTCTTTTCCAGGCTTCTCGTCTGGTGCGTGCTGCTGGCCTTTATCGGCATCGGCGCCTGGTGGGCACATACATCGGGCCTGCTGATGACGGCCGCCGAGCGCGACACCAGCGTCGCCAATCCGCCCGCCAGTACCCAGCCCGAGGATTTCACCGGCAATGACGACAGCGCCGGCAAATCAGCCCCGCATACCGACGAGCCGGTGACCATCGATCCGCAGAACAGCTTTTCGGCCGATTGGATCCCGCTGTTCAAGCCCGATGACGCCGACAAGATCCAGAGCGGCCCGCGGGCGCGCACCGAAAAGATCGCCGAGAACGACGGCCCTGCCGTTCGCCTGATTTCGCAAAGCGGTGCGGCCGACGGCAATATCTCCATCAGCGTGCCGGCATCGGTGCTGCAGCAGCTTGCCGGCAAATCCTCGACGATCGCGCTGACGCTGCAATCCACAACCGATGAGCCGACGCAGGTGACCGTCGAATGCAATTTCCAGTCGCTCGGCAATTGCGCCCGCCATCGCTTCAACGTCACCCGCGAAAAGTCGGATGCGCTGCTGCAGGTGAAATTCGACCGATCGCTGGCGCCGAACGCGCCGGGCACGCTTGTTATCAACAGCGATCTCGACGGCAAGGCGCGCGGCATCAACCTTTTCGCCATCCGCATCCTGCCGGGGCAGTAATCCCAGCCTCGGCGAAGCCGATGGCACCAGTTCCGGCAAGGCCGGTGGCCTCGGCCCCGGCAAAGCTGGTGGCCTCGGTCCCAGTAACTGGTGGCCCGGCTTCGGCTCGCCGCCTACTTCAGGAATCCGGGCCCCGAGCCGATGATCTCCTTATCGACGGTGCCGAGCGCTTTCTCGTCCTTGCCGTCATAATCCATCCTGTTCAGCATGTGGCGGATGAGTTCGAGGCGCGTCCGCCGCTTGTCGTTGGCGCGGATCACCGTCCAGGGCGCGAAATCCGTATGGGTTTCCTTCAGCATGCGGTCGCGCTTTTCGCTGTAATCGCTCCACTTCGTCAGCGCGGCGATGTCCATCGACGACAGTTTCCAGACTTTCAGCGGATCGTGCCTGCGGTCGTGGAAGCGCTTCAGCTGCATTTCGCGGCCGATATCGAGATAGAATTTGAAGAAGAAGATGCCCTCATGGGCGATGATCTTTTCGAGCTGCGGCGCCTGCTTGAGAAAATCCTCATATTGCTGCGGCGTACAGAAACCCATGACCGGCTCGACGCCGGCGCGGTTGTACCAGGAGCGGTCGAACAGCACGAATTCGCCTGCGGTCGGGAACTGCGCGACATAACGCTGGAAATACCATTGCCCCTGTTCGCGCTCGGTCGGCTTGGTCAGCGCCACGACGCGGGCAAGGCGGGGGTTCATATTCTCCGAGGAGGCCGAGATCGCGCCGCCCTTGCCGGCCGCATCGCGCCCTTCGAACAGCGCCATCACCCGCTTGCCTGATGCCTGCAGCCAGAACTGCACCTTGACGAGCTCGATCTGCAGCTTTTCCAGCTGCTCGACATAGTCCTCTTCCTTCAGCTTCTTCTTGTGGGGAAAGTCGCCGGAGGCAAGCGCGTGTTCCTCCACCCAGTCCGGCAGGATGGGATCGTCGACATCGAAGATGCGTTGCTTTCCGCGGATCTCCAGCTCCACGGCCCTGCTTTCGACGGTCTCGGCCATATGCTCCTCCTTAAGTCCGATCGGTACTTTCCCGCAGGCGAACATATTTACCGTTGAAAATCAAATCTCTCGCATTCGCCGATCATTTTTCGTCGGTTTCGGCTGCGGCCTTTCGCATCGAAGCGGCCGACCGAAAATTTCTGTCATGAATTGCCGCTATCAGGCAGAGTTCAATATAAGAAACACGAATCGACGCCGCGAGGGCACTTGCAAGACGAAACTCCGTGGAGAAAAAGCCTGTTGGCGCGCATCCGGCGCGAGCGGCCGGTGCTGCTGGCGGCGATCCTCAGCGCGCTTGCCGCGATTGCGGCCGGCATGAACAAATGGGTGGTGCTCGGCCTCCTGCTTGTCATGATCGTCACCGCACTTTTCAATGAGGCGCCCGTCATCAAGGACGAACCGGCCGAGCCCATTGAAATCAAGCCGGAGGTGCCGCCGAGCCGCTTGCCTGAAGTGTCCGCCACGCTCGCCGGCCTCGATATTCCGGTCATGGTGCTGTCGGACGACGCCTCGGTGCTCTTCCAGAACCGCGCTGCCGAAAAGGCCTTCGGCGAGGTGGCACTCGGTGCCCATATTTCCGGCCGCATGCGTTCGCCCGGCGTGCTCGATATGGTGCGCGAAACCATCGCCACCAACGCGCCGAACCAGATCGAGCATGCCGAGCGGCTGCCGTCGGAGCGCGTTTATATCGTCCGCAGCGCCCCCATCGAATTTTCGGCCGAAGGCGAGCCGCATGAGCGCTATTTCATCCTCTCCTTCCGCGATATTTCAGAGGTGCGCCGGATCGACCGCATGCGGTCGGATTTCGTCGCC
Source organism: Rhizobium sp. N122 (assembly GCF_002211295.1). Taxonomy (NCBI): domain Bacteria; kingdom Pseudomonadati; phylum Pseudomonadota; class Alphaproteobacteria; order Hyphomicrobiales; family Rhizobiaceae; genus Rhizobium; species Rhizobium sp. N122. Next base: position 8,824 of record NZ_LOKU01000041.1, on the reverse strand, counting down.
AATGCCAGCCACGAGCTGCGCACGCCGCTGGCCTCGCTGCGCGGCTTCATCGAGACCATCCAGGGACCGGCGAAGAACGATCTGAAGGCGCAGGCGCGTTTTCTCGCCATCATGTTCGATCAGACGACGCGCATGAGCCGGCTGGTCGACGACCTCTTGTCGCTCTCGCGGCTGGAGCTGAAATCGCATATCGCGCCGGATGAGAAGGTCGATCTGGTGCCGCTGCTCGGCCATGTCCGGGATTCGCTGGTGCCGCTCGCAAAAGACGTCGGCGTCGACATCGACCTGCATCTGCCCGACGGCAAGGTCGAGGTTCTGGGAGACCGCGACGAGCTTGTCCAGGTGTTCGAGAACCTGATGGAAAACGCCTGCAAATACGGCCAGGAGGGCAAGACCGTCGATGTCTGGCTGAAGAACGGCGCCGGCCAGCCGGTCGAGGTCAGCATCGTCGACAAGGGGCCGGGCATCCCTGCCGAGCATGTGCCGCGCCTGACGGAACGCTTCTATCGCGTCAGCATCGAGGACAGCCGCTCGAAAAAAGGCACCGGCCTCGGCCTCGCCATCGTCAAACACATCCTCACCCGCCACCGCGCCCGACTGATCGTCAAGTCCGAAGTCGGCAAGGGCACCGATTTTACGGTGCGGTTCTGACGTGTCCTATGCGAGGTTTGCGAGGAGCGGAAAGGTTGCGGCATGTCCCTTCTCCCCAGCGGGGAGAAGGTGGCCCGAAGGGTCGGATGAGGGGGCCACACGGACATCCTTTAAGTAATTCCCCTTTCAGCAAGCGAAACTCGCATGAGGACATTGGAAAGACCTGCGTCGCTGGCCCCCTCATCCGCCCTACGGGCACCTTCTCCCCGAGGGGAGAAGAGGGAGTCGAGAGGTAGCGGCATGTGCCCTTTCGCCCGTTTGCGGGCGTCCGGCAACCGATGGGCCGCTTATGAAAAATTTTGCAATGCCAGGTCGAGTATGCGGTCCAAACTTTGCCGCCCACCGACGTGGTTGGCTGAATGCTCTATAATTTATGATTATATATCAACAAGATAACCTGTCACAAATGTTTCACCGATTTGACATAAAAGGACGGTGCTTACAGCGCTAAGAGAGTCCCGCCGATGAAAAAAGGCACTGCGAGGGCCTCTCGAAAGGCCGCACTCACACAAGCCCAATGCGGGAGATTTCTAATGAACACCTTCAAGCTCACCGTTGCCGCGCTCGCTGCAACCGCCGCTTTCGCTGGCGCTGCCGTCGCCCGCGACCAGATTCAGGTTGCTGGTTCGTCCACCGTCCTGCCTTACGCAAAGATCGTTGCCGAGTCCTTCGGCGAAACCTTCACCAACTTCAAGACGCCGGTCGTCGAATCTGGCGGCACGGGCGCTGGTCTGAAGGAATTCTGCAAGGGCGTCGGCGAAGACACCATCGACATTGCCAACGCTTCGCGTCCGATCAACAAGAACGAAGCCGAAGCCTGCAAGGCTGCCGGCGTGACCGACATTCAGGAAGTCAAGATCGGTTATGACGGCATCGTCTTCGCAACCGACTCGTCCAACCCGGATGTCGCCTACGTTCCCGCCGACATCTACAAGGCCCTCGCAGCCCAGGTCGTGGTCGACGGCAAGCTCGTCGCCAACCCCTACAAGAAGTGGTCGGACGTCAACCCGAAGCTTCCGGCTGTTGATATCGCCGCCTATATCCCGGGCGAAAAGCACGGCACCCGCGAAGTCTTCGAACAGAACGTTCTGGCTGCCGGCTGCAAGGCTTCAGGCGCAACCGACGTCATCGCCAAGGAAATCTCCGACAAGGCCGCTCAGACGAAGGCCTGCGTCGCAGTCCGTAAGGACGGCGCTGCTGTCGACATCGACGGCGACTATCCGGAAACGCTCGCCCGCATCGCCGCCAACAAGACCGGCGTCGGCGTATTCGGCCTCTCCTTCTATGAAAACAACGCCGACAAGCTCAAGGTTGCCAGCATGAGCGGTATCGTTCCGTCGACGGAAACGATCGCCAACGGCACCTATCCGGTTTCCCGCCCGCTGTTCTTCTACGTCAAGAAGGCACATCTCGGCGCCGTTCCCGGCCTGAAGGAATACGTCAACTTCTTCGTATCCGACCAGATGATCGGCCCCGACAGCCCGCTCGTCGAATACGGCCTGGTTGCCGCTCCCGATGCCGAGCGCGACGCGATCCGCAAGGACGTCGAAGCCGGCAAGTCCATGTAATGACTTTGCCGGCGCGGCAAGCCCGCGCCGGCATTGCCTTGCCCCTTCGCGCCGGCGTTTTCGGTGTGGCAGGGTTGAATTCATTCCGCATGATTGGAAGCTGAAGGCAGACCGATGAGGCTGCCGGGCTTTGGGGCTACGGGCCTGGGGACGTAACGAATGAGCACATCCATCATACTTTTGTGCCTTGTGGTGATCGGTGCCGCCGCCTATCTGGTCGCGCGCAGCCGAGCCACAGCACTTGCCGGAGGCAAATCCTCCGCATTGCATTCCCGGCCGGCCTATTACGGCGCCTATGCGGCGATCTGGGCCGTTCTTCCCGCCCTCATCGTGCTTTGCGTCTGGCTCTCCGTCAGCCCCGGCATCATCCAGTCCTCGGTTCGCAGCCACTTCCCTGACGACGTCAAGGCGCAGGCCGCCGTCGAGCAGGATCTCGGTTACTCGATGGTGGCGACGGTCGCCCGCGGCCTGACGATGCTGACCGCGGATGAAACCGCAGCGATCGGCACCGATCCGGCGGCACTCCAGGCCAAGCTCAGCGAAAAGGGCGTGCCGCTGGCCGGCCAGCCGCTGCCTTACATGCTCGGCGCCGCCAAGACGCTCAACGCCATGAGCATGACCAGCCGCCTCGCCATGACCGCGGTGGTCTTCATTCTCGCCGTTGCCGGCGCCTTCTATGCGTTGCGCGCCATCGCCCCCCGCTTCCGCGCCCGCAACCGGGTCGAGCGCGTCATGCTCTGGGGCCTGCTGCTCGCCTCGTCGATCGCCATCCTGACGACGATCGGCATCGTGCTGTCCATGCTGTCGGAAGCGGCGCGCTTCTTTGCCGCCGTTCCCGCCGCCGACTTCTTCTTCGGCACCGTCTGGGATCCGCGTTTTGCCGGCGCCGGCAGCTCGTCCTTCGGCCAGTTCGGCCTGATCCCGCTGCTGCTCGGCACGCTTTATATCGGCCTGGTCGCCATGCTGCTCGCCGTGCCGGTCGGCCTTTTCGCCGCCATCTACATGGCCGAATACGCCTCGCCGAAGCTGCGCGGGATCGCCAAGCCGCTGCTCGAAGTGCTCGCCGGCATTCCGACGATCGTCTACGGCTTCTTCGCGCTCGTCACCGTCGGCCCGTTCCTGCGCGATTTCTCTGCTCAGATCAGCGGCCTGCTCTCCGGCAGCTACATCAACTTCATCCAGGCGCAGAGCGTTCTGACCGCCGGCATCGTCATGGGCATCATGCTGATCCCCTACGTCTCCTCGCTGTCGGACGATATCATCACCGCCGTGCCGCGGGCGCTGCGTGACGGTTCGCTCGGTCTTGGCGCCACACGCTCCGAAACCATCAAGAAGGTTGTTCTGCCGGCAGCACTTCCCGGCATCGTCGGCGCGCTGCTGATGACCGCCTCGCGCGCCATCGGCGAAACCATGATCGTCGTGCTGGCCGCCGGTGTCGCCGCCCGCATCCAGATCAACCCCTTCGAGCCGATGACGACGGTGACCGTCAAGATCGTCAATCAGCTGACGGGTGACCTCGAGTTCACCTCGCCGCAGACGTTGGTTGCCTTTGCTCTTGGCATCACGCTGTTCTGCATCACGCTTTGCCTCAACATCTATGCGCTCTACATCGTGCGCAAATACCGGGAGCAGTACGAATGACGGATATTGTTTCTCCCACAACAGGCGTCACCATCTCCAAGGCGCCGGCGCGCCGCGATATCGGCATCAAGCGCCGCTACGCCGCCGAGCGCCGGTTCCAGGCCTATGGCATCGCGGCCATCGCCTTCGGCCTCGTCTTCCTGTTCATCCTGCTGTGGACCGTGATCGGCAAAGGCTACACCGCCTTTCAGCAGACGGCGATCACCCTGCCGATCGAATTTTCCGAGAAGACGATCGACCCCAGCAACAAGCGTGCGACCGACCCTTCGGTGCTGATCGCCGCCAACTATCCGGTTCTGCTGCGCGATGCGATCGTCAAGCAGCTGAATATCAACGCCTCGAGCAAGCCTGACGTGCGCGATGCATCCGCCATGCTTTCCAAGGGGGCGCCGATTCAACTGCGCGACATAGTCGTCGCCGACCCGTCGATCATCGGCAAGACGGTCAATGTCACCGTGCTCGCCGACGCCAATGTCGACAGTGCCAACAAGGGCCAGATCGACCTTTCGGTCGATGAGAAGAACCGGAAGGTCAACGACAAGCAGGTTGGCTGGATGAACGAGCTGAAGGCGAGCGGCGCTCTGCACAAGCAGTTCAACACCGGCCTCTTCGTCAACGGCAACTCCAGCCGCCCGGAGGCCGCGGGCCTTGGCGTCGCCCTCATCGGCTCGCTCTACCTGATGCTGATCGTGCTGGTGCTCGCTCTGCCGATCGGCGTTGCCGCCTCGATCTATCTCGAGGAGTTTGCGCCGAAGAACCGGTTGACGGATCTGATCGAGGTCAACATCAACAATCTCGCCGCGGTTCCCTCGATCGTCTATGGTCTGCTCGGCCTTTCCGTCTTCATCAACTTCGTCGGCCTGCCGCGTTCGGCGTCGCTGGTCGGCGGCCTGGTGCTGACGCTGATGACCCTGCCGACGATCATCATCGCGACGCGCGCGGCCTTGCGCGCCGTGCCGCCGTCGATCCGCGCCGCAGCGCTCGGCCTCGGCGCGTCGAAGATGCAGATGGTGTTCCACCATGTTCTGCCGCTCGCCATGCCCGGCATCCTCACCGGCACGATCATCGGCCTGGCGCACGCGCTCGGCGAAACCGCGCCGCTGCTCCTGATCGGCATGGTCGCCTTCGTCGCCAACGCGCCGACGACACCGCTCGATCCCTCGACGGCCCTGCCCGTGCAGGTCTATATGTGGGCAAACGAGGCCGAGCGGGCCTTCGTCGAGCGTACTTCGGGTGCCATCATCGTCCTGCTCCTGTTCCTGATCGTCATGAACATGGGCGCCATTCTCTTGCGTCGTCGCTTCGAGCGCCGCTGGTAAACGGAGTTACAAGATCATGAACATGTTGACGGAAGCTGCAGTTGAAAAGGCGCTGGATCAGAAGATGAGCAACGTCCCGTATAAGATGATCGGCCAGGATGTCTCGGTTTACTACGGCGAAAAGCGCGCGCTTTTCGATGTGAACCTGAACATTCGCGAAAACACCGTAACCGCGCTGATCGGCCCGTCGGGCTGCGGCAAGTCGACCTTTCTGCGGAGCCTCAACCGCATGAACGACACGATCGACGGCTGCCGCGTCGCCGGCAAGATCACGCTGGACGGCGACGATATCTATGATCCCGATATCGATGTCGTCGAACTGCGCGCCCGCGTCGGCATGGTCTTCCAGAAGCCGAACCCGTTCCCGAAGACAATCTACGAAAACGTCTCCTACGGCCCGCGCATCCATGGCCTCGCCAAGTCGAAGGCCGATCTCGACCAGATCGTCGAGACCAGCCTGCAGCGCGCCGGCCTCTGGAACGAGGTCAAGGACCGCGTGCATGAATCCGGCACCGGCCTCTCCGGCGGTCAGCAGCAGCGCCTCTGCATTGCCCGTGCCGTCGCCGTCAGCCCCGAAGTCATCCTGATGGACGAGCCCTGCTCGGCGCTCGACCCGATCGCCACCGCCAAGGTCGAGGAGCTGATCCACGAACTGCGCGAAAACTACACGATCGTCATCGTCACCCACTCCATGCAGCAGGCCGCGCGCGTCTCGCAGCGCACCGCCATGTTCCACCTCGGCAATCTGGTCGAGGAGAACGACACCGACAAGATGTTCACCAATCCCGACGATCCGCGCACCCAGGACTATATCATGGGCCGCTTCGGCTGATTTTGGCGTCACCAAGCCTTCCCGTTATTCGAGGACAAAGCCCCATGGCATCGACACATATTTATTCTGCCTATGATGATGATCTGAAGTTCCTGTCCCGGCGGATTTCCGAAATGGGCGGCCTGGCCGAGCAGATGGTCGCCGAGTCCGTCCGGGCGCTGGTCAACGGTGATACCGCGCTGGCCCAGAAGGTCATTTCCGACGACGTGATCCTCGATCACGCCGAGCGCGAGATCGGCGACAAGGCGATCGTCACCATCGCCCGCCGCCAGCCGATGGCCGCCGACCTGCGCGAAATCATGGGGTCGATCCGCATCGCCGCCGATCTCGAACGCGTCGGCGACCTCGGAAAGAACACCGCCAAGCGCGTCATCGCCGTGCAGAGCACCGGCGTTCCCCGCAAGCTGGCCCGCGGCCTCGAGCATCTGTCCGAGCTGGCGCTCGTCCAGCTCAAGGAAGTGCTCGACGTCTACACGACACGCGCCGCCGACAAGGCGAGCGCGATCCGCGAGCGCGACAACGAGATCGACGCGATGTACACCTCGCTGTTCCGCGAGCTCCTGACCTACATGATGGAAGATCCGCGCAACATCACCAGCTGCACGCATCTTCTCTTCTGCGCCAAGAATATCGAGCGCATCGGCGACCACGCCACCAACATCGCCGAAACGATCTATTACATGGCAACCGGCGCACAGCCGGAAGGCGACCGTCCGAAGGACGACAGCGCCAACACCGTCGGCGCGGTCACCGAATAACCGCCTGAACCAGACGATTGCGTGCGCGCCCATGTGGGGCGCGCAAAGAGGTCGCAGCCATTTTTTGTGAATTTGCGCAGGATGCATTGCTTAAATCACCCCCGGTTTAAGGATCATGCGCGAGGAGACCGACACGCATGATCCCGAGAGTTGCAGTTGTGGAAGACGAGGAAGCCCTGAGCGTGCTTCTCCGTTACAATCTCGAAGCTGAGGGCTTCGAGGTCGATACCATCCTTCGAGGCGACGAGGCCGAAATCAGGCTTCAGGAGCGCACGCCCGACCTTCTCATCCTCGACTGGATGCTGCCCGGCGTCTCCGGCATCGAGCTTTGCCGGCGCCTGCGCATGCGCCCGGAAACCGAGCGGCTGCCGATCATCATGCTGACGGCGCGCGGCGAAGAGAGCGAACGTGTCCGCGGGCTTTCCACCGGCGCCGACGATTATGTCGTCAAGCCCTTCTCGACCCCGGAACTCGTTGCTCGCGTCAAGGCGATGCTGCGCCGCGCCCGTCCGGAGGTTCTCTCCACCGTGCTGAAATGCGGCGATATCGAGCTCGACCGCGAAACCCACCGCGTCCACCGCAAGAGCCGCGAAGTCCGCCTCGGCCCCACCGAATTCCGCCTGTTGGAATTCCTGATGTCGTCGCCCGGCCGGGTCTTCTCGCGCTCGCAGCTCCTCGACGGCGTCTGGGGCCATGACATCTATGTCGACGAACGCACCGTCGACGTCCATGTCGGCCGCCTGCGCAAGGCGCTGAACTTCTCCAACATGCAAGACGTCATCCGCACCGTCCGCGGCGCCGGCTATTCGATGGAAGCCTGAGCCGCCATCCTGCCGCCGTCCGGGCGAGGGAGCCGCGTAACGCAAAACGCGGCCGATAGATCACCGCACGCTGCGGTTCCTGCCGCGGGCGTTCCCCCACCCTCCGTCGTCCTCGGGCTTGACCCGAGGACCCATGCGGGTGGGCACTTCGTTTCTGTTGAACTGACAAGGCGACCGCGGCCGACAAATTCAAGCGCAGCGCTTGCGGCATGGATACTCGGGTCAAGCCCGAGTATGACGGAGGGTGAGGGAGCACGAGCAGCAAGAAGCGAGAGGTCTGGAGCAATTCCAACAAAATGGGCGAACGGTTTTGCGTGGAAAGCGCGGAAACAAATGGCGGCAATTCCAATAACCGCTACGCTTACGGTTCTTGCCGCATAGGTTCCCCCATCCTCCGTCGTCCTCGGGCTTGACCCGAGGACCCACCGCCACAAGCACTTCGGCTCGATGTGGTTACCGCCAACGCCATGGCCGCAAGCACTGCTTTCGCATCACCACAGCGTCAGATAGAGATCATCCCACCCGGGGTTCATCGCCTCGACCAGATCGACCTTCCATTGCCGGTACCAGCGTTTCAACGACTTCTCCCGCTGGATCGCGGTGCCGATATCCCAATGCTCCTCGTACCAGACGAGACGGGTGCATCCGTATTTCCACGCAAAGCCCGGCGTCAGCCCTTCGCGATGCTCATAGATGCGGCGCTCCAGATCGGATGTCACGCCGATATAGAGCGTACCGTTTTTCTGGTTGGTGATGATGTAGACATAGCCCGCCATCCGCGCAGAGTGCTGGGCATGGATGCTCGGGTCAAGCCCGAGCAGGACGGAGGGTGGGGAGGTGGGATGGGCAAGAAGCGAGACGTTCGGAGGGTTCCAGCGAAACGGAGCAAACGGATTGGGAAAATTGCGTAAAGCGAAAAGCGCCAATTCCAGCAGAACCACTACGCTCATGGTTCCTGCCGCAAAGGGCTCCCCCACTCTCCGTCGTCCTCGGGCTTGACCCGAGGATCCATGGCCGAGAGCGCTGCATTCGCGCTCACACTGACAAAGGCGGCCGTAGCCGAGCAAATTCAAGCGAAGTGCGTGCGGCATGGATACTCGGGTCAAGCCCCATATGCGCTAACTTAGCTGTCTATGTGCGATGGATCGTCGCCTTCGCGGCGGCTCGCGCAGTCGATAGAGCAACCGGATTCTGGCGATCGCCCTGATGGGAGCGTGCAAGACGGCGATGGTGA
>NZ_LOKU01000040.1:0-34347 GCF_002211295.1 Rhizobium sp. N122 | reverse complement strand
AGACAAGGCGGCGAAGCGCCGCAAGAAGCACCTCAGCGTCGCAACGAGCGGCGACGAGCCTGGCGATGAGCCGAAGGCCCTTTCCGAATGCGACGTCAAATCGAACATCAAGTCCATTCCGGGCGTGGCATGTGCCCAATAGGACCAAGCTTTCGAAGGAAAAAAACGTGTCAAATATTGTATGTGAACGTGACACGGACTGCAGGCGAAAGTCTTTGCGCGCACCGTCGTCGATTTTCGTTCCGAACACAAATAGCCGGGCGCAGTTGCCTTGGTATACTATCTACCCAACAATACAGGAGTTTTCTCCAGAAATCGGCGCCCACACTTATGAGCAATGGCTGAAAAGCCAGGGAACTGATGACGCTGTCTCGCTCTATCTCCACATTCCATTCTGCCGCTCGATGTGCTGGTATTGTGGTTTTCCGACTAGCATCACTCGTCGGGACACTTTGATAACCGATTATCTAGCAATGCTGCGCGAGGAAATCCGCCTGGTCGCCGAGCAAGTGCCGCAGGCACTCTCCGTGGGTGACGTGCACTTTGGCGGCGGATCCCCGACCATTATGCCATCGGCAGACTTCCTGTCGCTAATGGAACTCCTGCGCGGCCGTTTTGCGCTTGAGCGAGGTGCAACCATTGCCGTTGAGGTCGACCCGCGCACGTTCACCACCGATATGGCCGAAGCCCTAGAAAGAACCGGTGTGAATCGCGCAAGCGTCGGTGTGCAGAGCTTCGATCCCGTCGTACAAAAGGCGATCAACCGGATTCAGAGCGAGGCGCAAGTGATGACCGCCGTCGAAAACCTCCGCCTGCATGGGGTCAGGCGTATCAATTTCGACTTGATGTTCGGTTTGCCGAACCAAACCGTCCAGTCCTGTCTCGAGAGCGCTATGTTAGCTATTGCGATGCGTCCCGACCGCCTCGCGGTTTTCGGTTATTCCCACGTTCCATCTTTTCGAAAAAATCAGCGCTTGATTGACACAGCAGCACTGCCCGATATAGCCGCGCGAGCTGAGCAGGCCTCAGCCATGGCCGATACGTTAGTTGCAGCAGGCTATCTGCAAATTGGTCTCGACCATTTTGCTTTGCCGGATGACGAGCTTGCAATAGCACAGAGAGCTGGTCGTCTGCGCCGAAATTCGCTTGGTTACTCTGCCGAAACCTGCTCAACTGTCATCGGTTTGGGCGCGTCCGCCATTGGTCGTTGCGGCGACGGTTACGTTCAAAACGATCTCACGCAAAGCTGTTATAACCGGCACATAGCATCCGGCCGCTTGGCGATCTCAAGGGGCTACCGTTTAACTACCGAGGATCGCGTAAGAGCTGCAATCATCGAACAGCTCATGTGCTACTTGGAGGCGGACATATCAGCAATCTGTACGGCTCAGGGATTTGATCAGACCCATCTAGTGAGTTCAGCTAAGCAGCTAGAGATTCTGGCTGAGGATGGGATCGTTGAGTTTGACAACGGTTTAGTCCGTGTGCGGCACGAACGTCGCTCTGCCCTTCGCCATGTCGCTGCCGCGTTCGATGCTTATCTTGGCCGCCAGCCGATCTAGACTGGCAAACGGAGGGCCTTGGAGTGATCACTTAATCGAGCTCGAGTTCGTCGAGATGTTAGGCAGGAGGCAAGCCCCCAATTGCTCGATTTTAAATCGATCGCTGAATTCGCAGTCCATGGCATGTGTCGGTCTCGATCGCGTCACTGTTCAGCTCTCGGCACTGGTAAAGAAATCCGCCGTCAAATATCGTGAAAGGTCTGGCGCAGCACGGCTTCACCGGCTCGGTTGCGCGCGCCAACTTGAAGCAGGCGACACCTTCGTTCAAAACGGACCAGACGCCCGGTCAGTTCAGCTTGACGCCACCAATGCGGCGCGGCTTCGATTGCGCAGGCGGCGGAGACGCGCATCCAGGAAACCTGCGGCAGGCTCGATGTTCACGGTGGCGATCGAGCGCGGTTAAATGCCTAGAACATGGCCTAAACACTCTTGTCGTTGATCTCGACGAAATGGGACCGTGTTCGGACCCCAATTATTTGTCCTTGCCGTACACAGGTGATGCTGCCGCTGGCCCCACTACATGCCCAGGGCGACAGGTTGTTGCACTGCGACAGGTCACCGTTCAAACCGCTCCAGCATTGTTCTCAACTGCGCGTTTTGCAGCCTTAGCTTTCTGGCTAGCTGCCTCCTGAGCACCCTGATGTCTTCGTCGAGGCTCATCTGGTCCGCAGTGTGAACTGCCGGGGCAGCGTTTGCAATCGCGGCTGATGCCTTCTTACGCGGGGCGACCTCGAGAGTTCGCTCGAGCCTCGTAGCATCGTGCCCAGCGGCGATGTCGGTACTAAGCCCGCCGAATGGAGGTGGATCGGCCGCCTCAACGTTTTTGGCATCTTGGCCTTCGACCTGATCGTGGCCACCGATTCCGACTTCCTTAGAAACAACAAACTCGGTGGAAATTGCAGGAGAATGGCCGTGACGGGGAGGCCCCTCGCTTGCCGGTCGAACGGCGCTTATCAGGCTCTTCTCGGCAGGCGTTTCGGTCGGACCGGCAATGGCCAATGTGTCCGGCGTAACCTTCTGGTCCGAGCCGTTTTCTCGCTTTTGTTCGCGACCCGGTGAGATCAGTCGGGCAAGAAGTTTCCAGGGAGACGCCATCTATCCGACCTCGCGTTTTATCCCGCAAGCAGGCAGTGAGTTTGGGGTCCGGCAACAGCATTACCGTTGCCGAATTGTTTGTCTCGATATGAATGTAGATACGGTCGCTTATTGACCGGTTGCTTATATCAATCGAGCTTGAGCCGTTTGCGCAGATCTTCATTTTCAGCGCGAAGTTTTTCAGCAAGAAGCTTGCGCAGCCGCTGATTTTCCTCTTCCAACTGCAAAAGGTCTGCCATTTCATCGCTCGCCATCGGGGCAGCCGGCGCTGCCTGCACAGCCTTTGGAGCACGGCGCACAGGTGCGCGTTTGGCGCTCGCCGTGGCTTCGATAGCCTTTGTCTTGCGCCCTCTCCTCTTCACACCACCGTCCCCGGCCAGCGCAGCTGCCGGCTCTGCCGTAGCGTCAGCTAACGCGGTCTCGAGTGCCGCGACTTTTTTGGCGCGCGGTTTGCGCTGTTTCTTCGGCGCATTAGGCGTTTCGACAACGGTCTGTCCATCGACCTTGGTTGTCGTATTAGTCTCGTCGGCCATGCTCATCTCCTGTGTATCTGATGCAGTTGTCGACGGCCCGAGAGGCGCTGTCAACAACTGCTCGGCCTGATCTTGTTCCGGCAAAGACATTTCGCTGTCGGGTTTGCCACTCTGAGAGCTACCTGACAGAAAAGGCAATGCCTCTTCCTCTAGATCGCGCGCGACTGACTTTAGATCCACATTGCCCCAGATCGAGTTCGATCTGGCATCAAGTTTTCGCCTGCCGTTCTTGTACTCGACGGCAAAACTGCGTTGCACTTTTTTCAATATAAGAGGCCTTGGAGAATCCACGGGGTGGCTGATGTTACGCTGGAACAGCACGAATAGCGCCTACCGGACTACCAGTCTATACCCACGGTCTAGCCTGAGGCCAATTTTTTAGCGCCGCGTTATTTTTTGGAGTTACCGCGGCCTCTGCCGATTTATCGTCCCGGTCCCTAAAGTGGTGAAGGAGCCGCGCACCAACCCAGGCTTCTCCTTCGTCGGCTGGCGCTTCAAAGACCAGATGCTGCGCACTTACGCCGGGGAAAATGTTGAAGCGCTTGGCCCACGTTTCGCGGCACTCGCAGCGGCGGTGCTGACCAAGACCGAACGCAGTTTCCTTGCAGCTAGCGCCGCCATTAGGCTCATTGATGTGCCGAGACGAACATGCGGCTTGGCTTTGTCGGCTGAAACAAGAGTAGCGAAGGAGTGTTGCTTTTATGACAAGACACGAGGAGTTTGTCGGTCGAATGTAATAGGCGGATCTGCCTTGCACACGGCCGCCATAGAGAGAAGGATGGGGTCGCCGCTCGCTTCACTGCTGAGTCACGCCATCGTTTTCGTGAATGCGTTCCATCCAAACAATCGATTTTACTGATCGAAACGGTTGCCATTAGAAGACGCTGAAGAAGCGTTTTGTAAAAGCCGTAATTCGGAGTTCTTAAAATGGGTCCTCGGGTGCCGTGGAGACTGTGCTGGGAAAACGAGATGAGGCAGTCGGTCTGCTGCCTGGTCTCGATCGTTATCTTGCGCTCGACTTGATCGGGTAGAATCTTGGTCGTTGCTTCTCGACGTTTCAGTGGGCTCTCACGTGACGCACTTTTGCCCCGGTCGATGCCGCCTCCTATTCGTCTTCACAGCGCGCTGTTCATCTTTCTACTGCTTCCCCTTCTAGCGTTGTTGCAGATCGGTTCTCACGCCGTGGGCGCCGTTCGACGTGATTATCAATGGCGGCCCCACCGCGTGGGAGCTGAGTTCGGTACTGGCGCATATGCGAATGACGGAGGCCGGCGGCGGAATTCTGTGTGCTATGCCTCGGAGCCAACGCAGGCGCACTCGCCGCTGCAAGGATACGGTCTGCGACCTTTGCAGCGACCACCAAACGTCGTTGTGGCTGTCGGGCGGAAAGATGAAGGACTGGGTAATGTGGATACGTTACGCGGCGTTACCGCCGCAAATGCTTCGGTCTGGGGCTCTGTTAGCGCCGATTGTCGGCAATCTCACCGATCCGGTCACGATCTGATTTCGGCTTCGACCCGTGAGCTCTAGCTGCACTGTCAAGCGCCACCCTATGAAACTACGAAGGCCGGTGGCCAGGCCAGAGCGACCTACCTTTCGAAACGAACTGGAGAGCAACATGCTGTGTCTAGGGCTCAGTGGCGGTCTAAGCAGAGTCTACGAAAATTCGTTCGATCTACCGAACACCTTTATGCACGATGGGGCTGCGGTTCTCGTTCGCGACGGGCGAGTGATAGCGGCGGTCGAGGAGGAGCGCCTTAACCGGATCAAGCACTCCAACAAGTTACCAACGCGTTCGATTCAATATTGCCTCGCATCTGCAGGTGTTCACCTGAGCGACATCGACCGCATCGCGTATTATGCGACCGAGGCCTATTGCAACGCTGTGCTCGAGCGCGTGCGCCTCTCTCACCCAAGCACCCCAATACCGGATGCGAGACTGTTGTTGTGCGGATTACTCGGGCAAGAATTTGGTGCCGAAATTGATCCCTCACGTGTGTCGTTCGTGAGCCACCATATGTCGCACGCGGTGAGCTCGTTTTTCATGTCGGGCTTCGAGCGAAGTTTGGTCCTCTCAATTGACGGCGGTGGAGACTTTCTTTCGGGGCTTTTGGCGATTGGTTCCAGCACGGAGATTGAGCCACTCGTGACATTTCCGGAGAATGATTCTCTAGGGCTGCTATACTTGGAAACGATCCGCTACCTAGGTTATGGCGCGTTCGATGAATATAAGATCATGGGTCTGGCACCTTACGGCAATCCCGCTTCGTACCGCGAGGTCTTCGAACAATTTTACGAACTCCTAGACGACGGTGGTTATCGGGTCCATCTCGACCGAGTTGGTCCTACGTTGCTCAGTAACATTCAAATACGCCAGAAAGGCACGCCGTTCACGCAGCAGCATAAAGATGTGAGTGCTTCACTGCAGGAAGCACTGGAACGGATCGTGTTCCACGTCCTACGGCATTACACCAAGGTTACGGGCATCGAACGACTGTGTTTGGCCGGAGGAGTGGCTCACAACTGCACTTTGAATGGCAAGCTGCTGTACTCGGGGATGTTTGACGACATCTTCGTGCAACCGGCTGCCCATGACGCTGGCTGCGCACTAGGCGCCGCATTGATGGCGTCTCTTGATCTGGGGCATCCGGCACCTCGTGAGCGTTTGCAAAACGTCTATTGGGGACCCGACCTGGAGAGCGAAGGAAGCGTGGAGGAGGAACTTTTTGCTTGGGGCCAGCATCTCGAAATTGAACGGAGTGATGACGTGACAGGCAAAGCAGCCGAATGGATTGCGGATGGCGCCGTAATCGCCTGGGTGCAGGGGCGTTCGGAGTTCGGTCCACGGGCGCTAGGCAACCGGAGTATTCTTGCTGATCCGAGGCCGGCGTCAAACAAGGATCGAATTAATATGATGGTCAAGAAGCGGGAAGGCTACCGCCCATTTGCTCCCTCGGTATTGGAGGAGGACGCCGTGGAATTTTTTGATCTGCCAGGTACCTTGCGCAAATTTCCTTTTATGAATTTCGTAGTGTCTGTGCGCGAACCCAAGCGTGGTTCGCTAGGCGCCATCACGCACGTAGATGGTACGGCTCGTTTGCAGACAGTGTCACGCGAGACAAATCCCGCATATTGGGAGCTAATCAATGCTTTCGGGAAGCGAACCGGCGTTCCGATCTTGCTCAACACGTCGTTTAACAACAACGCCGAGCCGGTAGTGGATTCGGTTAGGGATGCTGTAACGACTTTTTTGACGACCGACCTGGATGCACTTGTGATCGGTCCATTTCTCGTCAAGAAGCGAATCTCAACGATGGAGGAGTGGAATAAACTAGCAGTTTCCTTGCCACCTTACGCAAGTCTCCATCAGGCGCGTGCATATTCCACCCTGGATCGGCAAGAGACTGTATGTGAGATCCGCACAGGCGCCTCCAGCCTGCAGGCCGTGCGTATTTCACCGGAGTTGTTTGAACAGCTAATTAGGATTGAGGGAGAAGCCCTGGTTGGCGACATTTTGGATGGAATCGCGCCTGTTTCAGGTAGTCGTGAGACTTTCCTAAATGAACTTCGGCAGATTTGGGAGCAGCGTTGCATATGCTTAAGCCCGGTACGTGGCCGCAAATCACAGTTATCCGTCCCCGCTGAGGCCTCGGTGACTAGTGGGCTTTCAGCATAGCGGTCGCTTCGTTACGCCAAACAAACTCGCGAATAACAAAGCCCGCGACCGAATGCGCCGTGCCCACCTAATCGCACGGCGACGCGTCAACAACCATGTCGAAAGAAGGGCCAAATGGCTCGGTATTTCAGTGATATCCTGCCCGAGCTCGTTCAGCAGGGGCACTTCGAAAAGTTAAGGAGACTGTGATGGATCCGGTGTGTGAGTTAAACGTACATCGACAGATCGTTTCGCTTCTCGATAAGCCTAACCCTGTAATCTTTGACATTGGGTGCAATGACGGAAGCGATGCTCAACGCTTTCTGCGCCTTCTTCCGAGCGCCCAGCTCTATTGCTTTGAGCCAGACCCCAGAGCCGCTGCACGCTTCAAGGAGAAAATGGGTTCTGATCGGGATCGGATGAGGCTATCCGAGGTTGCGATCAGCGACCGGAACGGGATGATCGAGTTTCATCCCAGCAATGGCAATGACAGCGCTAAGGAATGGGATCTCTCGGGCTCGATACGCCGTCCCAAGAACCATCTTTCTGAGTACGAGTGGGTTCGGTTTGACCCTCCGATTTCGGTTGAGACCAGGAGGCTGGATGACTGGTGCAGCGAAGCTGGCCTAGAGAACATAGATCTCATCTGGATGGATGTGCAGGGAGCCGAGGCCGACGTTATTGCCGGTGGCAATCAGATCCTGATGAGAACGCGTTACATATATACTGAGTATAGTGATCATGAGCTCTATGAAGGCCAGCTTCCCCTGCGCGCCATTCTTGAGCTCTTACCTTCCTTCCAGATGGTAGTTGAGTATCCCCGAGGAGTGGAGGGTGACGTTTTGCTTAAAAACACAAGCCTATAGCCGGTTCCCTTTTTGAGATTCAAGAACCGCGCCGAGTTTGCCGGAGGCTTCAACTCATGAGAGATTGGAGCCGATATGAGCAAGACAACGAACAAATTCTCGCCTGAAGTCCGTGAGCGTGCCATCCGCATGGTGCTGGATCACGAAGCCGAGCACCCCGCGCGGTGGGCTGCCGTTTCATCTATCGCGGCCAAGATCGGCTGCTCGCCGGCCACGCACGCTGCACGAATGGGTGAAGAAGACCGAGGTCGATAGCGGTAAGCGAGCAGGCCGGCCGAACGATGTCGCCGAGATTATGAAGGCTCTTGAGCGGGAGAGCCGCGAGCTTCGTCAGGCCAACGAGATTCTGCGCAAAGCGTCGGCGTATTTTGCCCAGGCGAATCCTGCCACCGGAAAAGACGCTCGACAGCTTTGATTTTGATGCAGTCCCTATGGTCTCCAAGGCCCAGGTCATGGCCATTGCCGCTGGCGACAGCTGGGTCGCGAAAGGTGCCAATATCCTCATGTTCGGTCCGCCGGGCGGCGGAAAGAGCCATCCCGCCGCGGCCCTCGACCTCGCGCTGATCGAGAACGGTTGCGGGTGCTGTTCACTCGCACGACCGACCTCGTCCAGAAACTGCAGGTCGCACGGCGTGAACTCCAGATCGAATCCGCCGTCGCAAAGCTCGACAAGTTCGATCTGCTTATCCTCGACGACCTGGCCTACGTCACTAGGACCAGGCCGAAACCCGCGTGCTCTTCGAACTCATCTCCCAAGATATGAGCGGCGCTCCATCATCATCACCGCCAATCAGCCCTTTGGAGAATGGAACCGCGTCTTTCCGGACCCGGCCATGACGCTTGCCGCGGTGGACCGACTTGTTCATCACGCTACGATCATTCGAAATGAACGTCGAAAGCTAATGGCGACGTTCCGCGATGGAAGCCAAACGTGGTCGACCCAGCCGGCTTGCGGCCATTACCTCTATCTCATTGCAAAACGATGACACTGAAACGTCAGGAATCCGGTCTTCTCCATACAAGGCAGCCGATCGAACAAAATGTCGTAGCCTGACGGGAGACGCAGGGGTGTCCCTCCCGCACGCGGCGCCCTTTGCTATCCCGGATGAAGGGGATGGCGGCAACGACATGCGCAAGCCCACTGAGGATAGAAGGACTGGGTGAAAAGGCGCCCCTGAAAACAGTGGGTTTGGCGACACTTGTTGGTTCGGGCAGGCAAGACGTCGTCTACATGCATCAAATGGATGACTCGCATTTAAACAATAGATTTCACCAATTTTCGCGGATGCTCCATAGACGGCCGTCTCCACTCCACCGGGTATGATCCGTTGAAGGCTCTCAACCAATCCAACAACGCCTGTAGCCCCGAAGCACTGGCGGCGGGAATGGCATCAATCCTACCTGGTATCGCCTGGCCTTAGCCGAAGAAAGAAAACGTCTCATGAAGGTTATTGGTTACTACGTCATCGTTGCAGCGTTGCTCGTATTGACATTGCGGGCCGGGCCGTCACTTGCAGCAGATGATCGTAACCAAGATTGCGGCCCGGCGGCAAGTGACCCCTGCGCAAACCTGAATGGTGCTGACAAAGCCCATTCAGCGGAGCACACTCAAGACTTCAATTGCCAAGATACTCCTGCCGAAGAAGGTGAGTGCTACGAGTGCGTCTTACCCCCCGAAGTACATATTGAAGGCGCCGAAGTGATCGACGTCGCAGACCGAAACCTTTATCCGCGGAAAACACTGCTACTCGCCAGAATGAACAGGCACCACTGAATCGTGTCGGTTGAAGGTAGCAGTAAGACCATCAAAGCCACGGCGGCTGGAACATCGATACTTTCTCAATTTTAGGCGACCCTTTGCTTGCTGATCTCTCGTGGCGCCGCACTGCGAGACCAAGCCTTTTCACCTTTTATCTCGCCACCTCGCTATGGATGAAGACATGCGGTTCAAGGGCCTTGATCTGAATCTCCTGGTCGCACTCGACGCCTTGATGACCGAGCGTAATCTCACGGCGGCAGCGCGCAGCATCAACTTGAGCCAACCGGCCATGAGCGCGGCCGTCGGCAGGTTACGCACCTATTTCAATGACGACCTTTTTACCATGGTCGGTCGCGAACTCGTTCCAACCCCGCGTGCGGAGCGGCTCGCGCCTTCGGTCCGCGAGGCTCTGCTTCACATCCAGGTTTCGATCATATCCTGGGATCCGTTTTGCCCTGCTCAATCGGATCGCTGCTTCAGAGTCATTCTTTCCGATTACGCCGCACTCGTTTTTTTTGAAAAGGTCGTGACGCGTGTCGCCCGAGAAGCGCCCGCCGTCAGCTTCGAGTTGCTGCCGATCGCCGATAACTACGATGATTACTTGAGGCGCGGTGACGCCGATTTTCTCATCTTTCCGGAATTGCTCATGTCGCGCGCACATCCTAAGGTGGCGTTATTCGAGGAGACCCTCGTGTGCGTGGGCTGCCGCTCGAACAAGCTACTCTCGGAGCAACTTACACTCGAGAGGTATATGTCGATGGGACACGTTGTGGTGAAGTTTGGGAACGCTGCTTCCATCGAGGAATGGTGTTTGCTTGGGCACGGGCTTAAGAGACATGTCGAAGTAGTCGTGCAGGGCTTCAGCATGGTTCCGTTCATGCTTTCAGGGACCGAGCGCATAGCGACAATGCCCTTACGCCTGGTCAAGCAGCTCGAAAAGACAATACCCCTGCGGATCGCTGACCTTCCGCTACCTTTGCCCGCGTTCACACAGGCCCTCCAATGGCCCGCGCTTCACAATAGTGATCAGGCAAGCCTCTGGATGCGGGACGTGCTATGCCAGGAAGCATCCCGCATGCCTTCGCCCCATGAGGTAATGAGACGTCTCAGGATTTCCTAGCATTCTTTCGTGGTTTTGTCGTTCGGCGTGATTCATGGCGTCGGAATGAGGAGCCTCTTTGAAACGCCGCCGCTACAGTCTCACGGATGATCGATCATCCTGTCGCCGCTGGCCCAACAGCCGCGCTGACTGACGACCAAGTATGGAGGAACTGGACAGATGCTCTCCTACGCCCGCCGTTCAACCGAGCGATGAAACAACCTCCTCGACAGTTTGTCGACGACGCAAGTCGAAGGTTCACGCAGCTCCAATCGACATTGGCAAGGAGCGGCAAACCAACCCCTAATATGGGACGGGGTCACCACATCCGAGCCGTGGCGCCAGATTGCCCTCCGGTAACACCTCAACGTCTTTATTTTTGCGGCAGAACATTCTCACTGCCCTTTTCCACCTGATCGATCACGAGCAGCTTTACCGGCTCGGTGCCGTTGTTCGCCCCTTTATGCCATATGCCCCAGGACTCGACGATAAAATCCCCTGCCGTGAAAATGCTTTCTTTCCCAGATTCTGTATTGGTGACCGTGATCTCCCCCGAAAGCACATAGCCATAGCGCTGATAGCGATGCTGATGAATTGGCAACGTCGCACCCGGCGCAATCTCATAAATCGAAGCGATGACCTCGACGTCCTTCCGTGGAACGATGATGGGCTGACCGGCAATCGTACGATCGGTCCTTAAGATAAGCGTAGCCGCGACCGCTTTGTTTTCGAACGCGTTCGCGGGACACGCCAGAGCAAAGAGCGCCGTAGCGATTGAGATGACCTTCATTTGCTTTTCTCCTGATACACGCCGGATCTTCCTGAAGGGTGTTTGCTTCCGAGTCGGCCAGTTGCAGAGCGAAAAACCTGCATCGTCTCGCCGGCGCCGACATGGGTTCGTTTGTTCCCGGACTATGATGATTATCTTCAGAGCTCTGCGGGTCCTTTCAAGACACTGCATCGCAATACCCCTCCTGGCGTGGTGGCGAGTGGCGTCAAGACATCAGGCGCCGACGCAACAGCGCTGCCGACAGGAAGAACGGCAAAAGCGCGTAGATGCAAAGCGCGCCTATATGCAGGCCCATGCTGCTCGCGGGGCGCCCAAGCATTGCCGGGCGTATGAGGTCGATCGCATGCGCTAGAGGCAAGAACTGCGCTACCTGCTGAAAAGTCTGGGGCAGTTGCGTGATTGGAAACACCGCGCCGCACAAGAACAGCATTGGTGTGAGGACGAGCGTCTGGTAAAAAATGAAATACTCGTAACTGGGCGCAAGCGCCGTGACTACCATCGCAAGGCTCGCGAATGCAAATCCAGTGAGCATGATAATTGGCAGCACATAGACGACTGATGGCCACGTCGCATAGCCTAGCACGGTGGCGACGATTATGATTCCCGTACCGGCAAGAAATGCCTTGCTCGCTGCCCATGCCAACTCACCCAGGATGATGTCCCCAAGTGTCATTTGCGTGTAGAGCATGGCTTCCCAGGTGCGTTGGGCGTGCATTCGCGTAAAGGCCGCGTAAATCGTCTCGAACGTCGCAGAGGTCATCGCGCTTGTCGCCACCATGCCGCCCGCCAAGAACGCAACGTAAGTTGTGCCGTCAACGCGACCCACAATAATTCCGAGGCCAAGGCCGAGGCCAAAAAGGTAGATCATAGGATCGGCCAGACTTCCAACAATTGACGCAAGTGCTACTTTCTTCCATGCCAGATAGTTGCGTCGCCATATCGCAATCCAGTTAAAAGCGTTGGCGGGCAGAGCCGCGGCACAACCTTCACCCATCGTTCACTTCTCCATCTCGCGCCCGGTCAACCGCAAAAACACATCCTCAAGATTCGGCGGACGCTGCAGAATGCGCAAGCCCGCGCGCTCCCGCAACCGCACACGCACCTGCTCCGGGTCGGACACATAGCAAAAAAGGGTCTCGCCGCTAATTTCGACGCGATCGGCGTATGGCCCGACCAGCGATTCCAATTCATGCGGATCGCCGCCGTAGATCTCAATGACTTCGCACCCGATCAGCTCATCGATCAGGTCATGCGGACGCCCTTCGGCAATGCTGCGACCTCTTTCGAGTACGCAGAGTCGATCGCATAGCCGTTCGGCCTCTTCCATGAAATGGGTGGTCAAGATGATCGTTTTGCCGCGCGTAAGCAGGGAACGCAGGCGCTCCCAGATCAGGTGGCGCGCGTGCGGGTCGAGACCGGTGGTCGGCTCGTCCATGACAAGTAGTTGCGGGTCATTGATCAACGCACGCGCTAGCGTCAGGCGCCGCTTCATGCCGCCTGAAAGTTCAGACACACGCGCATTCACCTTGCTCTCTAGGCGTGCAAACTCAAGGAGCGACGGCATGACCGCCTCGACTTTGCGTGTATTCATGCCGAAGTAGCGGCCGTAGACCAGCAGATTCTCGCGCACAGTGAATTCAGGCTCAAGGTTGTCGAATTGCGGCACCACACCGATATCCTTTCGCGCCAAGCGAGCCTGGGCAGGCACCGGCACGCCGAGCACAGTAATCTTCCCCGCATCAGGGGCTGTCATGCCAAGGATCATGCGTGCGATCGTGCTCTTGCCCGCGCCGTTCGGTCCAAGCAGCCCGAAGCATTGCCCCGGAGAAACGCGGAACGATAGCGCGTTGACCACGGCGTTGTCGCCATATGTCTTGCTAACGTCGGAAAAATCTATTGCGGACATGAACATGCGCTCATCTGACCGTCGGGCGCCGTTGACTCGCATTTCTTCGGTTGGTTGTGTTCTTCTTGGTCCATCGCACCGTATGTGTTCATTGCGTCTCCATTAAAGGGCCGCAGCAGCATCCGGGAAAACGCCTCGTCCGTGGTAATTGGCACTCGTGTTGCAGAGCAGCCGAATGTCCCTGAGCTTGTTACATTCGAAGAGTAGCTCGGCGACTTCACGGAGAGAGTGCCTGGGATGGTCTGCAATCGTGCAGATTCATCGAGATGGACAACAGCCGGAATTCTGTCCTGGCATCTCATCCGCGTCTGATGCTTAAACAACATTTCGCAATCCGGAGTTCGAGGGCTGACTATATAAGGCGCACGGGTCCTCCAGGCAGATCGGCGCCACGAGGCGGAGCCACGGGCTGCGGTGGCCGCGCGGCACCTGTCACGAGGATAGTTCTTGCAGGGAAATGCCCTGTCATTGGAACGAGACCGGAGCCCTCGACGGATTCGAGAGAACTTTCAGCATTGCACCCCAGCCGTCGATGATGATTTGATCAAGAACGCGTGGATCCGGACCGTGTTGCGCCAAAGCGGCGCCAATCGCGTCGAGATTGTCGACAGTTTCATATCGCGGGTTGCTGCCCCGCTTCTCCTGCTCGACGCAGAAGGCGAGCCACCCATCCTCGACAAGCGCGTCCGCTCCGTCATGGGTCAATTTGATACCACAGATGCGCATAGTGTCTCCATGTCTGAACGTCGAGGGTTGAGCCGTTAGGAGGCAGAAAACGGATTTCGGAAACAGGCGAGCAAGCAATCTTCGTTGACCGACTCACCCCGACACTCAAGCCGCTCTACCTCGAGCAAAGTTTCGTTCAGCATGTCGAGGATCGTCTCAGCACCAGCAACGTGGCCCCAGCGACGACAGTTGGCGTCGCGCGCCGATCCGAAAACCAGATATCCATCTGGCGCAAGCATCCGCACTAAATTCCGAACAGCCCCTCTCATCTCGGCTATTCCTCCCATGTAGTAGAGCACTTCCGCCACAACGATCAGATCAAACCTCTCGTCAGGTGAAAACTGTTGAACATCAGAGACTATCCAGCTGATGTGCGGAGAATCCCTTATGCGTCGACGCGATCTTTCTATAGCCTGAGGCACAACATCGATCACGGTGAGCCGTTTGCAGTGGGGGGCTAGCTGCACCGTAAATGCGCCGGCAGCGCATCCCACTTCGAGCGCACTTGAGATGGATCCCTGGGCAAGCGCCAAGCGGAGCATTTGCGTGTGACGCTCACGCTCGAATGGATTGGCGTCGAGTCCCCATGGATCGGGTGCAGCCAGTTCCCGATTCAGCAATTGATAATTGTCGCTCTGTGTCAACTCGTTCACCTCGGTAAATAGATCTTACTCGTCGCTGCACATGCAGTCAGACGTCGCTCGCCTGGCAGGATGGCGGGCGGGCTTGAGCCTTCGAGGCGCTGTCGCATGTCCAGAACATTCTGTAGTGCGTGCATCAGTCGTCGGATGTTGATTCGAGTTGCCAGCAGAGCTGCGCGACAGCCAGTCGCTATTGCTCAGCGTGCACAGCGCGTAGGCTTTCAAGGGCAGTAGCAGAAAAATATTGATGAATGTATGCAGAGAGAACCCGAGGAACCGTAGTTGGCGGGCCCGAAGCGCTACAACGCTGCAGCGGATCATCGTCATGGCCACAATCATCAGGGCTGCCAACCAAGGCGCGGTGCCCGTCAATGCAAGCTGTGCGAGTCCCGTCAGCACTGATAGTGCCAGAAGCAGCGGTCCGAGGTTCTGTCCGACGACGTCGAGCGTAAGGAAGCGATTGAGGTTGGGCAGCAGGCGCAGCCCAAGCAACGTGTCCCGGAACGTGCTCCGCGCCCAGCGTAGTTGTTGGCGCAGATACGGTCCTAGCTTGTTCGGAACGACTGTCGCTGCGATGGCGCTCGGCACGTACTCCGTTCGAAAGCCTGCCTTCAGCATGAGAATGGTGAGATGCCGATCCTCACCGAAATCGCTTGGCTTTCCCCGAAAATACTGTGACTCGTACTGGTCAAGCAGCGAAGCGAGCGCAGAGCGACGGTACATAACACATGGACCGCAGCAGCACATAACTGCACCGAAGCGAGCTTGTGCCGCACGCTCCTCGTTGCAAGCCAGCCAGTACTCCATGTCGATCAAACGGGTCAGCCAACTGTCGTTTCGGTTGCGGGCCGTCAACTGTCCCATGGCCGCGCCGACAGCCGCATCTTGCATTTTAGGCACGAGCTTCCTGATGACATCAGATGCGAGGATTGTGTCGGAGTCGACGTTTAACACCATATCTCCAGCAGAGCGGCGTATCGCAGCGATCTGTGCCTTCCGTTTGCCGACATTCTGGGGAAGCACGAGAATATTGAATCTGGGGTCTCGTGCGAAGGCCTCGTGCACAAGTTGCAAAGCCTCGCGATTTTCGGAACCGTCATCAACTAGGTAAACCTGCAGCCTTCCCCCGTATTCCTGACCCGCAATAGAAGCCAGGCACTCCGAAAGCGTGCGGGGATCCTCGTTGAAGCTTGGCACGATGACATCTACGCTGGGCAGCTCGTCAAAGCCGCCCAAGCCGTGGGACGCCAATGAAACATCGGTCGGCAGAGAATAAACGGCCTGCATGCTTTTATATGCAGTCGAGAGAAGTGCATAAAGCGAGACGGCGACAGTGCTGGTTGTGTCAAGCATATCCATCGGATCTTCAGAACTCCCGAGGAAGCGAGCGAAATACAAAGCCGCGATCATGCAAAGCTGGAATTATGCTAGATAACGCCATGATAGTCTGGTGGCGCAGACTGTGGTCAGCTCCTTGGTGCATTTCACTGGAGGGACAACCGTCGTGCAAGAGCACGATTGACCCCGGCCGGACAGACTGCAGCACATCATTAACAATGGCGTCGGCCCCGGGAAGAGACCAGTCTCGCGGATCTACCGACCAGTGCACGGCAGTGAGTTCCGCATTCGCCGAAGCCTTGAGCACTTCTTCGGTCCAGATGCCGTAAGGAGCTCGGATGTGCCGCACCACCGCCTGAGGCGACGCCATTTTTATGGCTCTGTTTGTCTCGAGTATCTGACGTTGCACCTCGTCGGGTTCGCAGTCAGACAGGTCTGGATGCGTCATTGTGTGGTTGGCGACTTCATGCCCCTCTGCAATCATTCGCTGGATCAATTTCGATTGATCGGCCAGGAACTCGCCGATGACGAAGAATGTTGCCGGCACCCGGTGTTCAGCCAGAATATCGAGAATCTCCGGTGTGCAAAATGGATGCGGACCGTCGTCGAACGTCAAATAAACGCTGTGACGACCAGTGCCGTCATCGCGCTCACCGTGCACTTCGCACGAGCAATCGAGGTGCGTCATTGCTCTCGTCCTTTCCGGTAAATTATCCTGGTGGCCATTCGGAGACCGGCCGCCCAAGGTAGGATGATGACGCCGCGCGTGGACGCAGGTCGAAACGCGCGTGTGGCAGCGTGTAGCGTACGCCGTTTCCCAAAATAGCGGTCACCAGACCGCCTCGTTTGAATCTGTCAATACCGCGGCTCGTTGCGGACTGTACCGAGTGCGAATGTAAATTCCCTCGACATGGTCGGAGTTGCGATTCCTTTTCCGCAACGGTTCCCAACGCACGTTAAATCGCATGCAAAGGCCTCATAATCTTTGCCGTTTGCCAAAACGTTCGATCTTGCGATCAAAGTGACGATTGGTCGCGAACCCCGACCTGTCGACGATTGCAAGATGATGCAATGGGCTGATCGAACGCTTATGCTAGCATTACATTCCAAAGCCACACATTTGACCCCTCTACACCACTGGCGCGCCATCGACGACTTGATTTCCGTCAAGATGCTCGTCTAATGGATCATGCCATTCAATTCGTAAAATCGATTGTTTGGATGATACCCATCCACGCCATAGATAAAATTCGAGCTCCACAGTTCCTGCTAACGGACCGAGCCTGTTGTCGTGGCTGACGCCGGATTTCCGTCGTCGCTCCCTTGACGAACTTATCATGGCTCGGCATTGGCGGCTTTCTAATCTGCTCTGGGTAAAGCTCCGGAGCAGATTGAAACCTTCCGGAAGCCTGAAAGCGCCGGATAGAATTGATCGGCTATGGCTGTCAAACGACTCGAGGAACTAGTCCCACTTGCCGAATCGAAGAACGGACCCCATCGGTTTGCGTTTCATTAGATCCGAGCACTGGCCCCAATCTTCCGCAGACGGTCGGAGCGTCGCTTTTGGCTAAGCCGATAACTGTCGCCCGGATGGTGACCACCGTCGAGAGGTGAAAGCAGGCGGTCCAATAATGCTGTGACGACCACGCGACTATGGATCGAGCTGTTGTCGTAGCGCGGGACACATTTGGAAAACAAACGGGCGCGATGGGCCTCCAAGTGGAGGTAACCGAGCTCGTCTGAATCAACAACCTGGGCCGCAGCACGATCATCGACTGCTTGTCCAGCGAGCCGCAGTTGTGAGACTCGCCAGCATCGCCGCCACGGTGGCAGCCGTGACGCAATGGTGGCCACACTTATCCATCAAGCGGATGGAGATTATCCAAACAATCGATTTTACGGATTCCCCAGGATGCTCCAGAAGACGCATGAAATAGAGATCAGGTAGCGGGAAGGACGGGAATTGGCTAGATCGGCGCCACCCTCGATGAATCGGCGAAGCGAGCCAACATGAGCCGTACCGCAACGTAAGCTCCGGCCTCTCGCTCCGAGCCAAGTGCGATGCCGATGGGTTGGATCGGGTGCGAGATAAACGACTGAACGATGACGGAGGGCTATGCGGCGGCTTCAATGCCCGGACTGAAAAGGCGTATGGCGCCGCAACTTCCAGTCTGGCTTAAAATGGTAAATCTGTGCGACGAAGGGTCATGCATAAAATTGGCGAGAATCACGAGCGCTGATGCAGGTCCGGGAATTGATATGCAAAATTTCAGCAGAATTTAAGCCGATGCGCTTTTCCAGAACAAGGCAACGAACATGCTCGCTGGCGACCTGAAGAGGGATCGGTATGTTGTTTCTCGACGGCGGACTGGTTTCGGTGATTGTCTCTGGTCGCTGGCGGCAGCTTGGCGCTATGCACAGCGAACGGGGCGGACGCTGGCCATCGATTGGCGTGGCTCCTGCTATCTCAATCAACCCTTTACGAACGCTTTTACGGTGTTCTTCGAGCCGATTCAAGATATTGCTGGCGTACGGGTTATTTGCGATGACCAGATCAACCAGTTCTCATTTCCGGGACCGTTCTTCCCATCATGGTGGAACAAGCCCTCAATCGAGAGCGTTTACCGCCCCGATGAGCAAATTTTCCGGGAACGTGACGAACTGACCGAGCTTCTTCAAGCCCAGGACGATACTGATGCCAACACGGTAGTCTGTGATGCCTGTTTAATGTGGCGGTGCGAGCAAGCTGCCGAACGCCAGATATTTCAGAGCCTCAAGCTTAGACCTGAAATTCAGGCTCGTATTCACGCCATCTATCGGGAGCACTTCAAGGGGCGCAGTATCATCGGTGTGCACGTACGGCATGGCAATGGCGAAGATATAATGGACCACACGCCCTACTGGGCCGATCCGGAGTTGGCCTTACGCCAAGTGTGCACTGCCATCGAGAAGGCCAAAGCGCTACCGCATCGACGCCCTGTGATGGTTTTCTTGTGTACGGACAGCGCGCAGGTACGGGACCATTTACTCGATGTGTTTCCCGATCTAATCACTATCCCGAAATGCTTCCAGGCGGCCCAGGCCGGGCCATTACACAGTGCATCGCTGGGAGTGGAAGGTGGTATCTCTGCTCTTACAGAGATGTACCTTCTCGCCCGATGCGATACGGTAATTCGCTTTCCGCCGACCAGCGCCTTTACGCGCTATGCCCGTCTCTTCGTGCCACGTGTTATTGAGTTCGACTTGAAAAATCCGACTCGCTTGATCTTGACTGATGAATCGTCCGAGCATGAGCTGGCTTGATGGACCGGCACTCCGCTGAACAAATTCTCGGCGCCCTCGCAGGATTGAGGAGAGGTGTTCACTGGATCGCGATGTGGGCGCAGCACCCGACGAGACAAGGTCGGGGCGCATCTTCTCCTAGCGTCTCGCGCGTCCAAAGGCTTGCCGAATCATTGTTGTGAAGGGTAGCTATTGGGCGCCTTCGGTGAATGGAAACGGCACCGCGCGCTCGACCCGCACCATTGGCATAGCAAGCTCGCACTTTGGCGATTCCGATGGGACGAGGACGTTCGCGCGCCACAGCCTCGTCGGCGCCTTAGCCGACGCCCTGCCTGATGCGAGGGCGTTCGTCGGCCTTGGTCGACAGATCGCCTCAAGCTGATGTTCGTGCTCTATGCGGTCGTGGGCGTGGCCGGTGCCGTTCTTTATTCCCGCATCCCGACACGTCTGGCAAACCGCGCGACCACAGAAGCCGCCGCCGCGCTAGGTCCTTAGCGCGCATCGTCCTTGCAACTCGCAACTCACTCAGCCTCGACGCATTCGCAGGCGTGATAACGCCGGCTGCGAAAGACAGAAGATGCACTGTTGTAGTCTCCGGCTCCCGCCGCTGCTTGGATGACGGCTTGCGCCAGTCGTTGACAAAACTCAATTGGCCAGCCATCATTTCCGTTGCCCGCCCATTTTTAATGATTAAGTCTGAGGTGGTGCCATGCCTCGCATGATCAGGTTCATGCTCACGCGGTTGGCGACGGGGTTCGCAATTGGATCCGCCGTGGGCTTCTTCGTTCGGCAAAATGGATTTGCCGCGGCAGGCACGCTTGAGGATTATCTCGCGCAGGGCCTGTTCATCTACCTCTTCGCAAGCACCATCAGCATGGGTTACCTCGCGACGGCCCTGCTCCTCGAAGAATAGCGCCAGACGCTCTCCGTCGCATGTTGGTGCTCGTTGCGCCCGTTCGTCTGCACTTCCCTATAAGCCCGCCAGTCCGACGGTATCCGCATGTGTCGTCAGCGCCACCGTTGATGCGGACAAGGCCTGAAGCAAGCGATGAAGACAGTCGAGATGACAAAAACAATCCGTCCTGGTGCATTTTTGCGCCTGGCCATAACGAAGCAAGCGATCGCCATATTGACGGTTGTCGAATTCCGGCGCGGTTATCGCCCTGCCCCGAGGTCAGCACGCCTTCCGCAGCAGATCGACGCTGTCGACCACGACGACCCTGCCTCTGACTTCGACCCCTGCAGGACCGAGGGCAGCGAAAGCCCGCGAAAGGGCTTCGGGCGCAACCCCGAGTTTGCCGGCCAGAATTCTCTTCCGGTAAGGCAGGCGAAAGGTGGCCTGCGATGCTGAGGCCGGGCAGCGGCTGACGAGGTAATTCGCAACACGCTGTGCAGCCGTGTGCAGCCGGTCTCCCGCTATGCAATCCATGGCACCGAGCAAATGCCGGGCCATGATGCGCATAACGTTGCGACGCATGACGGGGTCCCGGTCGGCAAGCGCCCGCAACTCCACAAGGTCGAACAACGCGACCTCTGCGCCGTCGGCGGACCATGCGCTGTAGGTGTAGGAGCCGCCTCCCGACAGGAGATATTCACCGAACGTCTCGCCCGGTTCGCAGATGCAGATATCTGCCTGGCGCCCCGCGGATTCCGACTTCGAAAGTCGCACGAAGCCGCGCATCACGCAATAGACGAACGACGCCTGCTGGCCCTCGGCGATGATCCGCTCGTCCGGTGCGAAGCTCTGGAACTGAGCCGTGTCGGCCAGTTCTTCTATCCTTGCTTTGTCCAGGCCGTGAAACAGGTCAGATCGCAAAAGTATGGGATGTCTCGATAGCATCGATCTTCCTTTCGTTTCGGCCGTGAGCGGTTCAAGGTCTTTTGCAATCGGTTTCGTCCTCGACGAGGATTCGCCAAGCTGCTCCTTCAAGGTCGTCGTACTGGCGGTTCGTCAGCGACCAGAGGAACGCCAGGAGACCCATTCCCCCCATCAGCATTGCGATCGGCATCAGATAGATCAGCATGTTCATGTGGTTTCAACTTCCGCACGTCCGCCGGCAAGCGGCTCGCTCCATAGGCCGAAGGCATTTAATCGCAGCGCATTCGTCACGACGATGATCGACGAAGTCGACATGGCCACCGCCGCTATCAGCGGCGTTGCCCCGCCGGCGATTGCGATCGGTACCGCAAGCACGTTGTAACCGATGGCGAGAGCAAAGTTCTGGCGAATGAGGCTGGCGGATCTTCGTGCAACGGCGATTGCCTCAGGAACGGCATCGAGACGATCGTTGAAGAAGATAA
This sequence comes from Rhizobium sp. N122, assembly GCF_002211295.1. Taxonomy (NCBI): domain Bacteria; kingdom Pseudomonadati; phylum Pseudomonadota; class Alphaproteobacteria; order Hyphomicrobiales; family Rhizobiaceae; genus Rhizobium; species Rhizobium sp. N122. Next base: position 12,794 of record NZ_LOKU01000040.1, on the reverse strand, counting down.
GGTCGGCGGCTTGCCTGCCGACGTCGGATGCGGTTGCGGGCGCCATCGAGACCTGCGCGGCGGCCAGCGCCGGTGCGTCGTTGATCCCGTCGCCGACCATGAGCACGCGATAACCCTCGGCGCCCAGCCTCTGGAGTTCCTCGACCTTCTGTTTCGGCCCCAGGTCGCCCAGAGCTTTGCCGATACCGAGAGCCCGCGCTGTGTTGTCGACGACGGCCTGCCTGTCGCCGGATACTATCAGCGTTTCGATACCGGCTGCAGCGAGCTGGCGGAAAGCCTCCGCGGCCCCCGGACGAAGCGTGTCGTCAAACAGGAAACGGGCGAGATCGACGCCGTTTTTCGACAGGACCACCTCCGAAAACGGAGTATCGCCCGCGGGCGTGAGCCCGGTTCCGCAGGCAAAGGCCCGGTTGCCGAGCCGATAGAAGTCCGCTCCTTTCCAGGCTTCCAGCCCCCCGCCGGCGATTTCCGTGACCCTGTCGAAGGCGAAGGGGTAAGAGATGTCTATGTCCCGCACCAGACCTTGGGAAAGCGGATGCCGTGAATGCGCCGCCATTGCGCAAACGATGGCGCTATTGCCCGCGATCGCGTCGCTTCGGACGAGGCGGGGCCGGCCCATCGTCAGGGTGCCGGTCTTGTCGAAGGCCACCATGTCCGCGTCGGCCAGTCTTTCGAGCGCCGAACCGTCCTTCACCACGATGCCCCTGCGGAAAAGTTCGCCGGCGGCGACCACCTGGACCACCGGTACAGCAAGGCCCAATGCGCAGGGGCATGTGATGATCAGCACCGCGACCGCGACCAGCATGGCCTGTTTCCAATCGCCCCCAAGCAAGCCCCAGGCGAGAAAGGAGGCCAGCGCCAACAGGTGCACGGCGGGAGAATAAAGTGCTGCGGCGCGATCGGCGACCCGGCGATAACGAGCCCTGCCGCCCTCGGCCGCTTCCATCAGGCCGATGATCTCGGAAAGAAGCGAATCCCTTGCCACTTTGGTCGCCCGCAGGACGAGCGAACCGGTCAGGTTCATCGCACCCGAATTCAGCGCGCTGCCTGCGGCGACGGCGACCGTGCTGCTTTCACCGGTGACGATGGAGAGGTCAACATCGCTCTCGCCGCTGACGATCATGCCATCGACGGGAATGCGTCGGCCGGCGGCAATCGCGATGTTATCCCCGACGGCGATCTCCTCGACCGGGATGTAGTGCCGCGACCCGTCCGGCATCATCAGCTGCGCCCCGCGCGGCGCCAGTCTGGCAAGCCCGTTGATCGCGGCGCGGGCTTTTTCCCGCATTACATGATCGAGGGTTCTGCCGATCAGCAGGAAGAACAGCAGAGACACCGACGCGTCGAACCAGGCATGTTCGCCATGGTGCATGGTTTCCCATAGGGAGACCGCATAGGACAGCGTCACTGCAAGCGAGATCGGAACATCCATGTTGGTGCGCCTACGCTTGAGCCCGCTCCAGGCCGATTTGAAGAAGAAGCGTCCACCATAAACCAGCGCCGGCGCCGCGATCATCGCCGAGATCCAGTGAAACATGTCGCGCGTGGCCGCATCGGCGCCCGACCATACCGACACCGAGAGCATCATGATGTTGGCGGCCGCAAAGCCGGAAACTCCAATCGCCAGCAGTAGCTGGTTCCGGATCCTGTCGGTTTCGGGTGCTGTCGACGTGATGAGATGGGCGCGGTATCCGGCCAAGGTGATCGCGGCGAGGATTTCGGAGGGATCGGTCGCCTTCGCCTCGATCTCTTCCTGATAGACGCAGGTGACACGCCGGGCGGTGAGATTGACCCGGGCTTTCCTGACGAACGCAAGCGCCGACAGCGCTTTTTCGAGGGTCAATATGCAGCCGCCACAGTGGACGTCGGGTACGCTGAGGTCGATCTGGCGTAACCCTGCCCCGAGCGGGTGGCTTGCAAGGCATACCTCCTCGGCGCTGGCGGATGTCGCGCTGAGGCCGAGAACGCTTTCCGCATCCATCGAGCAGCAGGTCATTGGCGGAACTCCGCGGTGTCGAAGCGTTTGGCCTCATGCATGACGACCGCCCCGTTCATTCTCGATATGGCCTCGACGATCCAGTCGCCGGCGACAACCTGGTGATCGGCTTCGAACCGCCCTTCGCCCGTCTTCCGGAGCGTCACGCGGAAATCCTCATGATCGCCGACGGGCCGTTTGAAGTTGAGCGTGACATCATCGATGATCGCAGGCGTGCCGGCCTTGTCGTGGATGTCGTAACGGATTTGGCTGCCCTTAACGACGAGCGCGCCCTCGACGCCGGAGGCGGCCATTGCCTTCATCGCTGCCGCCCTGGTGTTGAATTCCTGGCTGGCCACATAGGTGTTTTCCACGACGATGCCACTCCAGCTGGACGCAGCATAGAAGGCCATGGTGGCGTTTACGGCGATCACTACGGCGAAGAATGCCGAGGTGGCAAGCAGCACGTGCAAGCCGGTAAAGCCCTGAGTAGAAGTCTTCATTTCACGTCTCCCGGCGCGTTGAACGCCGCGCGATAGCTCGCCCGGTCGGCTTGACCTGCGTCTTGACCTATATCTTCGATGACGAAGAGGAATTCGTTGATCTCTGCCCCGTCTGGGGCGCGCGTGACGAAGACCTTGAGCGTCGTGGCCGCGTCGGGTTCGACGTGAGCGGTGAAGCTGCGGGCATCCTGCCTGCCGAACTCGGGAATGCGCATTGTGCCCCCCTCCAGCCCGACGAGGGTGATGGTCACGTCCCGCGGCTTCGGCACCATGTTGAGGACATGCAGCGTGTAGCCGTTTCGGATGGAGCCGTCGCTTTCCAGAACATATTGAGGGTTCCGGTCGTGGATAACGTTGAGCCTGAGCCGATCGCGTAAGGCGAGATGGACGACCATGGCGACGCCGATCGATGCCCAGACGACACCGTAGAAGACAATTCTTCGGCGGAAGATGATGCGCCAGTCGAAATTCCGGACAGCTGGCATGAAGCTTCCGTCGTCGTTTCGGACATTGGAGGGCTGGATGGCTGTCCGTCCTCCGTCAGTAGCAAGCGACATGTTGCTCGAATATTCCTTGAGCGTCGCATAGGCGATCAGGCCGTGTGGCTTCCCGAGCTTGTCCATGACGCCGCCACAGGCGTCGATGCAGAGGGCGCATGTGATGCATTCCATCTGCTGGCCGTCGCGGATGTCGATCCCCATCGGGCAGACGGCGACGCAGGCATTGCAGTCCACGCAATCGCCCACCGGCAGACCCTGAGCCTTCTTGCCATGGCGCGACCGCTGCTCGCCCCGCCAGTCGTTGTAGGTGACAACAAGCGAATTCTCATCCAGCATCGCGCCCTGAATGCGCGGCCACGGACACATATAGGTGCATGTCTGTTCGCGCATGAGGCCGCCAAGCACATAGGTCGTCGCGGTCAGGGTGGCGATCGTGGCATACGCAGCGGCAGGAGCGCTGCCGTCAAACAGTGAAGCCGCCAGGCTCGGCGCGTCGGCAAAATAGAAGATCCATGCTCCGCCCGTGGCGACGGCGATCAGCAGCCAGATCGCGTGCTTGATCACCCGCTTCCTGAGCTTGTCGAAAGTGAAGGGGTCGGCATCGAGCTTCATCCGAGCGTTTCGGTCGCCTTCGACAGCGCGTTCGACGACGAGAAAGAGATCGACCCAGACGGTCTGCGGACAGGCATAGCCACACCAGGCGCGGCCGACAGCGGCGGTGAGGAGAAAGAGGCCGAAGCCCGCCATGACGAGCAGGCCCGCCACATAGTAGAATTCCTGCGGCCAGATCTCGATGAAGAAAAAGAAGAAGCGCCGCGAGGCGAGGTCGACGAGGATTGCCTGATTGGGCGCATAGGGACCGCGGTCCCAGCGAATCCACGGCGCGAGGTAATATGTGCCAAGCGTGAGCAGCATCAAGACCCATTTGAACCGGCGAAAGGGCCCTTCGGCTCGTTTCGGAAAGATCTTCTTGCGCGGCGCATAGAGAGACTGGCGGTTGCGCCGGGCGTTGACGGGTTCGACGCGAACGTGGTCAATGTCATTTAGATTAGGGCGGGTATAGAGATTCATAGGACCTGTCCGATTTTCACCACTCTTTTCCCAGCCGTGGCGCATCCGTTCCTTGATGCAGATCAAGAACGACCGTGCAGAAGCAAAAAGGCCACGCCCCAGAGTAAGGGCGTGGCCGGAGGACAGCGGCGGAGAAACCGCTGGGACGTCCTCCACAGGAGCTGAAACTATCGGCTCGTCTGCTTGTGGTCTTTGAGGCAGATCAAACTCACCATCGAATTGCCGATTTTTGCCGGGTCGTCGTGCTCCGAAGACGCAGGCATCTGTTGGGCGCGGGCTGAGACACGCGATCGGATAACAGCACGCGGCGCGCCGTAGAGACGGAGGATCGGATTGCGGTCGTGGGCTGTCATGTCTTTTCTCCTTACGTGCCGCCGCCGAGCGCATGAACGAAAATAGTAAGCTCGTTGACCGTTGTGTCCCCCAGGCGCGCTGCCCAGGCAGGCATTACGCCATGTTTGGGAGAGGCAACCTGACGAAGGATGGCGTCTTCACCCCGCGACTTCAGCCAGATTGCGTCGGCGAGATCCGGCGCACCCATTTCCACCTTTCCTTTGGCGTCCTCGCCGTGACATGGGGCGCAATTGTCTAAGAAAACCTGTTTTCCGGCCGCCGCCAGACCGACATCCGAGGGCGTATTGGTCAGCCCCCAGACAAAGGCGGCGACCTGCTTCATCTGGATGGGCTCCAGAACACCGGCAAAGGGCGGCATTTCGGAGGAATGGCTATCCGTATCGCCGTCGAAGCGGATGCCATGAGAGATCGTGGCCTGGATGGCATTCAGATCCCCGCCCCACAGCCAGTCGTCGTCGTTGAGATTCGGAAACCCCGGACCGCCGCTCGCTCCCGATCCATGGCAGGGCGCGCAGTTCATCTTGAAAGCGGATGCGCCGCCAGCGATCGCGAATTTACGAAGAGCAGGATCCGCGTCGATCTCCTCCACTGTCTTGGCAGCGATCAGGTCATGGAACTCCGTCTGCGATGACTTAGCGAGATTGAGGTCCTGCTGCAGCTCGGCGCGCGTTGAATAACCGAGATAGCCGTAAGTGGCGGAAGTGATCATCGGGATGGCCGGGTAAGCGATGGCGTAGCCGATCGCCCAGAGGATCGTCACGTAGAAGGTCCAGATCCACCAGCGCGGCATGGGATTGTTGAGCTCTTGGATGCCGTCCCATTCATGACCCGTCGTTTCGACGCCGCTCAGTTCATCGATATGCTTTTGCGACATCTCAATCGTCCTTCAAGGGAATAACGGCGGCATCTTTGGCCGTCTGCTTGCTACCTGGGCGAAGGGTGAGCATGACCGCGCCGACGAAGAATGCGGCCATTGCCAGGAGGCCCCAGCTGTCGGAGAAGTGTCTCATTGCAGTGTAAGTTTCCATGGATCACCTCACCGGTAGCCGGTCGCGTCGTCATAGGTCGAGAAATTAACCAGCGTTCCGAGCATCTGCAGGTAGGACACCAGCGCGTCCATCTCGGTCAGCCGGGTTGGATCGCCGTCGAGATCGCCGACATTCGCATTTGGGTAGCGCTTGAGTAGAGCCGCCGTGTCCGCGTTCGGATCGGCCTGGGCTCTCATGTCGGTCTCGGCATTCGCCAGCATGTCGTCGCTGTAAGGCACGCCCACGTCCTCATTGGCCTTGAGGTCCTCTCCGACACTCCTGACCGTCACCTCCTTCTCTTCGAGGAAGGCGTAGCTCGGCATGATTGATTCCGGCACCACGGCCCGCGGATTTGCGAGATGCTGGACGTGCCATTCGTTCGAGTAACGCCCCCCGACGCGGGCCAGATCGGGCCCTGTCCGCTTGGATCCCCATTGGAACGGGTGGTCGTACATCGATTCCGCGGCGAGCGAATAATGGCCGTAACGTTCGACCTCATCACGGAACGGCCGGATCATCTGGCTGTGGCAGAGATAGCAGCCTTCACGGATGTAGATGTTCCGTCCGGCGAGCTCTAGCGGCGTGTAGGGCCGCATGCCTTCCACTTTTTCGATCGTGTTCTGCAGGTAGAACAGCGGTGCGATTTCAACGATGCCGCCAATGCTGACGACCAGCAGCGAGCCGACTAGAAGAAGCGTCGCGTTCTTCTCGAGGGTCTTATGTTTATCAAGTAACGATGCCATGTCTCACCTCACTCGGCAGGCTGTGCCTGGGGCAACAAACTGGTCGGGATTGGCGCTTCGTCGCGCAGGTGGCCGCGGATCGTCATGAACACGTTCCAGGCCATGACGAGGCCACCCGCTAGGTAGAGTGCTCCGCCGACGGCACGCAGCACGTAATAGGGGATCATCGCCGCGACCGTTTCAGCGAAGGAATAGACGAGGAAGCCCTGGGAATTGTATTCTCGCCACATCAGCCCCTGCTGGATGCCCGCGACCCAGAGCACCGCGGCGTAGATCACGATCCCGAGCGTCGCAAGCCAGAAGTGCCAGTTGACCATCCGCAGGCTGTAGAGGCGCTCGCGCCCCCACAGTTTCGGCGTCAGGTAGTATATCGCCCCGAAGGTGATCATACCCACCCAGCCAAGTGCTCCGGAATGCACGTGACCGATCGTCCATTCGGTATAGTGGCTGAGCGAATTGACCGCCTTTATCGACATGATCGGGCCTTCGAAGGTCGACATCCCATAAAATGCGATGGCGACGATCATCATCCGGATGATCGGGTCGGTGCGAATTTTGTCCCAAGCGCCCGAAAGGGTCATCAAACCGTTAATCATGCCGCCCCAGGAGGGCATCCAGAGCATGACGGAGAAGACCATTCCGAGCGTCTGCGCCCAGTCAGGCAGCGCCGTGTAATGCAGATGATGCGGGCCGGCCCAGATATACATGAAGATCAGGGCCCAGAAGTGGATGATTGACAGCCGGTAGGAATAAACCGGCCGGTTGGCCTGCTTCGGCACAAAATAGTACATCATCCCCAGGAAGCCGGCGGTGAGGAAGAAGCCGACGGCGTTGTGGCCGTACCACCATTGGGTGAGTGCATCCTGGACGCCGGAGAAGAGAGAATAGCTCTTGGAGCCGAGGAACGACGCCGGAACAGCGAGGTTGTTGACCACATGCAGCATCGCAATGGTGACTATGAAGCTGAGATAGAACCAGTTTGCCACGTAGATATGCGGCTCTTTGCGCTTCAGGATGGTTCCGAGATAAACGGCCAGATAGGCGACCCAGACGATGGTAAGCCACAGGTCGACGTACCATTCGGGCTCGGCATATTCGCGCGACTGATTGATGCCGATCACGTAGCCGGTCGCAGCCATCACGATGAACAGCTGGTAGCCCCAGAAGACGAACCAGGCGAGTGTTCCTCCGAAGAGACGCGCGCGACAGGTGCGTTGCACCACATAGAAGGATGTCATGATCAGCGCGTTGCCGCCGAAGGCGAAGATCACCGCCGATGTGTGAACCGGCCGCAATCTTCCGAAATTCCAATAGGGCGCGATGTTGAGGTCGGGAAAGGCGAGCTGCAGCGCGATGATCACGCCGACGAGGAAGCCGACGACGCCCCAGAACACCGTAGCGATCAGGCCGTAGCGGATTACCTCGTCGCAATAGCCCGTAAGCTCTGTTTTGCGCTGTTGGCCCGTCGGCGAAAACTCTGCGTTTCTGACAAGCAGCAGCGTTCCCGCAACCAGGCAGAGGCAAAGTATACCCATATGGACCGCAAACAGATGATCGTGCGCGAATGCGGCCGCGAGCAGCGCCAGAAACGCTGCGACCGCGATCACCATCGTTTCTGTCGTGTAATTCATGATGTCGTCTCCAATGCGCAGACGACCGCCTCGCGGCCGGCTTTCTCGGATTTCGAGGCAGGACTGTCACGAAGACGGGAACGGCTCCTTGATCTACATCAACAAGCGGACTGGAAGCGGTGGACGAACCGGCGTTGTTACACTCTGTTGCAAACTTCCCCCCTTTGGCACCGCCCGCTTAATCCCGTGTGACGCAGCTGCTTTCTGCCGCACCCACTGCCACAAGGGGCGATGAAGATGCTGTGCAGAACAAACACGCGTTCGACAATGGCGAGAAGGGGCGCGAAGCCATACATGCCGGCCAATCCCTCTCTTCGCTGTTCGTAGCCTCGGCGGCCGAGGCCGTCGCAGCCGGTAAGGCGATTTGGTGGGAGGGTGATAAGCAAACATCTTGTCCAGGTGGAAGAAGGTGTCGTGCGCCTGCTTCGTATCATCGGCGAAGATCGTCGGGTGATAATCGCTTCAATTCGCCGGCAATCTCGACGGCGCGTCGCTGCAAAACGATTTCCTTTTTACGTCTGAGGCCGTCACGAATGCAAGATCCGCCGGATATCGCACATGAGTGTCCACGGCGAAGTCGCTCGGCCTAATGCGCTCGCTCGACCTAGCTCTCGTTGCTCTGGCAGGAGGCGGCCGCTTCGCATGAACAGATGGTGCTGTTGCCGAAGAAGAACGCCGAGGAGCGCCCCTGCAGCTTCATCGTGAAGCTTGCATTCCGGCGCAACCCGCGTCCGCCAAGGTCCGTTGCGCGTTTCCATGAATCGTCAAGACATTGCGGATCATCTCGGCCCGACCATTGAGACCCTGGCCCACACCGTTACGAAACTTGCGTCGCGCAACATCGTTATTCCCGAGGGCAGGCACGACCTGCGGAACGTCAATCTTGCCCGGTTATCGGGCGACACTGATGATTTTTCCGAGGATTTCTGTCAGAGGGTAAACCTCAACACACGCGACAAGCCGCGGGATCGACATTCATGCCCTCCGCGAACTTCTCGACGCGATATGAGCTCAGTCACGGCAATCCCAAGCTGTTCAGCAGCGCCGACGTTCGCCGAGCGTGCTTGTCCTTCGGTGATTCCTACATCGCTTGCAGGCTACCATGTCCCTCGCAAGGGCGCTGGGCAAGCAGGCAAAAATTGGGACCTTCTGCCTTTTTTCCTCGAATTTGACGGGCGTCAAAGAGCCCAATTCCGGTATCTGCTAAGACACATTCATGAGGCTGATTGGGTCTCGCAGAACAGGAGCTTGCAAATGCGGTTAAAATTCGGTCTGATCGCTGCAGCGGCAGCCTTGATTGTTTCGGCAGCGCCGTTGATGGCGGCCGATCACCAGGTTCGGATGCTCAACAAAGGCACGGAAGGCGCGATGGTGTTCGAGCCTGGCTTCCTGAAGATCGCCCCCGGCGACACCGTCACCTTCATCCCCACCGACAAGGGCCACAACGTCGAAACCTTCAAAGGCCTCATTCCGGATGGCGTTGCCGACTTCAAGTCAAAGCCGAATGAGCAATATCGCGCGAGATTTGATGTTCCGGGCGTCTATGTCCTGAAATGCACCCCACATTCCGGCATGGGCATGGTTGCCCTGATCCAGGTGGGTGACAGTCCGCCCAATCTCGAAGCGATCAAGACCGCAAAGGTGCCGAACATGGTGCGCAAGCGGCTCGATGCCGACCTCACAAACATCACCCAGTGAGACACAGCAGGTGCGGATGACCGCGCAGCCCATGACGATGGCTTTCGTGGCAGCTGTTTGCCTCGCCAGGAGCAGCTGATGCTCAGTGAGCATCGAGCACAGCCAGGCGCTGTCAGGCAAGACGTCCAAGGCAGTGGTCGGACACGGTTGTCGGCAAAGCCGATGCGGAAACCTGGTGGGACCGTCGAGAAAGTGAATGTGGCCTGTGAAAAGAGCTATGATCTGCACGGCAGACTTGTGAAGGAACGCGTGGGCAAGATCACTAGCCCGGCGGCAATCTCGCTGACGACGAATATAACGAGGTCGTTTTTTTGCGCGGCAGTCGCGAAGGAGATGCCAGCCAAAACCCGGGGTCTCGTTCTGGTTACCCAAGAATTGCACGGAAGGCGCCGTCGAACGTTTGATCGAAATCCCCGCGGCAGGCAAGTCCTACAACTAGGAGACCCCTGCCTCGTCCTTCGACGTGCTCGAACAACCGCGTTCGTGAGAGGGCGAGAGCCGTCGATCATGTGGCGCTCGGTAGCTCACCTCGCGAAAAGGCTCCTTCAGGCGCCTGCGCGGCCGCCATAATCGCGATGGGCACAACTTTGCGGACCGGCGCTTGCCCACGCCACCTTAAAGGTTCGGCGTCAGTCGCCAACGATACCCTGGGCCGGGGCCTGCCGAGATCGAGCTGTATTTGAATGAGCCGAAAAGCTCGACGATAACGACCTCGACGTCCAGGCGGTGATACGGGCGCCCATCTACTTGTGACAGGGTGGCCCGATGACCGTATTTGTGAGTGCGCCCGCCCTGCTTCACACGAACTTGCGACGTCGATCCTCCTCGACGTGCCGTTGTCGACGGGACTCCTGGGAAGATAACTGCAGGGTCCTCGATCGAGAAACGGGAACTCGATGTCTTCTCGCGCGGCCTTTGATGCGTTTCGTGTCGCCGGAACCGATGCACACTTCCGGCGACAAGTACTAGGCTGCCATGCTGTGCGTGTGCCCGTGCGAGCTAAAATAGGCGTCGAATGCCGCCGCGACTGCACGGACCATGAAGCGCGCCTCCTCGCATACGACAATCCGCTCACCGCTGATCGTCACGACGCCGTCGGCCATGAGCTCGCCGAGACGGTCGTTGCGCTCGACAAGGAAGCCGGTGTCGAAACCCGATCCGCTGCTCAACTGGCCGAGATCGGCTTCGAAATCGCACATCAGCCTCTCGATGACCCTCGCCCGAAGCTTGTCCTCCTCGCTGAGAAGATATCCCTTGGCGGTCGGCAGCACCCCGAAGGCAATTCGCTCGGCATAGAGGCCGAGAGGCACGTGGTTCTGCATATAGCCGGCCGGCAGCCGCCCGATCGCAGATGCGCCGAGGCCGATCAGGCTATCGCAATCATCCGTGGTATAGCCCTGGAAGTTTCTCCTCAGCGCTCTGTTGCGCGCGGCGAGCGCCAACTGATCGTTCGGCAGTGCAAAATGATCGAGCCCAATGCGCAGATATCCGGCCTTCTGGAGCTCCTCGGCGATCACTTCCGCCTGCTCGTTCCGCTGTTTTGCGTCCGGCAGCGATGCTTCGTCGATCAGGCGCTGATGTTTCTTAAAAGCGGGTATGTGAGCGTAACCGAAAACGGCGAAACGTTCGGGACGCAGTTCTGCAGCCAGCCGGACCGTCTCGATGCAAGATTGGACAGTCTGTTTCGGAAGGCCATAAATTAGGTCGAAGTTGATGCTGCTGACGCCTGCTGAGCGCAACCCGGCGACCGCCCTTTCCGTTTGCTCAAAGGATTGCAGCCGCTTGATACCGGCCTGCACGATCGGATCGAAGCTCTGGACGCCAAGGCTTGCGCGGTCGACGCCGTTTTCGGCGAGCGCATCGATCATGGGGGCGACCAATGTGCGAGGGTCGATCTCGACTGCGACGCCGGCTTTCGCTTCAAACGTGAAGGCACTCCTGAGCTTTGCCATTAGAGCCGAAAATTCCTGCGGCTTCATGACCGACGGCGTGCCGCCGCCGAAATGCACGTACTTGACGGGCACGTCGTTTCCGGCCGCAAAGGAGACGAGCTCGATCTCTTCCTTCATCACGTCGAGATAGTCGGCGACCGGAGCGTCTTGCCGGGTGATGGTCGTGTGGCAGCCGCAGTACCAGCATATCGAACGGCAGAACGGGACGTGGAGATAAACCGAAACCGGGCCAGCCGCGGCGATATGGGCGAGATTGCCGGCATATTCATCCGGCCCCACGGCTGCAGAAAAAGCCGCCGCCGTCGGGTAACTCGTATAACGCGGAACCCGCGCATCGCCGTATTTGGCGATCAGATCATCAGACATTTTCGCATCCCTTTTCAAAACAGGATGCTTTATGACCTCCGGCCGCGCCGGCTTCCTTGTCCCAAATCAATGATGACGTCTCAGGCCAGAATCAGCCGGATCTTTGTCCGCTGTGAAAGTCAGCACTTTCGAACCCGCCTAACATCTCGTTCTGACATGGGTCGAGCCGCGGTCCCGGCTGTTCGAAGAGACGTGCCACAAGGAAATGAGCAAGAATGACTGATACGCAAAACGGGTGAAACAAATTGGTGTCCGCGTGCTGTCGCCGGTCGAGCCATCCCACGGTTTCGGCTCGCTCCATGCGCTGGCCCCCGGCGATAGTTTGTTGATCGCCAGTGGAACTGGTGCCGGCCTAACGGCGGGAATCTCGAGCGAAGCCTACCGAAACGCGGAAGTCGTGGTCGTTTTCCAATTCCACAGGCCCTCGCCGCGGCCGCCGACGTGATCGTCAAGGTGCGCCTCGATCAATGAGGTCGCCCTGCTGTCGCCTGAAAAGACGCTAATCGCTTTCTTCTATCCCGCAGCCAACAATGAGTTGCTCAAGCGGGCTCTGCATTCGGGCGCGAATATAAGCGCCATAGACATGGTCCCGCGCATCAGCCGTGCACAGAAGATGAATGGGAAAGATCGGGGTTACCGGGCGGTCATCGAAGCGAGTGCGAACTTCAGGTGTTTCTTCACCGGGCAGATCACCGCGCGGTATTTCTAGGGTCTCCTCAGTTTTACGTCGCCTTGAGGTCCGTCAGCACCTTGTCAAAAGCATCCTTGACCGGCTTTGAGATTTCCTCCACCGCCCTGCTTGAGAGCACCCGGACTTCCTTGGCGTGCTGCAAACTTGTCTCAACGCGCTTGCGGAAAAAGGTCGACTGCTGTTCGAGGATCTGCGACGGCGAATTCGCGCCCAGCAAAGCTTGCAAATGTGAGAAGCTGGCCTCGGCGTCGGCCTGCAGTGCAGCGATCGTCTTCCACCACA
>NZ_LOKU01000039.1:0-34830 GCF_002211295.1 Rhizobium sp. N122 | reverse complement strand
TTTCCCTGGCCGACGGCGAAAGAGGGTGTAGCGCACCTGACGCAGGCGCAGCTTTCGATGCTCGTTGAGGGGATCGATTGGCGACGCCCGGCGTGGACTTCCGCTCCCGGCCGAACGGGATAAAAGCTATATTTTGCAGGGGCATGGGAAGCTTAACGCTGGTGCGTCAGAGGCAAATCGGCTAGTTTCGCGGATATGGAAACAGCGCCGCTGGACAGTCAGGACGAGCTCAATACTTTGCGCGCACTCGTCGCGGAACAGGCGGCAAAACTTGAGAGCCAGGAAGCCGAGGTCATCAAGCGAGACTCCATAATCGGGCTTCTTCGCGCGCAACTGGAGCTTCTCCGACATCGGCAACATGGCGCGTCTTCGGAAAAGATCGACAGGAAGATCGAGCAATTCGAGCTGATGTTGGAGGAGATCGAGGCCTCCCGGGCCGAGGCTGAACAGCGCTCCGGGAAACCGCCTCTGCCGGAGTTGGACGACGCATCCGAGAAGCCGAAGCGCAAGCCTCTACCCGATGATCTCACCACCGAAGAACTGGTCTATGCAGCTCCCTGCAATTGCCCGACCTGCGGTGGCACTTCGTTCCTGAAGGCGGCCGACAGAGTGGTCCAGGTGCTGGAGCACGTGCCGGCGTCGGTCAAGATTGTCCGGCATGTCGAGAAGCGCATGATCTGCAGGGAATGCGATACGACAGTGGCTGGCGAGATGCCGACCTTGCCGATCGAGCGCGGCAAACCCGGGCCGGGGCTGCTCGCCCACATCATGATCGCCAAATTCGACGATCACATTCCCCTCTACCGCCTGTCAGAGATGTACGACCGGTTGGGGATAGACATCTCCCGATCCGTAATGGCCGACTGGGTCGGCCGGGTATCTGCATTGCTGACACCACTTGTCCTGTTAATCAGGGCCCATATTGCCGCACTCGACCGAATACATACGGACGATACCCCGGTCGATGTTCTCGACCCCGGGCGGGGCAAGACAAAAACCGGCAGGGTCTGGGTCTACATCTTTGACGGCAGTGGCTATCAATCCGCCACTCCCGCAGCCATTGCCTATTACTACAGCCCCGACCGCAGGGGCGCACATCCGGCTGATCACCTGGCAAGCTTCAGCGGCGTCATGCATGCCGACGGCTACGGGGGTTACAAGAAGCTCTATGGCAACCAGATCATTGAAGCCGCCTGCATGGCGCATGTGCGCCGCAAGTTCCATGATGTGATAAAGCTCAAGCCGTCTCCGATCGCTGAGGAAGCGCTGTCACGCATCGGCGCTCTCTACGATATCGAGAACCGTATCCGAGGCATGTCGGCTGACGAGCGGCGCACCCTGCGCCAACACCATGCCCGGCCTGTTCTGGACGAACTCAAGGCCTGGATCGAGGCGACACTCTCGACTTTGCCTCAGAAGCAGAGGCTGGCCGAGGCGATGCGATATGCCCTGTCGCGATGGGCAGCCTTGAGCGTCTACATCGACGATGGCCGTGTCGAAATCGACAACAACATCGCTGAACGAGCCATGCGTCCGCTTGGAATTGGAAGGAAGAACTGGCTGTTTGCCGGCTCGGACAAGGGCGGCGAGCGCATCGCCAACATCCTCACCATCATCGAGACGGTCAAACTGCAAGGCCATAATCCAGAGGTCTATCTGACGGATGTCCTGACCCGGATCCAGGATCACCCCGAAGACCGAATTGAAGACCTCCTGCCTTGGAACTGGACGCCGGCAAAAGCTCGATGCGAGGCCGCCTGATGGCGCGCTCGAGGTTCATCTACACACTCAGCCAAGTCGCCGGCATGATCGGCGAAAACCTCGAACTGATCGAAGAAGTGACCGCAAACTCGGACAACATCTCCGAAGGCGAACTGGTTTACGTCGGCGATGGCAGTGAAGACGGCACGAAGGGTCTGACCGAGAATGGCATCGAAGAACTTCAAAGCCTACTCGCCGACATCAGGACGTGGGACGGCGGTATCCGCGAGTTCCTCATCGACACACAGTGCGATCCTGAAATAATCGACCGCATCATGGCCGATGAGATGAAACGCGGCCTATAGATTCCATCTCTCGACACCCGAAAATGCGTTCGCCGGACGCTTACGTTCAGGTAAGGGCATCGCCTAGATGTTTAGTCCCGGCATTTATGGATGGGGTCGATGATGAATCGATCCGGCTCCAAAGTCCATTGTCTGCAGATGAACTCGTAAGGCGTAAGGCCCTTTAGCGTCTTGAGCCGGCGCCCGAAATTGTAGGCGTCGATAAAGTCAGCCAGATGTTTTTTCAACTGCGCATGATCGTCGTAGTGGAAGCGCTTGACGGTCGCCTCCTTGATCGTTCGGTTCATCCGTTAAATGGTCGGCTGATGGTACCCATCCGGCGAAGGCCGTCTGTCCTGACTTGCTGATTGGCTTTAAGTCCATGCCTTATGTTATGCGCTACAATCCTTTCCCCCCTTGAGGTCTTGTCCGTCGACGATCTTGATCGCCGACGGGATTGGTCGGACGAAGAGAAGGTTCGGATCGTCGAGGAAAATCTACAAGGCTTTCGGCAAGGCTCGGTGACGGCGCGGCGATATGGATTGTCACGGTCATTGTTGACCCGTTGGCGTTGGGAATACCGTAGTGGTCTTCTGAGCAGTTCCGCTACAACGGGCTTCGTGCCACTTACGATTTCGCCATCGGCGGCGGCATCTTGCGAGGTAGCCTCACGGCTGCGATTTGAAGACGACATGACGATCGAGATCGGCCTGCCGAATGGCCGACGGCTGACGATCCCAGCCTCGCTTGATCCGACCATTCTTGCCCGCCTGTTGCCCGTCGTGGATGGGTCATGATCGCGTTTCCCGCGGGGGTAAAGGTGTGGATCGCGGGCGGGGTGACGGACATGCGTTGCGGCATGAACAGCCTGGCGCTGAAGGTTCAGCAAGGTCTTGGCCGCGATCCTCATGGCGGCGAAGTCCTCTGCTTCCGGGGTCGCAAGGGTGACCTGATCAAGGTCCTCTGGCATGACGGCGTCGGCATGTCGCTTTACCTGAAGCGGCTGGAAGCTGGAAAGTTCATCTGGCCGGTCAGCCAGAATGGCTCCGCCGTGCCTGTATCGTCGGCGCAGCTCGGCTATCTCCTGGAAGGGATCGACTGGCGCAACCCGCGCTGGACGCAGCGGCCTTCGAAAGCAGGCTGACCGCCTGCATTCCTCTGTTTTTGTTGGCTTTCGGCATGCGGCATGGTAGCTTTCGGCCATGGATGATGCTGCTTCGGAGATAGCCAGACTGCGCGCCGCGCTTGCGGCATCGGAAGCGCGTGCCGCCTCTGCCTAGGCCGACCTCGCACAGGTGCGCGCGGTCGTGACGACGTCTGAGGCGATGATCCGGCATCTCAAGCTCGAGATCGCCAAGATACGTCGCGAGCAGTATGGCCAGAGTTCGGAACGGCGCACCCGGCTGATCGACCAGATGGAATTGCAGCTCGAAGAACTCGAGGCCGACGCCACCGAGGACGAGATCGCCGCGGAACGCGTGGCAGCGAAGATCACAAATGTCTCGGCTTTCGAACGCCGCCGGCCGGCCCGCAAGCCGTTTCCCGAGCACCTGCCGCGCGAGCGCCTGGTCATCGATGCCCCGTCGACCTGCACCTGCTGCGGCTCGCCCCGCATCGTGAAGATGGGCGAAGACATCACCGAGACGCTGGAGATCATTCCGCGCCAGTGGAAGGATCCAGACGGTGCGCGAGAAGTTCACCTGCCGGGACTGCGAGAAGATCAGCCAGCCACCGGCCCCTTTCCATGCGACACCG
Source organism: Rhizobium sp. N122 (assembly GCF_002211295.1). Taxonomy (NCBI): domain Bacteria; kingdom Pseudomonadati; phylum Pseudomonadota; class Alphaproteobacteria; order Hyphomicrobiales; family Rhizobiaceae; genus Rhizobium; species Rhizobium sp. N122. Next base: position 31,030 of record NZ_LOKU01000039.1, on the reverse strand, counting down.
CGGGAATGGGCAGGACCGCACCTGCTGGCGACGATCCTGTTCGAGAAGTTCGGCCGCAGCCGATCCATGACCTGATCCGTGCCCATGTTCTGGCCGCCGAGCGGCTGCATGGTGACGACACCACCGTGCCGCTTCTGGCCAGGGGAGCAACAAAGCAGGCGAGGCTCTGGACTTACGTCCGCGATGACCGCCCTTTCGCGGGCGGCGCGCCTCCCGCCGCACTCTTCCACTTCTCTCCCGATCGCGAGAAGCCCCCCCAACACGCATCTCGCCGGATGGCACGGCACCCTGCAAGCCGATGCCTATGGCGGCTACAACGACCTCTATCGTGTCGACCGCCGCCCCGCGCTGGTGATCAGCGCACTTTGCTGGAGCCACGCGCGGCGCAAATTCTTCGAACTCGCTGACATCGCCGGCAACGTGCGCAAGGGCAAACCTGCCCACGAGATATCGCCCGTCGCGCTTGAGGCCGTTGCCCGCATCGACGCGCTCTTCGACATCGAGCGCGGCATAAACGGAATGCCTGCCGAGGATAGGCTCGCAGCGAGGCTGCAACATGCTCGCCCGCTCGTCGAAGAACTGCACGATTGGCTCATGGCCCAGCGCGGGCAAATGTCGAAGCACAACCCCGTCGCCAAGGCGATCAACCACATGTTCGAGAAGGAGGGTCGCTGGGAAGCCTTCGCCCGGTTCCTCGACGACGGCAGACTGTGTCTGACGAACAATGCCGCCGAACGAGCCCTGCCCGGCGTTGCTCTCGGAAGAAAGGCATGGCTATTCGCCGGTTCCCAGCGCGGAGGCGAGCGTGCTGCCTTCATGTATTCCCTAATCGTCACGGCAAAGATGAACGATATCGATCCGCAGGCCTGGTTGGCGGACGTGCTCGCCCGCATGCCTGGCATTCCCGTATCACGGCTGCCGGAACTGTTGCCGTGGAACTGGCCCGCCGGAAGCGCCCGGCAGATGGCGGCCTGATGGCGCGCCCGACGCATGTCTACACGATCAACTACGTCGCCACGCTGATTGGCGAGAACCTCGAACTCATCCAGGAGGTCGCCAGCAACTCCGACAACATCGACTATGGTGAGATGATCCATGCCCATGACGGCAGCGAAGAGGGCATCACGACCTTCACCGACCGGGGCATCGAAAGCTTGAAGGAGTTCCTCGCCGATATCCGCACCTGGGAAGGAGGTGTTCGGCAGTTCCTTGTCGACGAGCAATGCGATCGCGACAAGATCGAACGCATCATGGCAGACGAGCCGAAATCATAAGCCCTCGCGGCCTTCGCCGGATGGATACGGCTGATGAGCGTAGAGGCAATCATCGAGCGGCAGCAACGTGTGCCGGCGGAAGGCGACGATAGCGGCCTCTTCTTCGAGGGAAAGGGTCGTCGAGTGTGGGTCCTTGGGCCTGTAGGAAGGTCGACCAACGATGTCCGCTTCTTCCATTTCGCCACGGTTTTCTGGTTGATCCCGTATCGCTTCGAAAGCGTTCTCAGGCTCTCTTCACTATTGCTCGACGGATTGCCTCTGTCGTCGTGGCGCTCCCGTGTAGAACCTGGCCCATAGTGCTTCCCTCCATGCCAAGGAAAATATTGCACCATCAAATGCCGGAACCAAACACCAGAGCAGCCAGCGCGCGGAGCCGTGATTGGTTTGCCGTGAACCGAGAGCTCCGCGTGCAGGACAAAAGGCCACCATGCCCGCACACGACGTCCCGGGAGCTAGACGAGGAAATGAAGCGACCGTTATCACCAAAATCACTGAGGGTCATAGCCAATTTGGCGCAAGTGGATAATCCTTGCGTGAAGCGATTTCGGTGTTATCTATGTGTATGTACTTGCAATCACTGATATATTTTGGTGAACGATAGCTATCGGGCGAGGTCCGCGTGGCCCAAAATGCGCCAAATGAGATCGAAACGAAACATTGGTGGTTCCAAGCACATCACTTTCCGTATAAAGAGCTTCGGCGCATTTACCTCAGTCGGAGCAATGTCAGGACCACCATTGAAGCAATGGATTAATGAACTCGGTTTGCAACAAGTCGATGATCCAGGCATAGACAAGCCGGTCTATCGAAAACCTTTTGACGGACGGATTGCACTTAGCGCCGAACTCGAAAACTTGATCAGCATCAGCCTTCGCGAAGCCCGCGATAAGCGAAAACTCCCGCGCTCGAAACTGGCGCCCTTGCTTGGCATCACTAAGCAGGTCTACGGCCGGTACGAAAATGGAGTATCCCGCTTGACCGTGAGCCGACTGATTCATCTGTGTGAGGTTTTGGATGCCACTCCGGAAGAAATTATCGCCCCGGCGGCACCTTATCTTTGGGGCGAAACGGAAACCAAAGCGGTTCTGCTGCTGGCTACTATCGTGAAGTTGCGGACTTTCGATGAAGAGATCTTGCAAGATATTTTCAGCTTACTAAGCCGCATAGACGAGACCGGTAGCGATAGCGGCGATCGTGCCATGAAAGTCGCGTCTACCAGCGCCACTGCAGACGATTGCGAATAGGACGTAGATCGCTAGCTTCAATAAACAGAACGTGCGTCCCTGATGAAGTTCCATCAGAAACCGCGACCAACCGCTCGCGCCGTTGCAGGTTGCCGAAGCGAGCTTTGCGCAGGCGGTTAGGACTAGCTGGCGACCGTTCATCGCCACTCCGGGACATAGGTGGGTAAACCGGGGAGGGCGCAGTTGGGTCAACTGGTCCAACGCATCCCTGCTTTCGGCCGCTGGAGGGGACGCGCGGTCGTCTTACGCCGCGAGTGCCAGGGAGGTCACGTCAAAGTCCAAGAAACCCGTATATTCGACATACAAAGCATCGATAATTCCATTCATACAATCCATTTTACCAATCTCCCGTGATGATGCATTAGGAATGATCTCAGACGCGAGTGACGGCGAAACATTTGACGATCCGGACTGGCTATAGCGCGAACCCGAGCAACGGCGCCGACATGCATCGGGGTGGCCACTGCTTCGATCGCACAGTGCGTGCTTCAAAAACAGCAGCAGGAAATACCAAAGGAGGTCTTTGCATGCGTTCTGAGGTGCGGTGGAAGCTGTGCTGGGAAAACGAGCTGGAACTCATCGACCACGTCGATCCTCCCGAGCTCTTTCGCAAAGCCCAAGGGCCGACCGGGGTCTTCAATTTCAGTGGCAGCCAAAGCTGGGCAAGGCGCGCCGACAACCTGCATTGGCAGGCGACCGACGCTGACAAGGGCGCGCGCGGCGATGAAGAGTCAGCAGCCAGCCGTCCTCCTTTTGTTCACTGGACTTTCCGGCTCCGGCAAGTCGACAATCGCCAATGCGCTCGACCGGCTGCTGCATGCCCACGGGAAGCACACCTACATCCTCGACGGCGACAACGTGCGCCACGGGCTCAATCGCGACTGGCTTCAATCAACCCGATCGCGTCGAGAACATCCGCCGCGTTGCCGAGGTCGCCGAGCTGATGGAGGAGGGGAGCTTATTGAAATCCTCGTCGACACGCCGCTTGAGGAATGCGCGCGACGCGATCCGAAGGGGCTTTATCGGAAGGCGCTCGCCGGCAAGATCGCCAATTTCACCGGCGTTTCCTCGCCGTACGAAATCCCTGAGGGCGCTGAATTACATCTCGAAACGGTTGGCCACGACCCTGCGGCGTTGGCGTTTGAGATCGAACAGTTCCTCGAAAGGCGAATGGAGCAAGTGACGCATGAGTGTGAGAGTGGGGAGGCTTGACCATTGGCGGCTTGAAGCGGCCGCGGCGGTCCCTGGCCTATTAACTACGCGGCGACCGTAGCAGCCCGCAGGCGGGCCGCGCCAACGTCCGATGTGGCTTCAACAGGAGACAGCCGATCACGCGCTCACGACTCGGCTTACTGAAACGGAGAAAAGATATGGCTGATGCAAAGCTGCAAGCCGTGCTTTCGGCTCTTTCGCCGATGGCGAGACAGCTAAATGCGCTACCCTCCAATCAACCGGGGCGAGATGCGAACTGCGTTAAACTAAACACGAATGAGAATCCGTTTCCGTTGCCGATGATGGTGATGCAAAGTGCGCTGGCGGCCCTCGAACGGCATTATCTGTATCCCGAAGATGACAATCTGAGCTTGCGCGACGCAGCCGCCAGCGCGTATGGCCTCTCCCAGGATCAGGTGGTCGCCGGGAACGGCTCGTCGGAGCTGCTTGGGCTCATCTACAGAGCATTCCTCGACCCGGGAGATAGCGTTGCGATGATATCGCCAGGTTTTTCCTTTAACCGCAAACTGGCCAAGTTGCAGGGTGCCAGATTTCTCGAAATCGAATGGGGCGAGTCTTATTCTCTGCCAATCGAGCAGCTGCTTCTTGGTCCAGCAAAAGATGCAAAATTCATACTGCTGGCCAATCCGAACAATCCAACGGGAACATTCGTTCCGGTGGCTGAAATCGACCGCCTCGTCGCGCAATCGGACCAGTTGATAGTGGTGGATGAAGCGTATGTCGACTTTGCACCCGATGATGCCCTGCGCCTTGTCGATCGTCATCCAAACCTTCTAGTATTGAGAACACTTTCGAAAGGCTTTGCAGCCGCGGGAATTCGCGTCGGTTTCGGCTTTGGTCATCCTGAACTTATTGGGAGGCTACGCAACCTGCAAAATGTCTTTAACATGAACGTGATCGGCCATGCGGTGGGCATTAGTATCCTTTCGCACCGCGCCGACTACGACGAGAACCACAGATATATTAAACATGAAAGACACAGAACGACCACTGCCTTGTCTCAATTGGGCTTTTCTGTCATTCCCTCCCACACAAACTTTTTGCTAGCTCGGGTGCCACCCGGACGAGATGGCAAATGGTGGCAAGCGTCTTTGGATAGGCAGAACATACTTGTAGCCGTCTTTCCCGATGCCGGTTTGGAAAATTTTATCCGCGTCAGCATCGGCACCAGAACCCAAATGGACGCGTTCCTTTCAGCCGCCAGGGACATCATCTCTGGAAGTATGAAGACGTAGAGCTAGGCGGTTAGAATTATTGGCCACACTGCTTGTCACTTGGAAACACCAAGTATCGAAGTCCATATTGTGGGATAAAGATCACAAATAAGCGCAAGACCGTAAAGCGTGTGCCGTCTCGATCCCGTTGATTACGCGTGTTATTGGCGCACGAGTGGAGCACCCGGTGGCCGATGCGAGGCTTATTTCTGGCGATTCCGGCCGCGGCTCTGCCGCTGTATTGGGAATGGTTTAGGTTTCTTCATAATCGGTCCTTCGCATTGACATTGAGCGAACAGTAATCTGCGGTCGTCGCCGATCTTCCGTCGATCACCTGCGACAGAACCTCGATCCGCGAAAGATCACGCTCGCTCATCGCCATTGATCCCACCCGCAATCCCCTACGCCAGCAAACGTGGGCAGTATGGCATTCGAACTTGGCAGAAACAGAACGTTTTCAATCTGCGGCACTCTAGCCGCTACAGAGATTCGAAGCGGAAGCCGTGCGGCCATGGTCACCATCCGCCTTGCTACCAAATGGTACAAGCAGAGCCGCGGCTTCGCCGATCGGCAGGTCGACCACCGTGATTCCGCTTGCTGCAAGGAAACGGCGCTCGTTTTTGGTAAGGCCTTCCGCATCAAGTACTGCAAAGTGGGGGCCGTGAGAGCGCTTGATGATCTGTCGAGCGTAGATCCGGAGCATCTGATCGTTGAAGCGGCAGCCAATGAAAAGAAAACCGCGATCTATACGCCGTTCTTTCACCATTCCAGGTATTGGCGTCTGGATATCGATTTCGGTTAGGACTTCCACGTAATCGGAATCGGACACCAGAAAGTTCGAAGCTGGTATAACACTGCCGTACGGCGCATAGAGGACCGTCTTTGGCACTGAGACGCATTCGACGTCTCTCCCGGACAGATCGTAAGTTTTTGTCCAAATGTCGCCGCCGCCGTTTGCACGCGTGACGCCCTGAATCTCGACGACATCCGTTCGACCGGTCTTCGCGAAAGCCGCACGCATTGTCCCGTCGTACCAACCGTCGACGATAAGGGAGAGCGGCAGCGTTGCGAGCCAGTCGTGGAGGGCGGTCGGCGCCACGGGTGCTCCAAATATTTCTGCCATCCAGGCCTGAAGCGTCCGGCGATGCCGTCGCTGTTCAATAAACTGCGCGACGGACCACATATTGCTGCGTATCCTGGAAGGGGCAGGTGTGCGTTCGTTGAGTGCCGCGGAGACGGCTTCCGGGGTGTCCGGTACAGGTGGTTCCGTGGATTGCAGCCGAAGGAGATCCGGGCCGAGATAGGGAACGATCCGATCTGCAGCGAGCGCTTCCTGAAGCAGCCGAAGTCTTTTTTCGGCGTCACCGTTGCGAATGATCAGGAGACGGTCCGAGGTCAAAATTTTATTCATGCTGTTTTCTCTTACCTCTCGTTTGCAGCATCAGTCCTCGTCAGGAATCTTCCTTGCGTGGACGGTGATCGGCAGAGGCGTATCCCGCGATAGCTTGGGCAAGACGAGTCTCCAGCCGTTCCTGAGAGTGATCGTGCCGCCCCACATGTCATCAGCCTCGACATCTACGATCGGCTCTTCGAGATCTTTCTTTGGTACGTAAGCCGACAAGCCGGCGCTCGTTCTCCGAATCATTATCTTCATGTCGCTATTCCTTCGTTGGGGGCCCCGCGATTTCAGCAGCGCCGCAAGCAGCGGCGTTGTCTAGACTCGTCAGTTCACGGGCACGCATGCCGACGATAGTGCCACGTTCGACCCATTCGACGGCATAGATGTAAAACTGCTGGAGAAAGGTGCCGATGTCGCGCACATAGCCTTCGTCGCCCTTCCGCACCAAATTTTCGCCAATTTTTTTGCCAGCATAGGTGCCGTCATTCTTTACGTGAAGTCTGGCCCGCACCCGCTCGCCGGGTGTAAATCGTGGAGGCCTGTGGATTTCGACCTCCTGTTCACGTCCAAGGCCCATGGGCATTCCTCCTTGCAGGATATCATTGAAGGCTTCTCCGCAGGAGCCCCGACCATGCTGAAGGTCAAATCGCAGGTGCGGCGGGGACGCAGGTCTTCGGCACGGGGCAAACCTCCGCGCATTGCTGCGTTTCGAAGGTACCCTTGCATTCGGTGCATTTTTCCGGGTCGATAACGTAGATCTCACCTTTGAACCTGATCGCACCGGAGGGGCATTCGAACTCGCAGGCACCGCACTGGGTGCATTGGGACGCTATGATCCTGAAGGCCATTTTTAAACTCCTGAAGATGTTGGATTAAGAGCGCTCACGCCGTCGCCGCTTGTGGTTCGACGCCAAACTTGGCGGCGTAGAGGGTGCCGATGGCGGTCTCGATGTAGTCATAGCAATAAGCATCCGTTGCCCGAATCCCGGCCTCCATGAGCTTAGTCTTAGGGCACTCCCCGATCTTGGCGCATAGCACGACGTCAATACCGACCAGCGCAGTTATGATGCCGTCGAGGGTGGCTTCCTCGCCCCTGCCTCCGAGGCAATACTGTTCGATCTTGCGATGCCCGACGTAGGTGATGCCTCTCGACGAAGCTTCGTATACTTGGAACTCCTTCGCATGGCCGAAGTGCTCGTTGATGCGACCGCCACCCTTTGTCGCGACCGCGACGTGGAGGGACCCATCGCCGGCTGCTTTGACTGTCTCGATTGCCTCGCTCTTGGCGGTCGCGTGATCGCCGCGTTCGCGGGCGATCACTTCCCGATAGGCCTCGCGCTTACGGGCGTCATAGGTGATCTCTCCGGGAAGCTGGTCGAGTGCGAACTCCTGGCCCCGATCATCCCCAAGCAGGCCGACGGCATCGGCCCTACACTGCCGGCAATGGCGCATTAGCTTTGCGCCGCCTTCGAGACGATCCTGGAGCGCCTTCAATTCGAGCGCCCGCGGGCCGCGCTGTCCGGTCAAGCCGTAGTAGGTGCCATGGGCCGGATCGGAAATAAGCGGCATGACGTTGTGCAGGAACGCCCCCCGCTCCTTGACCCATTTATTTACCTCGACCAGGTGTTCGTCGTTGACACCAGGAATCATCACCGAATTGACTTTGGTGATGATGCCGCACGCGGTCAGCATCTCCAGGCCCACCATTTGCCGCTCGTGCAGAATTCTCGCAGCTTCGATGCCGGTGTAACGACGGTTGCGGTAAAAGATCCAGGGATAGATCTTTGCGCCGATTTCAGGGTCAACCATGTTGATCGTAATTGTCACGTGGTCGACATTCATGTCGACAAGTTCGGCGACGTGATCCGGCAGCGCAAGCCCGTTGGTGGAGATGCACAGCTTGATGTCGTCGATCTCCCCCGCAACTCGTTCGAACGTTTCCTTTGTCTTCTTCCAGTCGTAACAGGCATCGCCCGGTCCGGCGACACCCAGCACGGAAAGCTGCGGCACTTCGTTGGCGACGGCAATGACCTTGCGCAGCGCCTGGTCTGGCGTCAACTTTTCCGAGACGACCCCAGGGCGGCTTTCGTTGGCGCAGTCATATTTACGATTGCAATAGTTGCACTGGATATTGCAGGCTGGTGCGACCGCGACATGCATGCGCGCGAAATAATGGTGAGCCTCTTCTGAATAGCAGGGGTGGTTTTTGATCTTCGCCCAGATAGCCTGGTCCACGTCGGCCGGTTTTGTGGACACGCCACATGACGAGGATGTGCAGCCACTCGGTTTCGCGGTCGCCAGCAATTGATCCAAGGATGTCGTGCTGGTCGCACTTTCAAGCGAAATCATCGGTGCGGACATTGAGTGCTCCGTTGCTAGTTGACGTCGCCTTTCAAAACGCAAAAGCCATGCCATCCCAAGGACGGGATTTGCTTTAAGAATTTGCATTTATTGCCCGATTCCGACCGTGTTCGGACACAGACTTGTCAAGCTTCCGACAGTCGACAAAAGAGTTGTCCGTAAGCCACCAAACCAGGCATTGGAGATCGAGAAGGTCCAACATCACCCAGGCGCTTAAAGCTTTTTCACCTCGATGCGATGCTGGCGTAGAGCATAGCCGACCTGACGAGGCGTAAGGCCGAGAATACGAGCCGCTTTGGCCTGAACCCATCCGGCCTTTTCCATCGCCTCGATCAACCGGTCCCGTTGCGTGAGGCGCGACTCCATTGCGGGACAACCGGAACCGTGCGGATCACAAGCCTTGACAGAAGATACCTCGTCCGACGCACCGATGCTCCCGCCCGAGCGCGGCGATGAAGTCGGCATCACATTGCTCCGGGCATGCCCATCGACGGTGATGCCGCCGGGCGACCCGTCGGTTTTCCAGAGGAGCGACGAAAGGCACTGACTGTTCTTGCAGGCAAAATCAGACGAAACGATCGAGCTTGAACGCGCAAGGGTGGCAGTCCTTCGCACGCAGTTTTCGAGTTCCCGGACGTTACCTGGGAAATAGCATTGCGACATCACCTCGATCGCCGACGACGAAAACGTCAGCTCGCGTTGGTTCTCCTTGTTGAATCGGTCAAGAAGAGCGTTCGCAAGGCGTGGAATATCGCCGGGTCGCTCTCGAAGCGGCGGCAGGACAATTGGAACTACGCTGATGCGGTAATACAGGTCGGCCCTGAATTCGGCGTTTGCAACAGCCATCTCGAGGTTCTTATTCGTGGCGCATATGAGCCGGACGTCGACCGCAAGCGTCTTGGTTCCGCCCACCCTCTCCAGTTCGCCTTCCTGCAGGACGCGCAGCAGTTTGGCTTGAAAGGCGGGCGAAATCTCGCCAATCTCGTCAAGCAGAAGCGTTCCGCCATTTGCCAGTTCGAAGCGTCCGGCGCGCTGCGCGATGGCCCCGGTGAAAGCCCCTTTTTCATGCCCAAACAGCTCCGATTCCAGGACGCCTTCGGGCAGCGCGGCGCAGTTCAATTTGACGAACGGCTTGTTTTTACGAGGGGAAAGTTCATGGATCGCCTGTGCAAAAAATTCCTTGCCGGTGCCGCTTTCGCCCCGCAGAAGCACGGTGGAATTCGTCCTCGCCACCACCGAGACGGTTTCAACCACCTGCTGGAGAGCCGGGCTATCCCCGATAATCCCGTCGATTTTGACGGGTGGATGTCGGCCCGGCGCGCCCCTTTGCGCGATGATCGGCTTCTCCGGTCTCTCTTGTTCGCCGATAGGTCGCCGACCCTCCAGGTTCAGGAAACGATGAAGCCTGATCGTCCGACTGACCAGATTGGCGACCATGGTCAGAAAGCGAACGTCCTCGTCGGCGGGGAAGGGGGCGGCGTCGTTCCTGACGCGATCGATCGATATTGTGCCAAGTATTTTATTATCGGCTTTTACCGGAACGCCAATAAAAGAAATTGGGACGGTGCCGCTGCTCCAAGGCGGTTGCGGCTCAGCCTGAAATAATTCGGACTTGCTGACATCCTTTACGATTAGGGGCATACCGGTCGTCGCGATATGGTCGATTACGGCCTTAGGTATAACGCCTCGAGCGGCTGATTGAGAGGATGAAGGGATGTCGCCAGTTGCAGCAATCTCGGGCTGACCTTCAGCGTCTAGAACAACGATTGCTCCGCATCGAATCTGCAGAAAGGAAGAGAGGACGTTCACGACGTTGGCAAGCGTAATCTCTAGCCGGGCGGGGGCAGTCAGTACCTTTGATATCTCGTAGATTCCGCTGCGCTGCGTGCCCGCTTGGCGCATAGGTCCAGCAGGTAGCGCAGATAGGGGTTCCGCTCCATCGACCGGTCGGGCGGGCATGTGGGTCATTATATGGCCTTGGGTTGTCTAACGTTTCTTATAACCCTTGCTTGCATGTATATATAGTAATTTCTAATGCCAATCTGCAACGCGCACCTCTGCAAGTTTCCGATGCGCCCGTCTGCAAACCCAAGTTGGTTCTGAATCGTGGAGTTGCAAACCTTTATCCGAACTTGAAGAGAACGCCGAAACCGCCTCTCGGATAGTTCCACTCGATATCTCCACTTGCCTCGCATAGTACGCGGCACGTGCCGCACTCCATGCACCCGTCGGCGATAACCTCCACTTGGCCCTGGTCATTCAATTCGTAGCACTTGGCCGGACAGACACTTGTGAGGGCATACAGATTTACGCTTGGCCAATCGTGTGGACGCACCCTAATATGCGGGCGTCCGGCATCGACCACGTATCGATTTTGGTAAAGCTTGTCCTCTACGCGTATGTTCGTCACTGCAACCGTCATCTCATCTCTCCTTTATCGCCACGCGCGCGCCAAGCGAACCGCGTCACCAAACAGCCCCCAGCGGGAGCGTGCCTTGATGAAGGTGCCCGTGGTCGCCCGTTCCTTGTCGATCTTCGGGGTGCCATCGACTCGCACAAAGTTCTGTGCGGCCTGCGACAGCAACCTTGGATAAGTCGTGAAGAAATTGCGGGAATTGGTGTGCAGCAGGGCAGGCATGTCCTTGTATTTCCGCAAGTCTTTGATAACGAACGACTTTTCAAGCATCGACTTGTAAAGGGAGAGGTTCTCCTTGACCATCGGCTTTTTGCGATTCTTGATCTGGACGATTGCTTCGCCGGCGATGCGCCCCGACGTCATGGCGAGGTTGGACCCCTCGCGGTGCACCGCATTATTAAGTTGTGCCGCGTCGCCGACGACGACCCAGCCGTCACCAAAAAGCTGCGGAATTGCCTTGTAACCACCTTCTGGAATGAGATGCGCCGCATATTCCTTGACTTCCGCTCCTGCGATCAGCGGCTTTACCGACGGATGGCTTTTGAATTTTTCGAGCAGATCATAAGGACTTTCCATTGTTGCCGCGAATTCGGAGACAAGGCAGCCAATGCCGATCGAGATCGATTCTTTGTTGGTGTAGAGGAAGGCAAGCCCGGCCATGTTGCGAGAGATCGTGCCAACTGCCTCGATGACGCAGCCTTCATTGGCCTTGAGGCCGAACCGCTGGTCAATTACCTCTTCGGCCAGGAAATGCATTTCCTTGACGGCGAGCGCGACAGTTTCCGGTTTTGGCGTGTCACGCAATCCAGCACGCGTGCCGAGCAGCCCATTGACGCCTTCTGCGAGAACGACCACGTCAGCAAGAATCACGTCGCCGGCGCGGTCGGTGCGAACGCCAATCACCTTGCCCTTTGGATCACGAACGAGTTCCGTCACGGTCGTCTCGCATAGAAGCGTCGCTCCGGCCTCGCGCACCTTGCGTGAAAACCATTTGTCGAATTGGGCGCGAATGACCGTGTAGCGATTGTGTCTCGACTCGTTGAAGTCGTCCGACCGGTATTGCATACCGATGTGGGACGAGTCGTCCATCATCCAGAAGCGCTGCTCGACTAAGTGCCGCTCCAGAGGCGCATCATCCCGGAAATCCGGCAGGATTTTCTCCAGCATGTCCGCGTACATGATGGCGCCCTGCACATTCTTGGAGCCCGGATACTCGCCACGCTCCAACTGCAGCACCTTCATGCCGCGGTTCGACATCGTGTAAGCAGCTGCGTTTCCGGCCATGCCGGCCCCGATAACTATGGCGTCGAAGTTTTCCTCAGTCATGGGGCGCCCTCAGTTTGCAAGCTTATCGCGACTGTGCGGCGACAGTCGATGGGTGAAGAGTTCCGTTAATGACGGCAGTAAACGGATCGCATCGGTGACGACGCCGAGGTGGGCGAAATCAAAAATCGGCGCGTTAGGATCGGTGTTGATGGCTAAAATAAGATCAGCTCCCTCGACGCCAACGCGATGCTGGATGGCGCCGGAAATGCCGGCTGCTATGTAAAGCTTCGGCCGGATAGTTTTGCCAGTTTGGCCGATCTGCCGATCAGCAGGCATCCAGCCCTTTTGGACGAGGGGGCGCGAACAGCCATAATCGGCCCCGATCGTCCGCGCGAGTTTCTTCATAAGCTTCACGTTCTCCACCGCGCCAAGACCGAGGCCTCCAGCAACCACGACGTCCGCATAGGCGAGATTCGCCGTCGCCGACTGGCCATCGGACAAGAAACCGAGGACCTTAGTGACGATCTCTTCCTCGATCATCGACACTTTGTGTTGAATGACGCGTCCGATCTTATTATTCCCGCGCGGAGGCATGGCCATGACCCTCGGCCGGACCGTTGCCATCTGCGGCCGGCAGTTGAGCGTGTAGATCGTGCAAAGCAAGGAGCCGCCGAAAGTCGGCCGGGTCGCCGCAAGCGAGCCGTCCGCATCCACATCAAGTTCAGTGCAATCCGCCGTGAGCCCTGTCAACAAGGTCGTCGCCACGGAACCGGCAAGGTCGCGCCCGAGCGTCGTTGCCCCTAAAAGAAGGATTTCCGGTTTGTAGTTAGTAACCAGATCCGTCAATGCTTTGGTGAAAGGCTCATTTCGGTAGTCGGCGAGCAGTGGGGCCTCGACGATGTAGGCCAGGTCGGCGCCATAAGCAAAAGCCTCGGCGATGGCAAACCACGTGGCCTCTCCCGGTGGTCCGAGAACGACGCCGGCAAGCTGGACGCCCAGCTTGTCGGCGAGCTTGCGGCCTTCGCCGAGCAGCTCGAAGGAGACGGAATGCACCTGATCGCGCTCCAGCTCGATGAAGACCCAAACGTGCCGATGGTCCTTAAACTGATCGGGCAGCTCTTTCTTCATGGCGGCACGGCCAGCGGCTGGAGGAGGGCTCTCTCGATTCGTGCTCAACATCGTCGCTCCTTGCCTTCATTCGCCGTCAAAGGCGAGTTCGCTTTCGAGCGCCGGCTGGCGCAAAAAGATCCCAGCGATCAACTCCTCCGCGAGATCGCGCGGTGTTTTTTCCGCGGTGTCGATCTGCTCCGCCTTTTCCGCCCGCTCAGGAGGGGCAAAGACCCTCTTAACGACGGTTGGCGAGCCACGCAGGCCGCACTTGGTGAGGTCCTCTATGCCAGCGTCGGCCGCATTCCACTTCACGATCTGGCTGCGCGCGGCCCGTAGCGCGTCATCGAGCGAGCCGCGGCGGATTTCGTTTGTGCCTTCGAGCATTGTAATTAGGCAAGGGAGCTTGCTCATTAGCGTCTGCGTGCCCCCTTCCGAGCGGCGCTCCACCGTAATCTCGCGCCCATTGATGTCGACAGAGACGATTTTGGCAACGTAGGTGAGCTGCAGGAGGTCGAGGCGCTTGGCGATGCCAGGCCCAACCTGGGCGGTATCGCCGTCGATGGTCTGTTTGCCCGTAAAGACGATATCGGGCGTACCGAAGGCCTCTCCGATCTTCGCGATGGCTCGCGAAAGAGCAAACGAGGTCGCCAGAGTGTCGGAGCCGGCAAAATGACGGTCGGTCAAGAGTACGGCGCGGTCGGCGCCGTAGGTGAGCGCCTTGCGCAACGCGTCCTCTGCCATGGGCGGCCCCATGGTGAGCACGGTCACCTCGCCGCCATGGCGGTCGCGCAACTGGAGCGCCTCTTCAAAGGCGAACAGATCATAGGGGTTGATGATGGTTGGCACCCCCTGACGCATGATTGTGTTCGTCACCGGATGCACTCGTATTTGTGCGGAGTCCGGTACCTGTTTGATACAGATAACTATGTGCATGGCGGTTTCTTACTCCCTCCCTCTATGGGTGGCGGGCTTGTCAGTACACATGCTTGCGTGCATCATTCGTGCCAACCGTTTGGCGTTCTCTATCACATTGAAATGGCTTCGATTCCGACGTTGCTAGCATATGACTGAATTGTAAGCTTCCCGACATTGTCGTGTCGCAACCGTGCTCATTTCTTTTCGAACGGCTTCAGGAAAGAGTCTAACGGGACAACGGTGCGGCCGGGTGTGACAGGTCTGTTCGGATTGTGGTCCTTGAGCACCTTGAAGACCCGGTGCGAGAGCGGCGCGGAGGTCGCGAAATCACAGTAGGCCCTTTCCAGTATGGCACGGGCACGAGCAGCGATTACCCGGTCTGGGAGATGGGAGAAGTCCTCTGCCGCGAGGTATTGGCCCATACGCTTCATGATATGGAGTCGTGAGACATCGAGAACCTTCGGGTCATAGGGGACCCCTAGGGCTGCGAAGAACTCCTCCGCAGCCGAGAGAGATTTCAGCCGATTGAGGATGTCTTTGACATCGACGGGACTGCTGTCAGCGGAGCAACGGCACATAAGATTCCCCCTGGTCGTGAGCGGTGATCGCGAGATCGTTCTCCCGTAGCTTAAGCTGCAACGTACGGAATGCGTGGTTCGACGCGGCTAGGCGCAAGGCAGTCGCGTTGCAACTGGAGTCGGCATAGGCTGGTGGTCGGATGCGATCCACCGATGGTGTCGAGAGATTGATTAAGATGATATGGCGCTGGGCCCCCTCCATGAACACGCATGGGCGGTGAACCGGCGATCTATGTGACTGAGAGCCCCGGCTTTTACCTGATCGTTCATACGATGCCGGTGCCGTCATGCAGGTCGTATCGGTGAAAAGGAATTGCCGTTTCATGAGCGTGCCTGCTCCTACTCCCCTGAACGAACCCGGCTGCTCGTGTCGGCCACGTGGCCGGAACGGGATTGGCTCCGGAGCCTTTCAACGATGCCCGGTAAAACTTCGAGCACCCGGTCGACATCCTCGTCACAGTTATCGCGCGAGAACGAGAAGCGGATTGTTCCGTGCGCCATAGCATGAGGGATATCCATTGCCCTCAAGACATGGCTCGGCTCCAGCGAACCGGAGGAGCAAGCAGAGCCGGAAGAGCAGGCGATGCCATAGCGGTTGAGAAGAAGGAGCATACTGTCTCCTTCGACACGTTGAAAGGCGATGTTCGCCGTGTTCGGCAACCTCTTAAGCCTATCGCCGGTTACGAAGGCGCCTGGAACACGCTGGACAATGCCGTTCTCCAATCGATCTCGGAGCGACTTTAATCGGGTCCTCTCGTCGTCTATTGATTTCAGGGCGAGTTCGGCAGCCTTGCCTAAACCGACAATCCCGGCCGTATTTTCTGTCCCTGCGCGTCGGTCGCGCTCCTGATGACCTCCCTTGATCAGTGAGGAGAAAGATAAGCCCCGCCTAAGATAGAGTGCACCGATGCCTTTTGGTCCATGGAATTTGTGTCCGGACAACGAAAGCATGTCGATTGCAGTAGGTTGGAGGTCCATTGGAACCTTGCCGACCGCCTGGACCGCGTCGGTGTGGAAAAGTGCACCGATTCTCTTGGCCATCTCGGCAAGCTTAGCGACCGGGAAAATGGTTCCCGTCTCGTTGTTCGCCCACATGATCGAAGCAATCG
Organism: Rhizobium sp. N122; assembly: GCF_002211295.1. Taxonomy (NCBI): domain Bacteria; kingdom Pseudomonadati; phylum Pseudomonadota; class Alphaproteobacteria; order Hyphomicrobiales; family Rhizobiaceae; genus Rhizobium; species Rhizobium sp. N122. The sequence continues at coordinate 14,911 of NZ_LOKU01000039.1, read as the reverse complement.
CTACACGATGAGTGAGGGCGGTCTCATAGGCGTCAAGATCGAGACGTCCATGTCGATCCACTGGGATCCTGTGTACCTTAATGCCGCGCGTCTTCTCCAGATGGCCGCAGAGTGTCAGCACCGCTGAATGCTCAACTGCGGAAGTCACGATCTCTGTGCGCTCAGGCATCACCTCCAGCGCCGAAAGGATCGCCGCATTGTCGCTTTCCGTCCCCCCCGAGGTGAACACGATCTCATGATCGAACTCGGCGCCGATCAGCGCTTGCAATTGCCGGCGCGCCTTCCTCACCGCCTCGCGGATGGAGGAGCCAAAAGCGTGCGTCGACGAAGGGTTTCCAAACTGATCCGCAAAGAACGGCAGCATGGCTTCAACCACTTCAGGATCGACTCTGGTCGTTGCATTATTGTCGAGATAGATCGCTCTCATGGGTGGATCTCGACTGAGGGGAAGCGGTGACAATGCTGCGGCGTCTTGCACATGCTGTTGTTTGCTAGCCTCGGGCAAGCAGCGCGGGGTGGAGTCGTGCGATGGCGCGTCACGCGATCTTGTTGGCATCGATAACGTCGCATAGCCGCCATCAGTAGGAAGGGAAGAACGTTGTGCGCTCGCGCCTTTTCCAACGGTTGGATTCGCCGCGGCTGCTTAACTAGATGGGTCGCCAGCTTAGCTTGTCGCTGAGAACTGAACTGTTGCAGGCTGCGGCGATTTTTAGACCCTGTCCTACGCGATTGCCGGCTACAACATCGATTTCGACCCTGCCAATTTCTCCAGGCCTCAGATTTCTGTTGTGACGGTCTGATCGTCCTCCTCTGCCGGAACGAGGCTTTCGACGACCAGTACTGTATAAACCGCTGACACGTCTTCGACGGCTTGAACGAGTGTCGTCCGTCTACTGCCAGATCTAGCGAAGTGAGCGACTTGGTCATGAAATCAAGCCTCTTGACACGCACGCGTCTTCGCTCACCTTTCCTCGGCGCGGAACTGCTTGCAGAGGGGGCGTCTCCTTTGGAATCCTGGCCCGGATGCCCGCCAAAAAATTTTGCTGCCTCAGGATAATCCGTTGATGAGCAGACCTTTTTCTCCGGCAGCAAACCGCTTAAAAAGCCTGCTGTCTCCTGACGGACGGTTTGAGGCGCTTCGGCGGGCTTTAGGGTTACGAGTTCGGCCAGCGCTGGCGAGAAGGCGGTCGCTGGGTTGGAACGCAAGGACGACGGCGTCACCAGAAACGCTTCCACCGTTGGATCGACTCCAATTATCAATTCAGGCCCTCTACCGTAGGAAACTGCCCCGGTCTCGCTGAGGGGATTTTCCTGCACGCCGTCGTTCTTCGGATTGAAAAAGGAAACCATGACCTTTTCGCAATAATTCCGCATGGCTCTCTCGCTTTCTCGGTGATCAGCCGAAGGATTTGCCGCAAGTGCAGTTCTGGTGCGCATTGGGATTGTCGAAGACAAAACCGGAGGTTTCTGGTCCCGTCACGAAGTCGATCGTCATGCCGTTGATGTGTGCTTGGGAGTCTGCGTCAACGAACACCTTGACCCCATTTGTTTCGATCACCGCGTCGCCCTGGCCCTGGACGCTTTCTAGCCCCACCAGGTATTTGTAGCCGGCGCATCCACCTGCCTCGACCGCGATGCGAAAGCCTTCCGCCTGCTCGGCTCGGGAAAGCGTTACGTTCATGATTGCGGCGGCATTCTCTGTGAGCTTGATCATGGGATGATTCCTTTTTGTTCGATGGCGCATTTTCGGATTACCGTGCATGCGTCGTGCCAAGCGGTGAGGAAGGCCAAGAGTTCGATCAGCCCGCGTGTTGTATTCCTGCGTCGTCGAACATCGGAGATCTCGAAAGCGCGCCAACTCCAGAACGTCTGCCCGCGTATCTCCGTCTATCATTTTCGGTTGAGGCTCTCGTTGCCGCCGCACCGAAATCCCAGCGGTTCGGCGAAAATGAATGGGAGGCGACAACTGCTTCTAGATTTGTCGCTTGCGCGACATAAAAATTCTGCACGAGTTTCGTGATTAACCGCTTAGCCCCTAAGCGCTTGGGCTATGGAACAGACATCTAATCTTTTCTGGAACGTCAGCTTAAGCGGCCGGAACAACTTTTGAAGCTCCCGTGACGAGGCTGCGGTCGCCAGCCCATATGAAGTCGATCCTCCATGGAGAGGACTAAGCACAATGTCACATGTGCCTCAGTTCCGCGGTTTTTGGGAAAAGGGCATCACCTACGGTACAAAGGACTTATCCCTCCGCGGCCGCCAGTACAAACCGTTTCTCCCGCCGGCGTTGCGCGGACGAGGGGATGTTCATCGCCTCGCGATATTTGGCGACTGTGCGGCGAGCAATGTCGACGCCTGTTTCCTTGAGCTTGGCAACGATGCCGTCGTCGGACAGCACATCATGGAGCGTCTCTGCGGCAATAAGTGCCCTTATCTGATGGCGCACAGCTTCGGCAGAGTGCGCGTCACCGCCTTGTGAGGACGGGATCGCGACGGTGAAAAAATACTTGAGCTCGAACACGCCGCGGGGCGTGAGAATGTATTTGTTCGACGTTACCCGACTTACAGTGGACTCGTGCATGTCGATCGCGTCAGCGATGGTCTTAAGATTGAGAGGGCGAAGATGAGCAATGCCATCTTCCAAAAAGACATCCTGGTGGCGCACGATTTCGGTCGCCACCTTAAGGATCGTCGTGGCGCGCTGATCGAGACTCCGAACCAACCAGCTCGCGCTCTGGAAGCATTCGTTGAGGAATGACTGATCTTTCGAGCTTTGGGCGGTTAGGCGAGTAACTTGCGCAAAATAGGTTTGGTTGATCAGTACCTTGGGCAAAATCTCCCGATTAAGCTCGACGTGCCATCCGCCTCCCGGCGAGGGTAGGACGAAGACGTCGGGTATGATGGATTCCGACCTTGCGGACTGGAACTGGTTTCCAGGCTTTGGGTCAAGTGCACGAATTTCGTTCAACATATCGAGAAGGTCGTCTTCATCGACCCGGCAACGTCGCTTCAGTGCTCGAAAATCGCGTCGCGCAAGCAACTCGAGATTTGCGACCAGAGCTGCCATGGCCGGGTCGAACCGGTCTCGTTGGCGCAACTGAATCTCGAGGCATTCGCCCAGACTTCGCGCAAATATGCCCGGCGGGTCAAATAGCTGCAAAGCCTCAAGAACCCGCTTCACTCCAGCCTCAGGGCTATTTAGCCTCTCTGCTAGCTCCTGAAGGTTCACTTGCAGATACCCAGTGTCATCCAGATGGTCGGCAAGCGCGCCAGCAATCAGCCGCTCCTGGGGTGTGAAGGCAGTGAGGGCGATCTGATGGGCGACATGTTCGTGCAATGTCTCAGTTGACGCGGCGAACTCATCCAGGGAAGGCCTTTCCCCCGGCGAAAGGTTGCCTGTGTCACGGATTGATTTCCAGGGACTAGACAGCTCAGGCATGTCCGTCCTGGCCGGTCCATCAACGTGGTCTTCGCGTGCGCTGATATTTGGATCATCCGCCGCAGTTGGCGATACGCCAGAAGCCCCGCCGTCATTCGACGCCAGGTCGAGAAATGGGTTCTTCTCGATTTCCTGTTCCACGAACTGATTCAGTTCGGTGTGCGCCAGCTGCAGCAAGCGAATAGACGCGATGAGCTGGGGCGTAATAACCAGCGATTGCTGCTGACGCTGATGAAGGCTTGTAAAGGACTTCATGGTTCGAGCAAAACTCCTATCATTCGGCGCAGGTGTGCACGACAAGTCGTAGCTGCTGGTCGTTGGCTTCAATGCTCATACGAAGGCTGGGGCCTTAAGGCATTTCAAAATGTTTTGCGGCGAAGAAACGCCATACGGATCGGTCGCGCAGTTGTCGCCAAAGCCTTCTTCCTCGAACCACCCCTCCACGACGCCATTATTGATCACGGCAGCGTAGCGCCAGGAGCGCAGACCGAAACCGAGATTGTCCTTGGCGACGAGCATACCCATTTTTCGAGTGAATTCTCCCGAACCGTCCGGGATAAGCTTGACATTTTTCAACCCCTGAGACTTGCCCCAAGCATTCATGACGAAGGCATCGTTGACGGAGAGACAGTAGATGTCGTCAATGCCATTCTTCTTAAACTCGACATAAAGACTCTCGAAATCAGGCAGTTGGAAGGTGGAGCAGATTGGCGTGAAGGCGCCCGGCAGCGAAAAAAGGATTACCCGCTTACCGCTGAAATAGTCGTCGGTCGTCTTGTCTTCCCAGCGGTAGGGGTTGGGACCGGATATAGACTCGTCGCGAACCCGCGTGCGAAAGGTGACAATAGGGACCTGCTTTTCCATGGTCATCAATGAAGCTCCTCTAGGAAAATTTATTTGCGGCCTCTCAGTCACGGCTAACACGAATCCGACCTCGGCCCACACGCCAGGGCAAGCAAGCGTCATGCCATTTGGCCTGAAGGAGATGGACTTGCGGTCAGCACAGGGCCTTCGTCGCCGCACTCGTGCGCTGCTCGTGCGGGCGAGCGAATTGTGAAGCCGTTGTGCCGCGCTGACGGCCGGGCGCTGTTTCGGCTACTTCCGACCGCATCTCGATCAAGGTTTCTCTGCCGCCTTTTAGAACCTTAGCATACTGCCCGCCAGTCCGGTCGCGGCGGGAAGGCGCGGGTCACGGGGTTTGAGGTTCTGCTCGTGCGTATGTCTACCCGCGCACGTTTTCTTGTTTGAAACTGCACAAGAAAGTTTGAGGTCCGACAAAAAGGGAGCGCCAGGCTCGGACCGCGCATCGAAAAATGGTGAAACGCAAACGGCTCCGATAATTTCGTCACAGAAGACGACGATGGCGGATATCCGCAGGTTGGGGGCGTGAAGAGCTCGCAGCCGCCAATATCGATCGGCTGATGCCGACCGGCACCCGGGTCGCGCTATGTAGCCTTTGGCCTACGAGCATTTGTTGCTCGGCTGACGTCGCCGCGGAGCTGATATTTTGTTCCATTCACCACTCACCGCTCAGCTCGCTGGCGACGTGCTGGGCGCCCGGCGCCGATGGCGACGCCACCCACCTGCCCGGCGGCTATCCCGAGCTGCAAGCCGGCGGCTCCGGGACTAGAAGTTTTCTCGCCCGGAATGCTCGATGTGGTAGCGCCCGGCACGTCCGTCTGCATCCCGACAATGCCGCCTAGTTTTTTACGCTGGCGCGCCAGGCTGGCCTTTCCAATACGCGGGTGGTAATTACCCGCTGATTTTCTTTGCGAGCGCATCCATGTCGGGCACGGTGATATGCCGGATGTTCTCGATGCGGATGACGCCCTCTTTGCGAAGCCGGGTCAACTGGCGGCTGACGGTTTCGATCGTCAGCCCGAGAAAGTCGGCAATCTCGGCACGCGATAGCGGCAGATCGAAGGCAGTGCTCGTCGCCGTCTCGGCGTGGGCGGCAATGAGGTGGAGCAGGCTTGCGACCTTCTCCTCGGCGGTCCGCCGGCCGAGCGTCAGCATCCATTCGCGCGCGGCATCCAGCTCGTTCAGCGCCTGAGCGTGCAGGCTACGCTGCAATTCCCTAGTCTCCAATATCATGCGTTCGAGCAAATTGCGGGGGAACACGCAGATCTCCGCATCGGTCGCGGCCTCGGCCGACAGCGTGCTTTCGCGCACGAAGGGGCGGCCGACGAAATCGGGGGCGAATTGCAGGCCAACGATCTGCTGGCGCCCGTCCGACATCACCTTGCAGAGCTTCACCACGCCGCGCGTGATGTTCGAATAGAAAGAGTTTTCCGATCCTTGTGCAATGATCTCGCAGCCTGCGTCGACCTTGCGGCGCAGCGAGTGGCGGCCAAGTTCGCTAAGCTGGCCAGCCGACAAGGCGCCGCAAACGACGCCGTGCCGCGCCTGGCAGGAACGGCAAGCGACGGAAGTGCTAATCACGAGAACCTCACTGCGTGCGACGTCCATGTCCTGATCCCTTCGAAAACCGCCTATGCCGGACATGCCCGAGACGACCACGCGGCCGTTGCGACTTCGGCTATCCCTATTTCTTCCAGCGCGTCTTTGATGGCTATCAATTTCATCGGGATTGCGATTTGATCCAGATCAAATCTCCGTACCCACGCTCTTGCCGTGCCAGGCAGGGCAGTTTTGTGGATTTGTTTCGGACGGCATTTTCGGCCGGCCGCTTGAGCGGGCTTTCTGCGGCCATCGCCTTCCGTCTCGGCGGACGGTAGGCCACCATATCCATTGCTGTCAGGCAACACCCAATCGGCAGATTGCCGCCGACTCTTAGGGTGGTGTCGTCGGGCTGGTAGAACTGACATTCAGGACAAAGGAGTAGCACGCTTCGAGCTGTTCCCGGAATTCCGCCGCTAGCTCGATGCAACAATTCAAAGCTACCCACCCTCAAGCTATCCCACTGCATCGCAGTACATCAGGACATTCGTTACTCGTCGCGCTGTCTCTGGCCCCCGGCTGTGGTGGCTGGAAAAAAGTCGCACCTGAATAGATGGCATCCGGCACCTGATGTCGGGTTTTGTTAGATACGCGACACGGCCTTGATCAGCCAATCTTTGTTCTGCCTTGAGCCAAAGCGCTGAAAGGCAATTGAAAAATTTCTTTCCGGCCAAATCAATCAAATTGGCATGAACTTTGAAGTTCTTCTTGCGGGGCGGCAAGGACTGTCGGCCGGTTTCTTTGGTGACCGCCATGGAGCGGAGGAAATCAAAATGCATCTGTGCTCAGAACGCATTTACCGGAAGAGAGGTACCCGTGAAAATCCGATGTCGACCGGAAGGGCGGGCGAGGCATCCAAGAAATTTCGACTTCGGCCAACAAAGCAGCGTGGATTTCAAGCCGCACGGCGATCTGATCGCTGCATCGCATGTCATTGGCGCCTCGCGCTGCTGAGATTGGAAATCTGGCGCTCAACGATTTTGCTCGCTCCCTCTCCGAGGAGAATTCGTTCTCGGCGAAGGGGCTTTGATGACAGGAGAAAAGCAGTGGCTACCATTAGGGTTCCAGAACATGTCCCTCCCGAAATGGTGAAGGACTTCAGCCTGTTCACGTCGCCCGGCATGGAGCGCATGCCAAATGGGGATCCGCACGCAGCTGTCGCTTGCCTCCATAATGGACCGAGAATCTTTTATTCTCCCTGCAATACGCGCGATGGCCGAGGTACCTGGGTCATCGTTCGCGCTCAGGACCAACGCAAATTGCTGCAGGACACCGGAACCTTTTCCAGCCATCGGAGCCTTTTCGCCTCGGCGCTTGGCGAAAACTGGCCGCTGATCCCGCTTGAACTCGACCCCCCGGCTCACAGCGTGTTTCGCTCACTTCTCAATCCGCTGCTTTCGCCCAGGCGGATAATGGAGCTTGAACCGGCGGTCCGTGATCGGGCGATTGCGTTGATTTCCAAGATTTCCGCGTCGAGCACAAGCTGCGACATCTTGACGGACTTCGCCTTTCCTTTTGCGGTTAGTATCTTCCTCCGTTTGCTCGGCTTATCCGATGAGCGCCTCAATACATTCGTGGGCTGGGGGAAGGACCTGCTCCACGGCGACGGCATCAGACGAACCGCAGCCGCCCGAACAATTTTGGCGTTCATCGATGAACTTGCAGCGATGCGCCGCAAAGAACCGGCCGACGATTTCATGACCTTCGTCGTGCAGGCAAAGGTCGACGGCCGCCTGTTGAGAGACCAGGAAATCCATGGAATAGGCGTGCTTCTATTCGTCGCGGGACTGGACACCGTGGCAACGGCGATCGGCTTTGACCTGGCCTATCTCGCGCGCAATCCGACAGAACAGGAATTGCTGCGGAGCAAACCGGATCGAATTGTGCTCGCAGCCGAAGAACTGCTTCGCGCCTATTCGACCGTGCAGATGATCCGTGTGGCGACGAAAGATATCAATTTCGAAGGCGCGCCGATCCGTAAGGGGGACTACATTTCCTGCGCCACGATGATTGCCAATCGTGATCCGGTGGAATTCGAAAATCCGAACACGATCGATTTGGCACGAGAAGACAATCGCCACACCGCTTTTGCGTACGGTCCCCATCGCTGTCTTGGATCACACCTTGCCCGGCGAGAGATCGTCATCGGCCTGGAGGAGTGGCTGTCGCGCATCCCTGACTTCCGTATCAAGGATGGTACGGCGCCCATCACCTATGGGGGCCACGTGTTTGGAATGGAGAATTTGATCCTGGACTGGTCCTGATAATTGAGAGGAGGCAAGACATGGAGTACCGTATGCGCGTCATAGTGCACACTTCCAAATGCCAAGGTCATGCAAGATGCTGGGCCCAAGCGCCCGAAATATTCAATCTTGACGACGAGGGATACATACTGCCCGGTGCAATCGATGTCGAGGAGAGGGACGAACTGTTCGCGTCGCGAGGCGCTCGATCCTGCCCTGAACGTGCGCTGGAGATAGATTGCGTTTCGGATGCGTTGCTCGATCGCCTTTTGTTCAACCAACATTGTGGGGGTTGAAACGCAACGCAACTGGTGCATGACGGCGCCGTCGCTGTCCAAACACCTTACCCGCAGCTCTCCCATTGGTGTCTACTTCTAAGGGCAGTTGTTTACATGCATGCCTAAGCAGAGGGAGGGTTTTTCCTTACGTCAGCCGAGCAGTTGAAAGCTGGCTGCGTCACTGGATGGGTAAGCGCCCCGATATCAGATGTGCGACAAGCGATGAAACACAAAAAAAATTACCGAATTGCTCGACCGCGAGGCGCTCCGCGACTGCCTCTATCGGTATTGCCGCGGGATAGACCGCGCCGATGAAAGGGCGCTGCGCAGTTCCTACTGGCCCGATGCACGTGACAATCACGGGACCTATTCCGGTTCGGCCGAGGGCTTCATCGAGTTCGCCCTTGGTGTCTTCAAGACCGGACCGCGCAACATCCATCAAATCACGAACATTCTGATTGAGTTCAGCAGCCCGGAAAAAGCCGCCGTCGAAAGTTACTTCGCCGCACTGCAACGCGCACCGAACAAGGCCGGAACGCTAAGTCAGGCCCTGATCTGCGGCCGCTATTGCGATCTGTTCCTGAAAAAGGGAGGGGATTGGAGAATTGCCGAACGGACGGTGGTCTATGATCTAGTCGAGGAGCAGATCTTGGCCGCGGCATCCGAGACTGAGCAGTTCGGCCACCGGCAGCCGATCGGAGCATCATGTCCCGATGACCCCGTCTACGCATTTAGGAAGACTGCATTCCTTCAAGAGGGTGAAAGTGAGACTTGATCGATCAGGATTCAGCCTCGAGATCGTCAACGTTGGTCAGGGAACTTTTACGTGCGCATGCCGATGGTTTCGGAACTTGAACGCGCGGGCAAGATAGACCTCACCGCGGTGCGCAGCCGGGTGCCAATGGGTCGCGTGGCGCGTTCAGACGAAATTGCCCGAGCGGTGCGCTTTCTCGCCAGCGCGCAAGCGTCACCGGGTCTGTGTTGACCGTCGACGGTGGCTGGAGATCGTTTAATAACCGGTAGGCGCACCCGCCATGCCCGGGACGCCACGAGCCGAACTCTTCCCTCCTGCCGAGCACTCCACCGCGCGCATTGCGCTTGTCATGGCGGGGCGGACTGCATAGGCGCTGCCGTTGTGCGCCGCTTTGCGGAAAACGGCGACGCGCTTACCAGAACACTGCCGGAGCTGCTCGGAGTTTTCTCCCTCGTCTGCGGTTGATTGGCGCGCATGCGGCGCTGCCGATTTGTTGAAACGCGACGCGATATTGTTCGGGCGCTGTTGATGCAGTTGCATTTAGGCTCCGAGCAAATAGGAAAACTTTTCCTAGGCTCTTTTTGCAGCTGGCACGATTTTTGGATCTACCACATGCCGAGAGATTGGAGTTTTGTTTATCAGCAATGGGCGCCGAGTCGACCGTAATGGTGAAGTGGGGCTTCATACGACCGTATGGGCCTCCCGAAGCCGCCTTATACTTCTTGACAAGCTGGAAAATCGCCAGCGATGGGTTGGGCCATTTGAAAGGCTCGAAGAGGAGGAAAAGAGCATGAACGGCGTTATGTTTCGGACCGTCCACCGCGGTTCTGCCATTGGCGAAGAAGACGTCAAACTGCAACAAGGGCGACGTGTGTCTGTCCCGGCTGCAAATTCAGGTGCGATGTCGCCCCACGTACCGAGTGAGGTCGCTCGTGCACTACTTTAAGCCGTTATTAAAGCGTTCTCATCAGGTGTTTGTAGCCGACGACGGGAGTATCTGGATCGGGAAGGAATCCCAGAAATCAAGAAAGATCATCCAATCTCCTCCGCCTTGGGTCGCCGGTTTGGTTTCGAAACTGGACGGCGAGCATACACTACCAAGGATACTGAGCGAGCTTAAATCAGAACGGTATGACGTCACCAAATGCGACGTTCACGATTTCGTCTCTGCCCTTGCTAGCTGTGGCCTCATTGAAGAGAGCTGAGCCACTTAAGTTGGAGACTGGGGTCAATCGGGCAATGGTTGCCCCATGTCCGGCCGCGGCGTTGGAACTGGCTAAAAGGGTTTCTCATCAAGGGCGATCACGCAACGAGCGTTCGACGACAAAATGGGGTTTCGATTAAAGAGATCATGCGGAAGATTGTCGAACAGCCCTTTGATGTCGAATTCCAGAACCCAATCGTACTTCCAGCACCGCTGACGCGTTACCCCAACGGCATCCAAAGCCGACTTCATCGGCCTGTAGCCATAGGAGTCTGGCAAGAAGAGCGGCTCTAAATCCGGCTCAATCATCTGCTTGACCACCATCTGCGCGATCCGATCACTGACCGTCGGCACACCCAAAACCCTTTCGCCTCCGGTCTTCTTTGGAATGGAGACGACGCGCACCGGCGGCGGAAAGTAAGCCCCAGCCACCACGGCTCTTTACCGCAGCAGCTCGGACTGGTTTGAGACCCGCTCCTGAAAGCCGATCCCGGAGGGCCATCCTCCATCATTCACGCAGCTTCACGTTACGGGGTTAGCTCATACTGAACTCCTTCCGTGCCTCTGCAGCACACTTTCGTCGATGAAGATCAGCTGTTCTGGATCGAGATTCAGTTGGCCGTCGAACCAGACACGCCGGCGCTTTAGGACATCCGGCTGGTTCCGCAAAGCCAATTTTTTCGCCGATGCCAAGCTCGACGAATACCTCAAAGCCCTTTTCTGTGTAGTACGGCACTTCATTCGGCACGATCATAGTGCGGAATTCAGAAGGGCTTTTTTCGCGCACGAAAACGATTTGTCTAGACATGTTCCGCCTCGATTTCGGAGAATACTTTCGGTTAAAGCGCTTCCACAATATTTGGATGCGTTATTCTTGTTCCAAGAAGACGCTTGTGCTCGCTAATATCGATCCGGGATGGACGAAATACGTCGCGCAACGCGGTGATACTCGCGTACGGGTCTAGCGAACCACAAAAAAATACGTCTATCGCGACCATGCGTTCTTCGTGCCAGGTATTTACGCAAATGTGCGATTCAGCGAGAATTGCGAAGCCCGTGACGCCCCCATCTTCGCTATATTTTCTATAACTCGATTCCAACATCGTTGCGCGGCAGTCATGAACGGCTTGCGCTACCGCCGCCTCAATCGCTTCAGCATTTCCCGTATTTTCTGCATCCCACATATCGATAAAGAGATGGGTTCCGGCGCATACTCGGTCTGAGCTAGGGTAATTTATTCCGCCTTTAGGCGCTCCGTTCAGCATATATATGCTCCGCTTCTTGATCGTGTCCAATGGAGTGGTGTAACTGGATTTCATAGCCATCGGTGATTTCCGGTAGGGTCGGGTTGCTTAGAGCCAACCTGAGGGACACCACCGATGACCGACGACATGATGAACCTGCGCTCACTCGTTGAGAAGAGCGCCGATGCCGATTTGCTGCGCGAGATGATCGGCTTTACTGCCGAGAAGCTGATGGCGCTGGAGGTCGGCACGAAGACCGGCGCGGGCTATGGCGAGAAGAATGGCTTCCGACTTGCCCAGCGTAACGGCTATCGCGACCGGGATTGGGAGACACGGGCGGGCACCGTCGAGCTGCGCATTCCCAAGCTTCGCACAGGCAGCTATTTCCCGAGCTTTCTCGAACCACGCCGGATGGCCGAGAAGGCCCTGACTGCGGTCATCGAAGAAGCCTATATCCAAGGCGTTTCGACCCGATCCGTCGATGACCTCGTCAAGGCCATGGGCATGAGCGGCATCTCCAAAAGCCAGGTATCCCGGCTGTGCGAAGAAATCGGTGAGAAGGTGAAGGTCTTCCTCGACAGGCCCATCGAAGGAGAATGGCCCTACCTGTGGATCGATGCGACCTCCCTCAAGGTTCGGCGCGGTGGTCGTATTGTCTCCGTCGCCGTAATCATCGCCGTCGGCGTCAACACCGACGGTCGACGCGAGGTGCTCGGCACGTCCGAGGCCGAGGCGACCTGGACGGAGTTTCTTCGAAAGCTGACCAGGCGGGGTCTGCGTGGCGTGAAGCTCGTTGTCTCCGATGCGCATGAGGGCATCAAGGCCGCAGTATCGAAGGTGCTCTCCGCCACCTGGCAGCGCTGCAGGGTCCACTTCATGCGCAATACCTTGGCCCATGCTGGAAAGAGCGGACGCCGAGTTTTCTCCGCCTTCATTGCCACGGCCTTCGCTCAGGACACGCCGGAGGCGGCAAGCACTCAGTGGCGCAACGTCGCCGACCAGATCAGGCCAAAGGTACCGAAGCTCGCCAGTCTTATGAACAGCGCCGAGCAAGACGTGCTCGCCTACATGTCCCAAGCAGCATTGGGCCAAACTTCACTCGACCAACCCGATTGAGCGATTGAACGGCGAGATCAAGCGGCGGACAGAGGTCGTCGGCATCTTCCCCAACGACGACGCCATCGTGCGCCTGGTCGGTGCGCTGCTGCTCGAACAGAACGATGAATGGGCCGTCCAGCGATCCCGCTACATGACACTTGAGACAATCGCCACAATGAGCGATGATCCCCTCATCAGCCTGCCAGCAGCAAGCTGACACTCATCCGGCTGGGATGAGCCGTGGTCGTCTAAGCTCCACCACGTCCTGGGACATGATCCGCTTCTTGCTTTTGCATTGGGTGTGCAGGCGGCATAGCCATGATCTCCGTGGTGGCTTGGAGAATATCCTTTACGGAGGCTTCGTCTGGGCTTGTACCGCCGGCAATTGGATAGATCTCAGAGGACTCGCCAAAATTCCTTAACAACGACAGCATGGGACCGGGCGACACCGCCCAATCCAAATAGGTATATTCATTCCCCTGAACCGTGTTTCTCAAAGGGTGTTGGACGGCCCAGTTCATGCTGATTGTGATCAGAGAGCCCGTTTTCCGCCAGCTTTCTAAGGCCGAAAACAATTGCTGCCTTTCAGCAGCTCCCTCGCCCATGCCAAATAGGAGGGATACCCCAACCTTGATTCCGGCTTCGGACAAGATCTCAACTGCTTTGTCCCCGCGTTCCATCCACGAACCCTTCTTGGTGGCGATGTTCTTGTGAAGACCTCCAACAAGTTCTGGGCGCGGTGTCTCGACCCCGATGAAAAGATATTCCAGGCCCATGCGGCCTAGTCTTCGTGCAAGGGCTGGGTTATTGACAATTTGGTCAATGGTCGCTTGTCCGCCAAGCCGCACAGGATTTTCGAGTGGGTCGAATACCTTTTCAAACTGGGCTACGAGGGCCGAATTCCATCCAAGAAGAGTTGAGTCTTCAATGAACGCCGAGACAGGAAAGTTTTCGCCGTAATCTGCCTTGACTACGCGGCGGGCTGCTGCGAGTTGGCCGCATAACCGGTGGGGGCTTATCTTGAACTGTCGAGGAGGCCCGACAACGCTGATCCTCTCACTGCAGAAGATACAATCATAGATACAGCCACGCCCGATGTCGCTGAAGACGTGCGCGGTAGGCGCGCCACCAAACACGTCAAAGCTCGTTGTAATTCCGAACATTTCGGCTGGGGATGGCATCCCATTATAATCGAGCGGCATGCCCGAAGAGCACACAGTGTGGACCTGATCGTCCATGATTGTGCCGGCGATCCAGTGCCCCGGGGTGGTCGTCAGGTGGCCCAATGAGAATTTCGCCTGCCTTGGCGAAAAACCTCTTGCTTCCAAGGAAGCTACGACGCACCCAATTTCCGCGATGAAGTGTTCACCATCTCCGGAGAGCACGATGTCGAAACAGCTGGAAACTTTTCCGTCAGCAATTAGCCGCAGAGGGGACGCTAGATGATGTCTTACACGATTTTCGTCATCCCGATATATTGTTTCGGTGGCGTGGCGACCGCCAAGAACGATACAAACGTCATCGCCTAGAAACTCTCTGATGTATTTCGCTGTCTCAATCGCACCACGGAAGCATATCGACATCGCTCCTATGAGAACTAAATTGGGCCGGACCCGGACTAATAGCGGCGTTAGCCTTCGCTGCACATCGTCCATGTCAGATAGCAGAAGCGTTGATTGTCGCCTGTCACTCCTGGTGCCGCGCCAATTGCTTTCGCCCCATGCACCTTCCGCCTTGGATGCCAGTGACGCAGCATATCTGCAGGCATTGTAGAGGCTTGCCGGATCGGCGCTTGATAATGCCATTTCGCCCGCCTCGCCGTGAGAAAACTGGGGAGCAGAACACGCGATTACACGTAAGCCCACGGGCTTCCTCCACTATCTGTAATATTTTTTGAAATGATTCGGGCGGTTAAGCGATCTTTTCTCCGGTATTAGACTCGGTCGTATCCGATGGCATAAGTATTGATACAACAAATATGGCTAGTATAACCGCGAAGCACGCAGAATACACCAAGTGGTAATGCCCGGTATATTTGATAATCCGTCCTCCGCCGAAATTGCCTAAGAGCCCGATTTAAAAGAAGTTGAGCGATAACAGGCAGTTGTGATTCCCTATTGGTGCTAAATCAAATGGGGTTTCGATGAGCTGGACTGCTATCGCTCGCCGTGAGCATAACCGAGACGTGCTT
>NZ_LOKU01000038.1:0-37342 GCF_002211295.1 Rhizobium sp. N122 | reverse complement strand
CATGATCTCTATGCGAGCCATGAAACCTCTTCGTTCTGGTATTAATGTCAGCACTAATGCTGGTTCTAATGCCAGAACATCGCCTGATTTGGCCGATCAGCAAAAACAGCTCACCGTACGCTCACTTGTCGACTGCGTTTCCGCCGGCGCCGCCGACACCGATCACGGTAATCTTCGGCTTCCAGCCTGCCGGTTTCTGTAGGGGGTGCATCATTATAATCCGTCCTATCCTCGTTCGAAGTCGCTTGTTGAGGCCTATGCCGCTTTTGCAGGCCAGCGCTTAAACAATGCACTCGCATTCACGCCGGCGAAGCCGAAGCCATTGGTGATCGCGTAATCCATGAATAGCGGCCGGGCCACCTTGGCGACGATGTCGATTCCGTCGCTGGCAGGGTCCGGTGCATTCAGATTCAGCGTTGGCGGCGCAATCTGATCGCGCAGAGCCATGATCGCAAAGATTGCTTCCAGCCCACCGGCAGCACCGAGCAGGTGACCGGTCGCTGATTTCGTGCCGCTCACCGCCAGACCGGATGCCCTCCCGAACACAGACTTGACGGCCTCGATTTCCCCACGGTCTCCAACCGGCGTGGAGGTCGCGTGAGCATTCACGTGCTGGATTTCCTGAGGAGAAATACCGGCCTGTCGGATTGCAATTTGCATGGCTCTCGCGGCACCCGATCCATCCTCAGGACCTGATGTGATGTGGTGGGCGTCGGCTGTCGTGCCGTAGCCGACCAATTCTGCCAAAGGCTCGGCACCGCGCGCAAGGGCATGGCTGAGGGATTCGATGACCAGCATGCCTGCGCCTTCGCCCATGACGAACCCGTCGCGGAGTATATCGAACGGTCGCGATGCCAGTTCAGGCGTATCGTTGAACCCCGCAGACAAGGACCGCGCAGCAGCAAAGCCGCCAAGGCTCACGATATTCATGCAGGCTTCCGTCCCGCCGCAGATGGCGATGTCGGCTTCGTTCGCACGGATGAGCCTGGCGGCGTCACCAATCGCCTGAACGCCTGCAGCGCAGGCCGTCACGGGTGCTCCAAGGGGACCCTTCAATCCATGTCGTATCGATACCTGACCTGCTGCCAGATTGACCAGAAACGACGGGATGGTGAAGGGCGACAAACGTCTTGGACCCTTTTGGTCGACAGTCCGCACAGCGTCAGTGATGGCAGGAAAGCCGCCGATCCCGGAAGCAATGATCGTCGCCGTTCGAAGGCGGTCCTCTTCCGAAATGGGCTTCCAACGCGCCTGCGCAAGTGCTTCGTCAGCCGCCGCGAGCGCGAAAAGAATAAAGCGATCGATCTTTCGCTGATCTTTCGGCGGCAGCACAAGATCAGGATCGAATCCTGCTTCTGCGTCCTCGGCGATGGATGGGACCACACCACCGATCTTGGCGGGGAGATCACCGACAACCTCGTCCGATAGGCGGCGAATCCCGGATTTTCCGGCTTTGAGCCGTGTCCAGGAGCTTGAGACATTGGTACCGAGCGGGCTCACCGCACCCATGCCTGTGACGACGATACGACGCATGATAACTCCGAGAAATTGTGTGTTGCCGGGCTGGAACGGTGGCGTCCTAGTCTTCGTCGAGAGGGGCGAGGCGCTTTACGTCATTGGCCGCCGCTTGAAGCAGACGGTCCGACATATCCGCGTCCGTCATGATCCTTGATAGCGTGACCGCGCCGACCATCAGGGACAGCACCACCATCGCCTTTTCATTGGCGTCGGGCTCGCCTTTTTTCGGCATCAGTTCCTCCAACACCTGCAGATGAGCCTCGATCCCGTCTTGGAAGGGTGTCCGGACTTCCGCCCTTTGGCGAGCTGCGTCAGAGCCAAGTGCGACGAGCGGGCATCCGTCCCCCGTTTCTCCGTGATGGTCGGCCGACAAGTAGAGACCGACGACTGCGCGCAGAGGATCCGAGCTTGAGGCTGCGACGGACGACCACCGGCGCGTTGCACTCTCCATCGCCCGACGGGATGCGAGCGCCGCGAGATCGTCTTTGGATTCGAACTGCTTATAGAAGCCGCCCTGGGTGAGGCCGGCTGCCTTCATCAGGTCTTTGAGACTGATCCCGTCAAAACCATGTTCGCGAAAGAGCCGGCTTGCCGCAGTGATCACTGCGTCTCGATTTGCTTCGGCCTGGGCTCGAGTGACTCGCATTTGACGCTCCTTTTAGATTTCATTTGACATCTATATACGTTTTAGATTTAAGTTGCAATCTATTCCAATGAATCGACCGTCAAGAAGGGTCATCACATGAAAACGAAGTTTCTCCTCTCCTCTGCGGTCGTGATCGCCGGCGCCGCCGCCGCAGCAATTGTCTTTTGGCCGACCGAGAAAGTCGCGGCAGCGGCCGATCCCCGGACCGCAATCCCATTTGTGAGTGTCGTAGAGGCAACGACGCCGGATACCGTCGCCAGAAGCTTTACCGGGACGATCGCGCCCCGCGTCCAGAGCGATCTTGGCTTTCGTGTCCCCGGCAAGATCGTCGAAAGGTTGGTGAACCTCGGTGACGCGGTGAAAGCCGGACAGCCCTTGATGAAGATCGATGAAACGGATCTGCGCCTCGCGCTGACCGCGAAACGCAATGCCGTTGCGGCGGCACAGGCAACATTCGTTCAGGCACAAGCCGACGAAAAGCGCTTCGCCGCTCTGGTGAAAAACTTGGCGGCATCCACGCAGCAGTATGAAAAGGCGAAAGCAGCTCTTGATACTGCCACCGCGCAACTTGCCGCAGCACAAGCTGACGCGAATGTCGCCGACAACGAGGCGACATATACGGTGCTGCTGGCAGACGCCGACGGAACAATTGTCGAAACGCTGGGCGAACCCGGACAGGTGGTCGCCGCCGGCCAGACGGTCATTCGGCTTGCCCAGGCCGGAGCGCGGGAGGCTCTGGTGTGGATGCCCGAAAATCTCAGGCCGGAAATCGGCGCGACCGCACAAGCCACCGTTTATGGCCGCGACGCAGAAGACAACGCGGTGCTTCGCCAGATTTCGGCTTCGGCAGAAACGCGAACCCGCACCTACGAAACGCGCTGGGTCCTGCAAGGAGGTGCGGCGACAGCGCCTTTGGGCGCAACGGTAACGATCAAGATCCCCAATAAGGATGCGCAAACCCATGCCGAGGTGCCGATCGGCGCGCTGCTGGACGACGGCAACCGTTCGGGCATCTGGGTCGTCGATAAATCCTCAACCGTTCACTTCCGGGAACTGACCGTCGAACGGCTCGGCGAGGAAGACGCGATCGTTTCCGGCTTGAAGCCGGGCGAAGTCGTCGTCGCACTTGGCGCGCATCTCCTGACCGATGGCGCGACCATTCGGACCGGTGCAGAAAAAGCAGAGGCGGCCAAGTGATGAGCTTCAATCTTTCGGCGCTGGCCGTCCGTGAGCGGGCCGTCACCCTCTTTTTCATCATCCTTCTAGCCGCAGCCGGCGTCTACGCCTTCGTAAGCCTCGGGCGCGCAGAGGATCCGTCCTTCACCATCAAGACGATGACCGTCACGAGCGTCTGGCCGGGCGCAACAGCGCGCGAGATGCAGGATCTCGTCGCGGAACCGCTGGAAAAACGTCTTCAGGAACTGACTTGGTATGATCGGGTGGAAACAACCACCCGTCCGGGCTACGCTTACCTGACGGTTACCCTCAAGGACAGCACGCCGGCCAGCGCGGTCGAGGAAGAATTCTATCAGGCGCGCAAGAAACTGGGCGACGAGGCGAGGAGCCTGCCACCTGGTGTCTTCGGGCCTTTCGTCAATGATGAGTATTCCGACGTCAGTTTCGCCCTTTACGCGTTGAAAGCCAAGGGCATGCCGATGCGTGACTTGGTTCGTCAGGCGGAAACGATCCGGCAGGACCTTCTGCATGTGCCGGGCGTGAAGAAGATCAACATTCTCGGCGAACGGCCCGAGCAGATCTTTGTTGAATTCTCTTTCGCCAAGCTCGCGACACTTGGCGTGTCGGCACAGGACATTGCGTCGGCCCTCCAAAACCAGAACACCGTCACGCCCGCCGGCTCCATCGATACACGCGGTCCGCAGGTCTTTATCCGGTTTGATGGCGCCTACAACAGCATACAGGCGATCGCCGATACACCGATCGTGGCCGGTGGCCGGACCCTGAAACTCTCCGATATCGCGGACATCCGTCGCGGCTACGAAGATCCCGCGACCTACATCATTCGACACGAAGGCGAGCCGGCGATCATGCTGGCTGCCGTGATGCAATCGGGCTGGAATGGTCTCGAACTCGGCAAGGCGCTTGAGGAAAGATCCGCGACGATCAGCCAGTCGCTGCCTCTCGGTATGACCCTGGCGAAGGTCAGCGACCAAGCCGTGAACATTCAGGAAGCCGTCGGCGAATTCATGATGAAGTTCGCGATGGCGCTCGGTGTCGTGCTGTTCGTCAGTCTGATCGCTCTGGGCTGGCGCGTCGGTATCGTCGTGGCACTTGCCGTTCCACTGACGCTCGCCGTGGTCTTCCTCATCATGCTGGAAACCGGACGCTTCTTCGATCGCATTACGCTTGGTGCCCTGATCCTGGCGCTCGGACTTCTGGTAGACGATGCGATCATCGCTATTGAGGTCATGGTCGTAAAGATGGAAGAGGGCATGGACCGCATCAAGGCGGCCGCCTATGCCTGGAGCCATTCCGCAGCGCCCATGCTGTCAGGCACGCTTGTCACCATTATCGGCCTGATGCCGGTCGGTTTTGCGAAATCGACGGCGGGTGAATATGCCGGCAACATTTTCTGGGTCGTCGGCTTCGCTCTCATCGTATCCTGGATCATCGCCGTGGTGTTCACACCCTATCTCGGCGTCAAGATGCTTCCTGACATCAAGCCTGTCACGGGCGGACATGGCGCCATCTATGGCACGCCGAATTACCAACGTCTTCGTGCACTCATCAAGTTCGCCGTTCGGCATAAGTTCATGACCTGCGCTGTCGTGGTCGTGGTCATGGGTATGTCCGTCGTGGGAATGGGAAGCGTTAAGCAGCAATTCTTCCCGACGTCGGATCGTCCCGAGGTGCTGGTCGAGGTTCGGCTGCCCGAAGGCACGAGTATCGAAACGACCACCGCTACGGTCGAAAAGCTCGAGAATTGGCTGCAGAAGCAGCCCGAGTCGAAGATCGTAACCAGCTATATCGGCCAGGGCGCGCCACGATTCTTCTTTGCAATGGCGCCTGAACTGCCGGATCCGGCCTTCGCCAAGATCGTAGCGCTCACCCCCGATGCCGAGGGTCGTGAAGCGCTGAAGCATCGCCTGCGTGCAGCCATCGCCGATGGACTTGCGCCGGAAGCCTCCGTTCGCGTCACGCAACTCGTGTTCGGCCCTTACACGCCGTTCCCGGTCGAGTTTCGCATTATGGGGCCTGATCCCGAGAAGCTCTATCAAATCTCGGAACAGGCACTTGCGATCATGAAAACCGTCCCGGATGTTCGCCAGTCCAATCGCGATTGGGGCAACCGCACGCCTGTCGTCCGCTTCATTCCTGACCAGGAGAGGCTTAATCTCATCGGCCTGTCGCCCGCCGAAGCCGCCCAACAGTTGCAGCTTCTGCTAACGGGCGTTCCTATAACCCAGGTTCGTGAAAACATCCGCAACGTCCCGGTTGTTGCGCGCAGCGGCGGTGACAATCGTCTTGATCCCTCAAAGCTCTCGGACTTCTCACTGATCAGCAGGGACGGAAGGGCAATTCCGCTCGATCAGATCGGTCACTCAGAGGTCAGCTTCGAAGAGCCGATCATGAAGCGCCGTGACCGCACGCCGGTCATCACCGTCCGGTCCGACATCAGCGAGGCAACGCAGCCGCCGGAAGTGTCGAAAGCCGTCATGCAAGCCCTGCAGCCATTGATCACCTCGCTGCCTCTGGGTTATCGGATCGAAATGGGCGGCAATATCGAGGAATCGCTCAAGGCAAACACCGCCCTCGCCAAAATCTTCCCCTTGATGATCGCAGCGACGCTGATCGTGATCGTTCTTCAAGTCCGCAGCCTGTCGACCATGACCATGGTCATACTGACGGCGCCGCTTGGCCTTGCCGGCGCGGTCCCGGCATTGCTCCTCTTCAATCAGCCCTTCGGCTTCAACGCGATCCTGGGACTGATCGGCCTTGCAGGTATCCTGATGCGAAACACCCTCATCCTGACCGAGCAGATCAAGGAAAACCAGGCGGCAGGTCTGGACGACTATCACGCTGTCATCGAAGCGACCGTGCAACGAACCCGCCCGGTGATCCTGACGGCGCTTGCCGCGGTGCTCGCCTTCATTCCGCTGACCCATTCGGTGTTCTGGGGATCGATGGCCTACACGCTGATCGGCGGCACGGCGGTCGGCACCGTGATGATCCTGCTGTTCCTGCCGGCGCTTTATGCAGCTTGGTTCCGGATCAAGCCGACAGCGGAAAACGACATGCACCAAGACCATGGAGCGATCCAGTCGGGGGCTAGTCAGACGGAACCGAAGATGCATCTCGCGGCGGAGTGATGCGATGACTTACTCCGAAGCGTCGCTGATGCTTCGGAGTAGTCGAACGGTAACCATCAGGTCCGCCTCCAGCCCCGGCAGCGCCGGGATCAGCTGTCAACCACCCCACGCTAAACGAAGAATAGGAGCGACATGACCCCGATCGTATCAATTTTCAGAAACCCTCCCGATGGCGGCCGGGGTTTTCACCGGGATATGCGCGTGCGATGGGCGCTTGAGGAAGTTGGGCAGCCCTATGAGCTGCGATTGCTGACTTTTTCCGAAATGCGCCGTCCTGAATACCGCGAGCTTCATCCTTTTGGGCAGATGCCGACCTATGAGGACGGGGATCTCGTGCTTTTTGAGTCAGGTGCGATCGTCCATCACATCGCACACAATTTTCCTGGCCTGCTCCCGCTCGATCCAAACGCCAGGTCTCGGGCGATCATGTGGATGTTTGCGGCGTTGAACACAATCGAGCCTTGCGTCTCATCCGATGGCACCGACTATCTGCCTGTTCGGCTTAGGGAGCTTTCCTCGAAACTTGGCAATGCTGATTGGCTGGAAGGAGAATTCAGTGCCGCGGACCTGTTGATGGTGTCAGTGCTGCGAGCGCTGCGCGGCACCGAATTCCTCGAGAACAACCCAAACCTTAAGAGTTACGTCGCACGCGGTGAAGGGCGGCCGGCATTTCGACGGGCGCTGACAACGTCTGCACCTGTGGTTCGATCAGCATGACTGCCCGAACGACGCACGCAAAAATCTTCTCATGGCCGTGGGGCATGTCGAGCACTTGAAGGAGATCTGTATGTCATATGAAACCAGCAGAATTTTCGTGATTGGTGCCACCGGAGCACAAGGAATGTCGGTGGTAAAGGGCCTGGTCGCTGACGGCAAATACGACGTTCTGGCACTTACCCGAGACGGTACGTCGGAGCGCGCGAGACAACTCGAGCAGATGGGCAATGTCTGCTTAATAGAGGGTTCATTCGCTGACGAAGAGGTTCTCCGCAAAGGCTTCCGTGCTTGCAATGGAGCTTTTGTCAATATCGACGGGTTCAACACGGGCGAGAAAACAGAAACCTATCTCGCGATGAGGACCTATGAAATCGCGATCGAGGAGGGGGTCAGGTTCTTCGTTTTCGGCAACCTCGACTATGTGCTGAAAAAGTCAGGATATGATTCGCGTTTCCGAACCGGCCACTATGACGGCAAGGGGCGCGTCGCAGAATGGATTCTGTCGCAAAACAAAGCCAATGCCGACAGGATGGGCGCGGCGATTTTTACGACCGGGCCGTACATGGAGATGGCGTTCTCGCCCTTTACGCCGATGACGCCCAGAATTGAGGAGGGCGTTGTTACCTGGAGGGTGCCGCTTGGGCGTGGAGCCGTTGTCCATGTCTCACTGGAAGATTGCGCATATTATGTCCGTTGGCTTTTCGACAACACCGAACGGTCTGTCGGAATGGACCTTGAGGTTGCCATCGAACATGTACGTTACGACGAACTCGCTGCGGCGTTCGAGCGTGTGACGGGACATCCCGCACGTTACATCGATACGGATGTTCATCAGTATTTCGGCGGGCCGCTCAAGAACGCGGCAGATCGGCCGGCCGGTTACAATGCGGATCCCGCCGATAGGAGCACGATGAGTTTCAGGGACAACTTCACGGGCTTCTGGAACATGTGGAAGCATGACATCATCGAACGCGATTATCAGCTTCTTGATGACATCCATCCCAACAGATTGAAGTCGGCCGAGCAGTGGATACGGCGCCATGAGGAACTTGCTCGCCTAAACGGTTCACCCTTGCTCTGGGACAAGCTTCAGCCCGAGGCGTTGCAAAACAGCTTTTCGATTCTGAAAAGCAGCGAAGATAGGCAAAGAGGAAATGTTGGCGGCCTCTGACACCTTGGCGATGCCAAGCGATGGCCCGAGGTCACGCCGCGAAGACGCTGAAATCAGGAACCTTATTCTTGATCATGCCGAGGCATATATCCGCCGTATTGGCCACAAGAAAACCAACGTCGCCGATATAGCAGATAACCTGGACATGAGCCGGGCGAACATCTATCGCTTTTTCCCAACAAGAGCGGCCATAGACCATGGCGTTTTTGCCAGGCTTACCGACGACACGCTGTCGGCGATCACTCATATCGCCGGCGGGCCTGATACCGCACCGGCAAGGCTGGTTACGATCCTTCAAGTCCTTCATCGTCGGGTTCGCGAAGATCTTATCCATGCGCCGAATATCCACGCGCTCTACGTCGCAGCTTACTTGGACAATTGGACAGTAACGCGCCTCTATCTTCAACGATTGACCGCAATTCTCGCAAAAATCCTCCGCGAGATGAATGCATCATCTAAACTGAGCATCGATGGTTCAGCGGAAACCGCACAAGCTGTTGTCGACGCTATGAATCCGTTTCTGCATCCTCTTCTGGTTCAACTACGCCTAAAAAGCCAGAGTGATGTCGACATGGAACTGAGAGGCCAGATCGCATTCGTCCTGAGGGCCCTAGGCGCTCCTTCCATTTTGTTGAAGATGCCTGGAACCACTTCAAACGATACGAGCGCTGCCTCAGCAGGGTCATATTCGACGCCGACCACTTCAATATGACACATTCGGCCGCGCTGCAGGCGATGAACCGATCCGGACCACGGGGAAGTTCATCAGGGCCGGCTACGAGCTATCGATACGGTCGCCCCTTCAGGAGCGAGGAGTTGGTCGTGCTTGTGTTTCCATAAATATGCGCAGGCTTCAGAGGCCCTCCAAATTCGACAAATTTTACAAGTCTCCGTACACTCGGGCCCCGCAACCAAACTTCCATATCCCCAAAAGCCCGCTGCAAAGCGGGCTTTTTGCGTTTCTGGCGAGCAGAACCTTGGGGGCGCTCATAATCCCAACTGTTTATCAGCGCAGCTCAAACGAACACATGTCCTTGCAAGTTGTCATCGATTTTCGAGCGATGACGATACAGTTGCAAAAAGGATAATATTCTAATATACCTAGGTTCAGGCGCTTCTTATATTTCTATGACAGCAAGCAACGTCCGTCCATTCGGCGGCGCCTATTATCCTATTCAGAGGGCAGCTCGATTTCATGAAGTAGATCAGAGATTTATAGGGGGGAATCATGCGAAAATGGGGATCTTCTCTACTGACGTCTGCATATGGGAGGCATCGTCTTCTATCGGCAATCTCCGTGTTGGCCGCGTTCTGCGCGGTGGTGCTCTTTGCCGGGGTTGCATCCGCGCAGGCGCCGACTGAAGAGCAGCGTGATGCAATCAGGGCAGAATGCCGTTCCGATTTCATGGCGAAATGCTCCGGGGTGACGCCGGGCGGTATCGAGGCGCTGACCTGCCTGCAGCAGCATAGCGCTACGCTTTCGGAAGGCTGCCGGAAGGCAGTTTCTGCGGTGAACGTCAAACCCAAGTCGACATCTGCGGAGCCGGCGCCAGCGGCACCTGCAAATACCGCGGCGACCACCCCGGCACCTGCGACCGGCGCGCCGGCGCATAAGCCGACGCAGGCGCAGCGCAATGCGGTCAAATCGGCCTGTCAGCGCGATTTCATGGCGCAATGTTCCGGTGTCACGCCGGGCGGTGCGGCGGCTCTCAGCTGTCTGCAACAGCATAATGCCGCTCTGTCGGCACCATGTCAGCAAGCCGTTGCGGCATTGGAGGGATCGGGGGCGCCGCCGGCCGGCGATGCGGCCGCCACCGGTGCGATCACGCCGGCCCCTCGGGCGATGATGCCGGCCTTCTCCCCCCGTGAGGAAGTGATGATCCTGCGGGAAACCTGCGGAGCGGACTTCCGGGCCTTGTGCCGCATGGTGCCTTTGGGGGGAGGGCGGGGCATTGCCTGCCTGCGCGACAATCTGCAGCGCGTATCTCCAGCCTGTCATCGCGTGTTGACTGCGGGATTGTAGCGCCCGTTCGGAACTTTCTCTCAGAGTCGTCGCGCAGCATCCTGAAATTCGGTGCGCGATCCCACAGAGGCCGGCGGCACGCGTTGGCCGCCTGCATGCGTTGCATCTTTCACATTCCATGTCCGGCTGCGGAATATCCGACAGCTGCCATCTGCAATTCGATGAAATCAATGACACGAACGAAAGGCATTGCCATGTCATCGACTTTTTCTTTCCCGCGGTTGAAGCGGATCCTCCTCTATGCCTCGCTTGCGGTTAGCCTCGCACCGCCGACGAGCGCGTGGGCAGATGATGCGAAGGCGCTTTTAAAGACGATGTCCGATTTTCTGACGGCGCAGAAGACGATCTCCTTCACCTATCAATCGTCGCTCGAAGCGGTGACGCCCGATTTCGAGAAACTCCAGTTCGTGAGTTCGGGAACAGCCAACCTGACCCGCCCCGACAAGCTGCGTGTCACGAGAACCGGTGGTTTTGCCGACCTCGACGTGAGTTTCGACGGTTCGTCGTTGACGGTTCACGGCAAGAACCTCGACGCCTATGCCAAGATCGATGGCAAGGGTTCGCTGGATGATCTGATCGACAGGCTGATGGCCGCAGGTGTCGAAGCCCCGGGCGCCGATCTTTTATCCTCCAACGTCTATGACGTGCTCATGTCGGATGTGGAGGAGGCCAAGCATATTTCCAGCGCTTTCGTGGATGGGGTCGAATGCGAATATCTGGCCTTCCGAACGCCCGAGATCGATTGGCAGATCTGGATACAGAGCGGCCCGCAACCGATACCCCGCCGTTACGTCATCACCAGCAAGCATGTCGTGCAGGCGCCGCAATACACGCTCGAAATCAGCGACTTCAAAAGCGGAGCGGATGTCGCGGCCGTTTCCTACACCATCGAGGTTCCAGCCAGCGCAAAGACGGTCGATCTCAGTGAACTGCAATCCCTTGATGAACTGCCTGAGGCTGCCAGTATGGGAGAGGTAAAATGACCTATAGGAAGCTGTTCTTCGCCCTCGGCCTGGCCGGCGTTCTGGCATTCACCGGCTTTCACATCGAGGAGCAGGTATCCGGGCCATTGTCGATCGGCTTTACCACGCCGGCCGGCGCCGTCATCGGCAGGCCGCTGACGCCGCTCTCTTATGCGGGCGTGGCACGCCGGACGACGCGGCGGGTCGTCACACGCACGACGACGACCATCGCCGTGCTGCCGGCAGGCTGCCGTTATGGTCCCTATTACGGCGGCTATTATTATCGCTGCGGCGGTTATTATTACGCCAAGAGCGGCAACGTCTATGTGCAGGTGATCGTCCAGTAGCTGCTGCGGTCGCTTACCCGACGTTCGATATCTCCACTTCCGCCACGCTCGCGGCCGTATTTGCGGGCGCGCCGCGCCGCTTCCAGTGCTCCTCGAAGCGCTGCAGCAGCACGTAGAAGGACGGAACGAAGAGGATGGCGAGGCAGGTCGAGGCGATCATGCCGCTGAAGACCGATATGCCGATCGACTTGCGGGCCGATGCGCCGGCGCCCGTGGCCAGCACGAGCGGCAGGACACCGAGGATAAAGGCGAAGGACGTCATCAGGATCGGCCGGAAACGCAGGCGGGCGGCCTCGACGGCCGCGTCGAGGATTTCCATGCCCTCCGCCCGTTTTTCCCGCGCATATTCGACGATGAGAATGGCATTCTTGGCTGCGAGCGCGATCAGCAGGATAAGACCGATCTGCGTGTAGAGATTGTTAGCGACACCCGCCGCCGTCAGTGCCGCCACCGTGCCGAGCAGGGCGAGCGGCACGGCTAGGATGACCGCCAGCGGCAGGATCCAGCTTTCATATTGGCCGGCGAGTACGAAATAGACGAGCAGCATGGCGAGCGCGAAGATGAAGTAGATCTGCCCGCCGACGGCCTTCTCCTGATAGGAAAGCGCCGTCCATTCGAAACCGGTTCCGATTGGCAATGTATGATCGGCGATCTGCTCCATCACCTCGAGCGACTGGCCGGAGCTGAAACCGGCGGCCGGTCCGCCGACGATGGTCGCGGTCGGATAGAGATTGTAGAGGCTGATCAGCGAGGGACCTTGCGTCGTGGTGACATTGACGACCGTGCCGAGCGGCACCATCGTCCCGTCGCCGGCCTTGACCTTCAGATTGCGGATATCGTCAGGGCTGACGCGGAAATCGGATGCGGCTTGCGCATAGACCTGGAAAGTGCGGCCGAATTTGTTGAACTGGGTGACATAGCTCGATCCGACATAGCCGGAGAGGGCGGAGAAGACCTGGCCCACCGTAATGCCCAGCGTCTCCGCCTTGACGCGATCGACGGAGACGGCAAGCTGCGGCACATTGGAGCGGAAAGGCGTGCTCAGCCGCTGCAGCGATGACTGGGCATTGCCGTTCTTGACGATCGTGTCGGCCAGCGATTGCAGCAGCGGATAGTCGGATACGCCGTTGCGGAGTTCGACCTGCATGGTAAAGCCGTTGGCATTGCCGACGCCCTGGATCGGCGGCGGCACGACCACCAGCGTTTTTGCACTCAGCACATGCTGCAAGGCATCGTTCAGATGCTGATAGATCGACAGCAGGTCCTGGCCCTTCTGCTTGCCGCGCTCGTCCCAATCCTTGAGAACGACATAGGCGACGCCAGCATTCTGCAGGCTGGCATTGTTGTCGAGAACGGAAAGGCCGCTGATGGTCAGCACCTGATCGACGCCAGGCGTGGCTTCGGCGATCTTGCCGACCTCTTCCATGACGGCATCGGTGCGTTCCTTCGAGGCGCCGTCGGGCAATTGCGCGCTGATCAGTACATAGCCCTGATCCTCGATCGGCAGGAATGCGGTCGGCAGGCGCGTCAGCCCCCAGACGGCGACGCCGATCAGCGCGAGCGCTGCGATGGCCATGAGGCCGCTATGGCGGGTCATCGATCCGATCAGGCCGGCATAATGGCGTTCTCCCCAATCATAGCCCCTGTTGAAGCTGCGATAGACGACGTTGCGCTTCTCGGCGGGCACCGGCGCTCGCAGCCAGAGGGCGCATTGCGTCGGTTTGAGCGTGACGGCATTGATGGCGCTGATCAGCGCGGTCGCGGCAATGACAAGCGCGAACTGCCTGTAGAGCTGGCCGGTCAGCCCGGGCAGGAAGGCAGCGGGAATGAAAACGGCCATCAGCACCAAAGTGATGCCGATGACGGGGCCAAGCAGTTCCTCCATCGCTTTCTCGGCCGCCTTTCGGCCTGACATGCCCGCCTCGATGTGCCGGGCCACGCCTTCGACGATGACGATGGCATCATCGACGACGATACCGATGGCGAGAACGATGGCAAACAGCGTCGACAGGTTGACGGTGAAGCCTAAGGCCGCCATGGCCGCGAAGGCGCCGATGATGGTGACGGGGACGGTGGTCGCCGGCACCAGCATTGCCCGCCAATCCTGCAGGAAAACCAGAATGACGATGAGAACGAGCACACCAGCCTCGATCAGGGTGACGTAAACCTCGTCGATGGAGGCCTTGACGAATTTCGTCGTGTCGAACGGCACGTGGTATTCAAGGCCCGGCGGAAAACTCTTGGAGAGCTCCTCCATCTTCGCATCCACCGCCTGCGCCACGGCAATGGCGTTTGCCTCCGGCAGCTGGAAAATACCGATGCCGGCCGCCGGCCGGCCGTTCTGCGTGAAGGATTGGCTGTAGGTCTGGGCGCCGAGTTCGACGCGGCCGATATCGCGGACGCGCGTGATGCGGCCGCCCTGTCCGCTTTCGACCTTGACGATGATGTTCTCGTAGTCGGCGGCCTCGTTCAGCCGGCCATTGACGTTCAGCGTGTATTGAAAGACCTGCCCTTGCGGCACCGGCGGAATGCCGATCTGGCCGGCGGTGACCTCCTGGCTTTGCTGCTGCACGACATTGACCACATCCTGCGGCGTCAGGCCGCGAGCCTGCAGCAGGTTCGGATCCATCCAGATCCGCATGGCATATTGGCCGGCGCCGAACACCGTCACGTTGCCGACGCCAGGCAGACGAGCGAGTTCGTTCTGCAGATTGATGACGGCGTAGTTCGACAAGAACAGGCTGTCATAGCGGCTGTCGGGCGAGGTCAGGCTGACGAAGCCGAGGATCGCCGTCGATTTCTTCTGCGTCGTCACGCCCTGAAGCTGCACCGCTTCGGGAAGCGACGACATTGCAATAGCGACGCGGTTCTGCACCAGAACCTGGGCCTGATCCGGATCCGTTCCGATGGCAAAGGTCACGATCAGCGAATAGGTGCCGTCGCTGGCGCTGGTCGACTGCATGTAGAGCATGTCCTGCACGCCGTTGACCTGCTGCTCGATCGGCAGCGCGACGGTGTCGACGAGGGTCTGGGCGCTGGCGCCGGGGAAGCGCGTCGTCACCTGCACCGTCGGCGGGACGACATTCGGATATTGCGCCACAGGCAGCTGGAACAGGGCGACCGCGCCGACCAGCACGAAAACCAATGCCAGGACGTTGGCAAGTACCGGTCGCTCGATGAAGAAACGCGAGATCATGCTGTTGCCTCAGACGTTCAGAGGAAGCGTGGTGGCGAATTCATTGCGTGGTGGTATTGGCCTTGGCATCGCCGGCGGCATTGGCCGTCGGGTTCATTTCGATCTTGTCGGGCGTGACCTTGCTGCCGGGAATGGCCTGCTGGATCCCTTGAGTCACCACCCAGTCGGCCGGGTCGAGGCCGGATTGAATGACCCGGAGCGCACCTTCCCGCTGGCCGGTCTTGACCTGCTTCTGCTCGACGACGTCGTCCTTGCCGAGAACGAGCACGTAGCTGCCGAGCTGGTTGGTTCCGATCGTATCGTCGCGCACCAGCAGAGCCTTGTCGTTGTGGCCGACCGGCACCCGAACGCGCACGAAGAGGCCGGGCAGCATGGCGTGATCCTTGTTGTCGAACAGAGCACGGACCTGGAGCGTGCCCGTGGAGGCGTCGAGCTGAGGCGATACGTAATCGAGATGTCCCTTGTGCGGGTAGCCTTCCTCCGTCTGCAGGCCGATCTCCGCTGGGATGCTCGGAAGGTCCGTCTGCCTGAAGGTATGTCCCTGCTTTGCCAGGGTTTCCTTGATCATCAGCACCTGCGTTTCGCTGACGTTGAAATAGGCATACAGCGGATCGGTCTGGACGATGCTGGCGAGTTTGGTGGGGCCGGACACGCCGACCAGCGTGCCGATATCGACGAGATGATCGGTGACGATGCCGTCGAAGGGGGCGAGCACCTCGGTATAGCCGAGATTGATGGTCGCGAGTTCGACATTGGCCTGGGCGTTGAGGATGGCGGCATTCGCCTCGTCGAGCGTCGCCTTGGCGCTGTCGACCGCGGTCTGGGTGGTAACCTGTTGTTTCATCAGATTGAGCTGCCGGTCATATTCCTGCTTTGCGCCGACCTGCGAGGCCTGCTGCGAGGCAAGCGATGCTTTCGCCTGATCCAGTTGCGCCTGGTAGGTATCGCGCTCGATGCTGAAAAGCTTGGTGCCCTTCTTCACCATCATGCCGTCCTGATAGTCAATGGATTGGATATAGCCCTGGACGCGCGCCTCGATATCGACGGCATTGAGCGGCGCGGTATTGCCGGTGAGTTCGAAATAGAGGGTGACCGGCTGCTGGACCGGCTGGGCGACGCGAACCGAGGCTGGCGGAGGGGGAACGTAAGTGTTGCCGCTTTCCTCGCAGCCGGCGAGAATCGTCATGCCGGCGAGCACCACTAGGAGGTGCAGACCCTGATCCAATCTCACACGCATTGCCGCCGCCCCGATGGTTACGAGCCTCAGTCTTCATGCGTGCCTCGGCGGAGACGACCCTTCTCCGAAAAGTTCCGGGCATGCGATATTATGTCGCGGCATTGCTCCAAATTGCAATAGCTGCTGGTGCACAATTGAACTCGATCGGAATTTTGCGTTCGCGGACAACAAATGGCTATGGTTTTCCGAGCCGCATGATGGCGGACTGCAGAGGTGCGTCCGAAACACGGATCAGCCCGACATAGGGATTGGCCATATCCGAAACCAGAAAGATCGCGCCGGCGACGGACAGGGCGCAAACGAGCAGAATTGACAGCACCGTCGGGTTGGCCGGGGCCTGCAGCCCGAAGGTCGCGAAAAGCAGCGAGAGCCAGCAGACGAGAACGGCGAGGAAGGCCCAGGGCAAACCCTCTTTGCCGGATTCGACCAGCAGCCAGTGGGTCTCGGCCACCATGCCGCTGACATCCAGCGCGCGTGCCTGGAGGGAACGCTGTACGGCGTCCCTCGGCGAGAGGGATCGAAGATCGCCCTGAACCGCCTCGATATCCTGATACTCCCCCAGCGCCTTGCCGGAGGTATCGTCGGTGGTCTCGGCGGACCAGCCGCGGCTCAGCCGTTTCGCGATCAATTCACGCAGCAATTGCCGCGCCCTGTCGGTTTCCGGCCCGTATTGCGCCATGACGCGATCAAGCAGGAGAACCCGTGCCGCAGCCGTTCTCATCTCCGCTTCGGCATTGTCGTAGCTCGATTTGGCGGATGCGATCAGCAGGCCGAGCGCCAGGGCCGACAGCGTTCCCACCACCGCGGTCGCCAGCCTGATCGCATCTTTGGATTCGGCATTGAGGTGGTGATCCGGCAAGCGGCCACGCACCAGCAACCCTATCGATGTCGCCGCCGACAGAAAAACAAAGACTAATCCGCCAATCAACAGTGAGCCCAAGATCTGGTCTCCATCACGTCAAATTGCAAGCGCCGCGACGCTTGCAAGTGGTGCCATCGTTGCTGTCAACATAGCGGAAGACAGGCGGAGGGTGGAACTCTTTACTTTGTTGTGCTCGCGCGGTCGGAGGTCATTGCTGGAAAATGAGCAGCACGTAAGCCAGGAAAAGCACCAGATGGACCGCACCTTGCATGAGATGCGTGCGGCCGCTGGCGAAGGTGATGATGCTGACGGCAAGAGTGAGCAGGAGCATCACCAGATCGCCGTGTTCCAGGCCGAGTGTCACGGCGTGTCCGTAGAGCTGGCTGACAACAAGCATCGCCGGCACCGTCAGGCCGATCGTCGACAATACCGAACCGAGGAAGATGTTGACGGAGCGCTGAAGATTGTTGGCAATAGACGCGCGCACGGCGCTGATTGCCTCAGGCGTCGCGACAAGGATGGCCATGACAACACCGCCAAATGCGGTTGGCGCATGCAGGGTTTCGATAATGTAGTCGATCGGCCGCGCAAGCTGTTCGACCAGAAAGACGACGGGAGCCATATAGGCGACCAGCAGGATGGCGTGAGGCAAGACCGGTCCGTGGCGAGGGACGTGTTCACCGCGAGGTTCCTGACGGTTGCTGTCGTCAGCGAAATAGTCTCGATGGCGGCCAGCCTGAAGAAACAGAAACGTGGAATAAAGGCCGACCGATATTATACCGAGGATCAGTTGTCTCGGTGCCGATGGATGCTGTCCGTCTGGGCCTGCCAGGAATGTCGGCATGACGAGACTCAAGGTCGCCAGCGGCACGATCACCCCGAGATAGGCGTTGGCGCCCTGCAGGTTATGCTGCTGTTCCGGTCGCCGCCACGCGCCGAGCAGCAGCGACAGGCCGACCATGCCGTTCAGGATGATCATGACGACGGCAAACAGCGTGTCGCGCGCAAGCGTGGGATTGTTTTCGCCGTGCAGCATCACGGCCGATATTGCCATCACCTCGATCGAGGTGATGGCAAGCGTTAGAATGAGCGTGCCGTAAGGCTCCTTCAGCCGCTCCGCCAGACGGTCTGCGTGCCGCACGACCGCCAGAGCGGAGCCGAGCACGACGGCAAACAGCCACCCGAAAACGACCGTGAACCAAAGCGGATCGGAAAGCTGTCCGAAGAGCTGCTCCTGGAAAGCAAGAAATGCCAGGCTCGTGGCGAGGCTGACGCCGAGGAACCATTCCTCGCGCAGCAGGCTGGCAGCGCCGACGGCGCGCAATGCGGGACCGTCCGTCATCGAAACCACCCGCCTTCTGGCAAATGCCGCCGCAATGCGATCATCAACACCATCGCGCCCCGCCCGCTACCCGCATCCTGTGAGGAGGAATCGTACCTCAAGCCGAGCGGCATGCAACCGTCCAAAGCGCAGTAGCCCCGGTCTTATTCGCGTCCGGTGGCCGGGATTGCCGCGCCGGTAACAACGGCAGCGGCCGGGGAAATCAGGAAGGCGATCAGACGGGCGATCGATTGCGGCGTAACCCAGCCGTCCGTTTTCGCATTGGGCATGGCGGCGCGGTTCTCGGGCGTGTCGATCGTTCCGGGCAGAATGCAGTTGGCGGTAATGCGGTGGTCGCGGTTTTCTGCGGCGATCGCCTCGGTCAGCCGGATGACGGCGGCTTTCGAGGCGGCGTAAGCGGCCTGGTTGGCGCCGGCCTTCAGGCCGGGTGCCGCAGCGACATGAACGATGCGGCCGTAGCCCGCGGCCTTCATTGGCGGAAGAACCGCGGCGCTGATCGTCAGCGCCGTGCGCGCGTTGGCATTCATCATCGTGTCCCATTGCGCTGGCGCATCCGGCCCGACCGGCCCCATCTGGAAGCCGCCGACCGTGTTGACCAAGGCGCTGACGCCGCCGAAGCGCTTGACGGCTCTGGCGACGGCGGCAGCGCAGGAGGCATAATCGGTGAGATCCGTTCCGGCAATCGACAGAAACTCGGCGGAGGCGGGAAGCTCGCCGGCCAAGGCTTCCAGTTCCTGGCTCGACCGGTTCATGCAGACGAGTTTGGCGCCGCCAGCGGCAAGCTCGCGGACAACGGCGCTGCCGAGGTTTCCGCCGGCGCCTGTGACGATGACGGCTTTCTGGTCTTTCATGGCAATCATCTCCTGGCGGTGCCGGTATTGGACAATGTTGCGCATTGATGATCCAGGTTGCACGGCAAGGCAAGCACGGGCAGAAACGATCGGGGATAGTGCAGGCGAAATCCTTATCCTAAATCACCCGCCTGCCGCTGACATCCGGGACGGCGCAGGCTTCGCCGCCGCCGAAGAGACGCGAGCGGGTCAGGAAGCGTTTCTCGCGGCCGTTATCCAGCGAGAACATGCCGCCCCGGCCCGGCACGACATCGATGATCAACTGCGTATGCTTCCACGCCTCGAACTGGCTGACGCTGATATAGACCGGCACGCCGCCGATCTCGCCAAGTTTGACATCGCTGTCGCCGATCATGAATTCGTTAGTCGGATAACACATTGGCGAGGAGCCGTCGCAGCAGCCGCCGGACTGGTGGAAGAGGATATCGCGATGATCGCGCTTGATCTCGGCGATCAGGTCGAGGGCCGCATCGGTTGCGAGCACACGCGGTTCGCCGTTGACGGTCGTTTCCATCGGTCTTCTCCAAGGTTTCAGGGAGGAAGAAAGTCCCCTCCCCAACCCCTCCCCACAAGGGGGAGGGGCTAAGCCGTGGCACCCGCTCGCAAAACAACAAGCCGGATGCATATGCTGCGCTCAAGAATGAATACGACGAGCGCCGCATGTTAAGCCCCTCCCCCTTGTGGGGAGGGGTTGGGGAGGGGTTTTTGCCCCCTCCCGCCGCACCAAGCATCTCAGAAGAAACCGAGCGCCTTCGGGCTGTAGCTCACCAGCATATTCTTGGTCTGCTGGTAGTGTTCGAGCATCATCTTGTGGGTTTCACGGCCAATGCCCGACTGTTTGTAGCCGCCGAAGGCGGCATGGGCGGGATAGGCGTGGTAGCAGTTGGTCCAGACGCGGCCGGCCTGGATCTCGCGGCCGAAGCGATAGCAGCGATTGGCATCGCGGCTCCAGACGCCGGCGCCGAGACCGTAGAGCGTGTCATTGGCGATTTCGAGCGCTTCCGCCTCGGTCTTGAAGGTGGTGACCGAGACCACCGGCCCGAAGATTTCCTCCTGGAACACACGCATCTTGTTGTGGCCCTTGAAGATCGTCGGCTTGACGTAATAGCCGTTCGCCAAGTCGCCGCCGAGATCGTTGCGCGTGCCGCCGGCCAGCACCTCGGCACCTTCCTGCTTGCCGATGTCGAGATAGGCAAGGATCTTTTCCAGCTGCTCGGTCGAGGCCTGGGCGCCGATCATCGTCGCGCTGTCAAGTGGGTTGCCCTGCTTGATCGCCTCGACGCGCTTGACCGCCTTTTCCATGAAGCGGTCGTAGATCGATTCCTGGACGAGGGCGCGGCTCGGGCAGGTGCAGACTTCGCCCTGATTGAGGGCAAACATCGCAAAGCCTTCGAGCGCCTTGTCGAGGAAGTCGTCGTCTTCGGCCATCACATCGGCAAAGAAAATGTTCGGCGATTTTCCGCCGAGCTCCAGGGTCACCGGAATGAGGTTCTGGCTGGCATATTGCATGATCAGCCGGCCGGTCGTCGTCTCGCCGGTGAAGGCGATCTTGGCGATGCGGGAGCTGGTCGCCAGCGGCTTGCCGGCCTCGATGCCGAGGCCGTTGACGATGTTGAGCACGCCGGGCGGCAGGAGATCGCCGACCAGTTCGGCCCAGAGCAGGATCGAGGCTGGGGTCTGTTCGGCAGGCTTCAAGACGACGCAGTTGCCGGCGGCAAGCGCCGGAGCGAGTTTCCAGGTGGCCATCAGGATCGGGAAATTCCACGGAATGATCTGGCCGACGACGCCGAGCGGCTCGTGGAAGTGATAGGCGACGGTATCGTGGTCGATCTCACCGATCGAGCCTTCCTGGGCGCGGATGCAGGAAGCGAAATAGCGGAAGTGGTCGATGGCCAGCGGAATGTCGGCCGCCATGGTCTCGCGGATCGGCTTGCCATTGTCCCAGGTCTCGGCCTGGGCGAGCAATTCCAGCTTGTCCTCCATCCGCTGCGCGATCTTCATGAGGATATTGGAGCGCTCGGCAGCGGAGGTGCGGCCCCATTTTTCCTTGGCCGCATGGGCGGCGTCGAGCGCGAGATTGATGTCCTTTTCATCGGAGCGGGGAATGTCGCAGAGCTTGCCGCCGGTAACGGGTGTCAGGTTTTCGAAGTATTTTCCGCCGACCGGCTCGCGCCATTCGCCGCCGATATAGTTGCCGTATTTCAGCTTGAACGGCGACTCGACGATTTTCTGATGAAGCATGTCATCCTCCCGTGATGATCCAGGTTCCAAGCGAACCAGTGGGAGGAAAATGTGCGTGTTTTGGCGAAGGGAACAGGGCAGCTTTCCCATACCGCAGTGCACAGTGTCGCAGAGTTGCGACAGGATCGGCGCCCGATTGCCGCAACGCCGGAACCTTCGAGCCGATCAGTGGAGGTCGAGCTTCTTCATCTTCCGGTGCAGGGTGGCGCGGCTGATGCCAAGCGCGATCGCCGCCTGGGAGACGTTGCCGCCGGCGCGCGACAGCGCCCGCAGCAAGGCTGCCTTCTCCGCCTCGACCATCTCTTCCTGCTGCGAAACGCTCGCCTCGCGGAGAGCATCGGCGGCCGGAATGCCGGCGGCAATTCGCTTGTCGTCCAGCTGCAGCGCGATGCGGGCGGCGCGCGTCGCCCCGAGCACGAGGTCATGCCGGTCGACGGCCAGCAGGGCGGCGGCCGAGTTGGCGCCGGCCGGAACCATCAGGAAGCGGGCGCTGGGAAAGGCCGAACGGAAGAGGTTAAGCTCGATGCGCGTCGCCGCATCGCGCACCGTCTGCGTCAGGATCGCCAGGGTCATCTCGTTGACATCATCGCGGCAGGTGGAGATGTCGAGGGCCGCGGCCAGCCGGCCACGATGATCGCGGATCGGCGCCGTCGTGCAGCTGAGGCTGGTGTTGGCACAGAAGAAATGCTGGTCGCGGAAGATGGCGACGGCGCGTTCATCGGCAAGCGCGGTGCCGATGCCGTTGGTGCCAATGCTTGCCTCGGTCCAGACGGAGCCGGTCCAGAGGCCGAGTTCGCGGAATTCCTTGTCGTCGCCGGCCGCTCCCCGCCGCTCCAGCGCAATGCCAT
This sequence comes from Rhizobium sp. N122, assembly GCF_002211295.1. Classification (NCBI taxonomy): domain Bacteria; kingdom Pseudomonadati; phylum Pseudomonadota; class Alphaproteobacteria; order Hyphomicrobiales; family Rhizobiaceae; genus Rhizobium; species Rhizobium sp. N122. The sequence goes on along the minus strand of NZ_LOKU01000038.1, from coordinate 15,053 downwards.
TCTTGTCAGTCAGAAGCAGGCAGCAGCCGGCCTTGCCGACGGTGGTGAAGAGGCGATCGAGCTCCTCAGTCGCGCTGGCGATCAGTTGCCCGGATTGTTCGCGGGCGCGCCGAAATTCCTCATCGGTCAGGCGCAGCGGCGCCCGCTCATCCTCGGGGGCGAGCTGGTGCATGGTCATGCATCGCCGCCACGAGGCGACCACCGGAGAGCTGGCCGCGGCGGAATCGCGCTGAGCAGAGGTATAGACATGCTCCGCGTGCGCTGACTGTTCGTGCATCTGCTCCTCCCACGGAACTTCAGCACAGTCTGATGGAAAAGCGGCCGGTTTGCAATCAGGCGGCACGTGGTGGTCGCCAGCGTGCGGTGAAAGGGGCGGCATCACATTTCGGTGTTTGAGCGGTGAGAATGTAACCAAGACTTCTCTCGCCCGTATTTTCTTACAGAGCAAGGCTTTGTCAGATGGGGAGATCCTGATCATGTTGAACAGACGATTGTTGCTGATGACGACCGTTTTCGGGGCGCTTGCCGTTCGCGCCAGCCTGGCCGGCAAGGCGATCGCCGGCGAAACGTTTAAGGTGACCCATAGCGATGAGGAATGGCATACGCTGCTGACGCCGGATCAGTTCGTCATCCTGCGTCAGGCAGGCACGGAAAATCCCTTCAGCAGCCCGTTGCTGCATGAGGAGCGGAAGGGCATTTTCGCCTGCGTCGGCTGCGAGCAAAAGCTCTTTTCCTCGGCGACCAAATTCGACAGCGGCACCGGCTGGCCGAGCTTTTGGGCACCGCTCGACCATGCCGTCGGCACCACACACGACACCGGTTTCGGGATGGCGCGCACGGCGGTCCATTGTAGCCGCTGTGGCGGCCATCTCGGACATGTCTTCGATGATGGTCCGAAGCCAACCGGACTTCGCTACTGCATGAATGGCCTTGTCATGACGTTTCGTGCAGCCTCGGCCTGATCGAAAGAGGTTCTTGTTTGCTGTTCAGCCTGCGAGCGGCGGCGCTTATCTGTGCAGCCAGGCTTCTATGCCGCGCGCGCCGGCGCGGCCGGTCGCAAGGCAGGCGGTGAGGAGGTAGCCGCCGGTCGGCGCCTCCCAGTCGAGCATCTCGCCGGCGACGAAGGTGCCCGGCAGCGCCTTCAACATGAAGCCGTCGTCGATGCCGCTCCAGCGGATGCCGCCGGCCGAGGAGATCGCCTCGCCGATTGGCCTCGTGTCGAGAACCGGGACCGGCAGGGCCTTGATCATGCTGGCGAGGCGTCCGGAATCGGTTCGGTCGCGCTCGGCAGCGAGTTCCCGCAGCAACGCCGCCTTGACGCCGTCGAGGCCGGCGCCCTTGCGCAGGCGGTTTGAAAAGCTCAATCTGGCGTCCTGGCGCGCGAGGTCGCGGGTTAGCCTTTCGACCGTCCGGCCCGGGGCGAGGTCGAGCGTCAGGGCAGCACTGCCGCGGGTCAACAGTTGATCGCGAAGGCTCGCCGCATTCATATAGACCAGGCTGCCCTCGATGCCGTTTGCGGTGATGACGAATTCGCCGGGAAATGTGCCGGCATCGGAGGTGGCGGTGACCGATTTTACCGGCTCGCCGGCGAAACGCTCGCGGAAGCTTTCGCTCCAGCCGACGACGAAGCCGCAATTGGCGGGCCGGAAGGCGTCGATCTCGACACCCCTCTCCAATAGCCACGGCAGCCAGCTTGCATCGGAGCCGAGGCGCGGCCAGCTGGCGCCACCGAGCGCCAGCAGGGCTGCGTCGCAATGGACGATGCTGCGTCCTTCCGGCGTCTCGAAAACATAGCCCTCATCGGCAAAACCGATCCAGCGGTGGCGGGTGCGCAGTGCAGCGCCCTGGGCCTCCAGCCGTTTGAGCCAGGCGCGCAGCAAGGGGGAGGCTTTCATCACATCCGGGAAAACCCGGCCGGACGAGCCGACGAAAGTCTCGGTTCCGAGCCCTGCTGCCCAATCTCTGATATCGCCAGGGGTAAAGGCATCGAGCGCCGGGCGCAGCCGGGCAGAGGCCGCGCCGAAGCGCGTGACGAAACGGGCATAATCCTCGGAATGGGTGATGTTCAGTCCGGACTTGCCGGCCAGCAGAAATTTGCGGGCGAAGGTCGGCATGGCGTCGTAGACCGTCACCGCATGGCCGGAGAGCGAAAGCAGTTCGGCGGCCGCCAGGCCTGCCGGGCCACCGCCGATGATCGCAATTCGCTTCTGGTTCATGGATGTCTTTGCCCGATTCTTTCCGCTGCAGTTTTGGCGCGGCTGCGCCTTGCCTTCAAGGGCGGGATCAGTGATGCGAATGTGTGCACTGGCCGTGGTCGGCGAGAACCTCGATGACACGGCATTGGTCGACGCGGCCATGGCCGCAACCTTCCACCATGGTTTCCAGCTCGGCCTTCAAAGCCATCAGGCTGCGGATGCGCTGCTCGACCTCGACGAGGCGGGCCTTGGCGATGGCATCGGCCGAGGCGCAGGATTGGTGCGGATCATCTTGCAGGGCGAGCAGCGTGCGAATCGCCTCGATCTCGAAGCCGAGCTCGCGGGCATGGCGGATGAAGGTGAGGCGGTTGATATCGGCAGGTTCGAAGGAGCGCTGATTGCCTTCGCTGCGGCTCGGCGCCGCGAGCAGGCCGATGCTCTCGTAATAACGCACCGTCGGCACTTTGACCCCGCTCCGGCGAGCGGCTTCGCCGATCGTGATCTTTTTCATGATTTTCCTCTTGCACCTCTAGTCGCTAGAGGATGTAGGAGAGGTGCTTCTGTTTGACAAGGAAGCGGATCATGGCTGAGACGAGCGAGACACGATACCGGGTCGGCGGCATGGATTGCGCCGCCTGCGCAACCAAGATCGATACGGCGGTCAGGCGCGTGGCGGGGGTGGCAGATGTTTCCGTCTCGGTGATGGCGGGCACGATGACCGTCCGGCATGACGGCAGCAGCGATCTCAAGGCGATCGAGAAGAAGGTGACGGGGCTCGGTTATTCGGTCTCGCCTTTTGCCGGAAGCGTGGTGCCGGCGCATGACCACGGCTCACATGAACATCACGACCATGATCACGTGGGCCATAATCATGATCATGCCGGCCATGACCACGATCATGCCGATCACGATCATGACCATGCGCATGGCAAGACCGAAATCGAAGGTCTGCATGGGCACGATCATGGGCCGATGACCGGTCCCTGGTGGCAGAGCAAGAAGGGTCGGCTGACCATCCTCTCGGGTGCCGCGCTGATTGCCGCCTATGCCATCGGCCATCTCGTGCCGGCAATCGCATCCTATGCCTTCATCATAGCCATGCTGGTCGGCCTGGTGCCGATCGCGCGCCGCGCGGTCATGGCGGCCCTATCGGGCACGCCATTCTCGATCGAGATGCTGATGACCATCGCCGCGGTCGGCGCCGTCATCATCAATGCGGGGGAGGAGGCGGCGACCGTCGTATTCCTGTTTCTCGTCGGCGAGCTGCTGGAGGGTGTCGCGGCCGGCAAGGCGCGCGAAAGCATCCAGTCGCTGACGACGCTGGTGCCGAAGAATGCCTTGCTCGAAGACAATGGCCTGACGCGGGAGGTGCCGGCGGAAAGCCTTGCCGTCGGCGCGATCATCATGGTGCGCCCGGGCGATCGCATCTCGGCGGATGGCATCATCGTCTCGGGCGAGAGCGCGATCGACGAGGCGCCGGTGACGGGCGAGAGCACGCCGGTGCGCAAGGGTGTCGATGCCGCCGTCTTTGCCGGCACGGTCAATGGCGATGCCGTGCTTAGGGTTCGCGTCACGGCGGCGGCTGCCGACAATACCATCGCCCGCGTCGTCAAGCTGGTGGAAGAGGCGCAGGAATCGAAGGCGCCGACGGAACGTTTCATCGATCGGTTCTCGCGCTATTACACGCCCAGCGTGGTGGTGGTCGCCGCATTGGTCGCGGTGGTTCCGCCGCTGCTGCTCAGCGGCGTGTGGAGCGAATGGGTCTATAAGGGCCTTGCCATTCTGCTGATCGGTTGCCCCTGCGCGCTTGTCATCTCGACGCCGGCAGCGATTGCCGCCTCGCTGTCGGCAGGCGCGCGGCGGGGGCTGCTGATGAAGGGCGGCGCGGTGTTGGAAACGCTCGGCAAGGTGACAATGGTCGCCTTCGACAAGACAGGCACGCTGACGGAAGGCAAGCCTCAGGTGACCGATATCGTTCCCTTCGGATTGACTGAGGCGCAGGTCTTGTCGCGCGCGGCGGTGCTGGAGCAGGGCTCCAGCCATCCCCTGGCGCTGGCGATCCTCAACCGCGCCAGGGCGGACGGTGTTCCCGTGCCGCCGGCTTTCGAACTGGAAGCGTTGCCGGGCAAGGGTGTCAGCGGCAAAGTCGGCGGTGAGACGCTCGATCTGCTGTCGCCATCCGCTGCTCGCGAGCGCGAAGCACTCGATGGCGACAAGGATGCACGCATTACCGCATTGAACGACGAGGGCAAGAGCGTGTCGGTGCTGCTCGTCAATGGCGCGGCAGCCGGCCTGATCGCCATGCGCGATGAACCGCGCGAGGATGCCGAGGCCGGGCTTTCCTCGCTCCGCTCCGCCGGCGTCAAGGCGATGATGCTGACCGGCGACAACAAACGAACGGCGGCCGCCGTTGCCGGCATGCTCGGCATCGACTGGCGCGGCGAGATGATGCCCGAGGACAAGCAGCGGGTCGTCGGCGAATTGAAGCGTCAGGGATTCATCGTCGCCAAGGTCGGCGACGGCATCAACGACGCGCCGGCGCTGGCCGCCGCCGATATCGGCATCGCCATGGGCGGCGGCACCGATGTGGCGCTGGAGACCGCGGACGCCGCCGTGTTGCACGGCCGCGTCGGCGACGTGGCGCGGATGATCGAACTGTCGAAACGGACGATGCGAAATATCCTAGAGAATATCACCATCGCGCTCGGTCTGAAGGCGGTGTTCCTGGTGACGACCATTGCCGGCATCACCGGCCTCTGGCCGGCGATCCTCGCCGATACCGGCGCTACCGTGCTGGTGACGATCAACGCGCTGCGATTGCTTCGCGTAAAGGGATGAATGTTTTTCCGGGGGCGGCGTGAAGACTGCTGCCGGTTCGGGCCTGATCGAGAAGCGAAAACAGCGGAGCCGATCCTCAGTCAGGCCGGCTTTCGGTTTGCCGACAAAGTCTCCTCCGTCATGCTCGGCCTTGTGCCGAGCATTTAACCACGGCAATTTACTGCCAGGAAAACATTTATTTTCAAATACTTAATTGATCGTCCGTAGATCCTCGGCACAAGGCCGAGGATGACGTCACGGGTTTGGCCGTGGTTTGTCAGCAGCCTGGGAGCCGACCAGGCTGCCCTGCTCATCACGGCCTTCTCCGCAGTTCGTTTTGTTTAAGCCTTTATTATCCATGTTTTTCACAGGAACGCAGTGATTTCAAACCTGCCGTAACGAGATGTGCAAACCACCCGTTGACGCGATTTTGGATTCAGATACTATATCTAGTGTTCAAGGTTCCTTCGATTCGTCAGGATCGCAGGCTAAGACGGGAATACGGTGCGTTTCGCCAGAACGGCGCAACAAGGCCGGAGCTGCCCCCGCAACTGTGAGCGGCGAGCAACTGTCCGATTTCAGGTCACTGAGGCATGATGCCTCGGGAAGGCTGGGGCAGGGTGCTTCGACCCGCGAGCCAGGAGACCTGCCTTGAACTAGATGTCCACGGGCGGGGTGTCCGGAAGGTCGCGTGCATGAAAGCGGAATGATCCGCGCCTGTTGCGCTGCCCCGAACGTCCGCATGAGCACTTCGGGGTTGAAGTCATGTCCAGAATATCAAGGCCGCCGCCCGCGCAAATCCCGAAAGGGATCGTATCAGGCGTTTAAAGCGCCGACTTTGCCAGATCACCATCAAAACGTTGCCCCGGACGTCGCAAGGCGCCCGATCCCAGTATTGCGTCCTGAATTCTTTGACATCACGAGGAACATGATGAGCGTTACCGTCTACAGCAAACCCGCCTGCGTCCAATGCACCGCCACCTATCGCGCCCTCGACCGTCTGGGCGTCGATTACGACATCGTCGATATCTCGCAGGATGCCGAAGCGCTCGATCGCGTCCGCAGCCTCGGCTACATGCAGGCCCCCGTCGTCATCGCCGGTGAGCGGCATTGGGCGGGTTTCCGTCCCGACATGATCAGCGCGCTCTCCTGACCCGAGGGAAAAGGCGATGGGGCTGATCGTTTATTATTCCAGCCGATCCGGCAATACCCATCGCTTTGTCGCCAGGCTTGGATTGCGCGCGGCGCGCATTCCGGCGGGCGGTACGGACGCGTTCCCTATCCGCGAACCCTTCGTGCTTGTTGTGCCGACCTATAGCGGCGGCGACGGCAAGGGCGCCGTTCCCAAACAGGTGATCCGTTTCCTGAACGATGCGGAGAACCGTGGACACCTCCGCGGCGTGATTGCCGCGGGCAACAGCAATTTCGGCGAGACATACGGGCTCGCCGGCGACGTGATCTCGCGCAAATGCCAGGTGCCTTACCTCTACAGGTTCGAGCTCATGGGCACGGAGGAGGATGTCGCCAACGTCAAACACGGAATGGAACGGTTTTGGACACGGGAACAACTCTGACGCGGGATGCGGGCGCAAAACCGCATAACACTTTTGCTCATCCCACCGGCGAACGCCCTTTGAAAGCGGCGGAAGCGCTCGATTATCACGCGCTGAACGCCATGCTGAACCTCTATGACGATGAGGGACGGATCCAGCTCGACAAGGACCGCTTGGCGGCCAAGCAGTATTTTCTGCAGCATGTGAACCAGAACACCGTGTTCTTTCACAATCTGAGGGAAAAGCTCGATTACCTCGTGACCGAGGGCTATTACGAGCAGGAGGTGCTCGACCAGTATTCCTTCAATTTCGTGCGCGACCTGTTCGACCACGCCTATGCCAGGAAGTTCCGCTTCCCGACCTTCCTCGGCGCCTTCAAATATTACACCAGCTATACGCTGAAGACCTTCGACGGAAAGCGCTATCTCGAGCGCTACGAGGATCGCATCTGCATGGTGGCGCTGACCCTGGCGCGTGGCGACGAGGCGCTTGCCCGCGACATGGTCGACGAAATCATTTCCGGCCGTTTCCAGCCGGCAACGCCGACCTTCCTCAATGCCGGCAAGAAGCAGCGTGGCGAACTCGTTTCCTGCTTCCTGCTGCGGGTCGAGGACAATATGGAATCGATCGGCCGGTCGATCAATTCGGCGCTGCAATTGTCGAAGCGCGGCGGCGGCGTGGCGCTGTCGCTGACGAATATCCGTGAGGCCGGCGCGCCGATCAAGCAGATCGAAAACCAGTCGTCGGGCATCATCCCCGTGATGAAGCTGCTCGAAGACAGTTTCTCCTATGCCAACCAGCTCGGGGCCCGTCAGGGAGCAGGTGCTGTCTATCTCAACGCCCATCACCCCGACATCATGCGCTTCCTCGACACCAAGCGCGAAAATGCCGACGAGAAGATCCGCATCAAGACGCTGTCGCTCGGCGTCGTCGTACCCGACATCACCTTCGAACTCGCGAGAAACAATGAGGATATGTATCTGTTCTCGCCTTACGACGTGGAGCGCGTCTACGGCGTGCCTTTCACCGAGATTTCGGTGACGGAAAAGTACCGGGAGATGGTGGCGGACGCCCGCATCTCGAAGAAGAAGATCAAGGCGCGCGAATTCTTCCAGGTGCTCGCCGAAATCCAGTTCGAGAGCGGTTATCCCTACATCATGTTCGAGGACACGGTGAACCGGGCGAACCCAGTTGCTGGTCGCATCTCCATGAGCAATCTCTGCTCGGAGATCCTGCAGGTGAGCGAGGCGAGCGAATATAAAGACGACCTCTCCTACAAGCATCTGGGCAAGGATATTTCCTGCAATCTCGGCTCGCTGAACATCGCCGCGGCGATGGATTCCGCCGATTTCGGCAAGACGATCGAGACCTCGATCCGGGCGCTGACGGCGGTCTCCGAGATGAGCCATATCGCTTCGGTTCCGTCGATCGAGAAGGGCAATGACGAGAGCCATGCGATCGGGCTCGGCCAGATGAACCTGCACGGCTATCTCGCCCGCGAGCGGATCTTCTACGGCTCAGAGGAAGGCGTGGATTTCACCAATATCTATTTCTATACGGTGACCTATCACGCGATCCGCGCCTCTAACCTGCTGGCGGTCGAACGCGGCCAAAGCTTCAAGGGCTTCGAAAATTCGAAATATGCCTCCGGCGACTATTTCGACAAATATACCGAGCAGGAATGGAAGCCGGCGACCGCGACGGTGCAGGCGCTGTTCGACAAATCAGGAATCCACATTCCGACGCAGGAAGACTGGGCGGCGCTGAAGACGGCGGTCATGACCTCCGGCCTCTATAACCAGAACCTCCAGGCGGTGCCGCCGACGGGCTCGATCTCCTACATCAACCACTCGACCTCCTCGATCCATCCGATCGTCTCGAAGATCGAGATCCGCAAGGAAGGCAAGATCGGCCGCGTCTACTATCCGGCGCCGTTCATGACCAACGACAACCTCGATTACTACCAGGACGCCTACGAGATCGGGGCGGAGAAGATCATCGATACCTATGCGGCGGCAACCCAGCATGTCGACCAGGGCCTGTCGCTGACCCTGTTCTTCCGCGACACGGCGACGACGCGCGACATCAACAAGGCTCAGATTTACGCCTGGAAGAAGGGCATCAAGACGATCTACTACATCCGCCTTCGCCAGATGGCGCTGTCCGGCACCGAGGTGCAGGGCTGCGTGTCTTGTACGCTGTGATTTTGGGCTGCTGGCCGAGAGTTTCGAGCTTGTAGCCCCCTCATCCGCCTGCCGGCACCTTCTCCCCGATGGGGAGAAGAGACAAGCCGATTGCATGGCGTTCCCCTCTCCCCAGCGGGGAGAGGGCAGGGTGAGGGGGCTCCGCACTCCGTTAGAATTTGTGGAAGAAAGACCACCCAATGAACATATCCATCAAGCCAATCAGCCGCGTGCGTGCCATCAACTGGAACCGCATCGAGGACGATAAGGATCTCGAGGTCTGGAACCGGCTGACCGGCAATTTCTGGCTGCCGGAAAAGGTGCCGCTGTCCAACGACATTCCGTCCTGGGCGACGCTGACGGCGGCCGAGCAGCAGCTCACTATCCGCGTCTTCACCGGCCTGACGTTGCTCGACACCATCCAGAACGGCGTCGGCGCGATCAGGCTGATGGAAGATGCGCTAACGCCGCATGAGGAGGCGGTGCTTTCCAACATCTCGTTCATGGAGGCGGTGCATGCGCGCTCCTATTCCTCGATCTTCTCGACGCTGTGCTCGACGCCTGACGTCGACGATGCCTATCGCTGGTCTGAAGAAAACGAGTTCCTGCAGCGGAAATCGGCGCTGATCATGGAGCAGTACGGTTCCGGCGATCCCCTGAAGAAGAAGGTTTCCAGCGTCTTCCTCGAAAGCTTCCTGTTCTATTCCGGCTTCTATCTGCCGATGTACTGGTCGAGCCGCGCCAAGCTGACCAATACGGCCGACATGATCCGGCTGATCATCCGCGACGAGGCGGTGCACGGCTATTATATCGGCTACAAATTCCAGCGCGGGCTGGAGCGGCTGTCCGAGGAGAGACGGCAGGAGATCAAGGATTTCGCCTTCGATCTGCTGCTCGAACTCTATGATAACGAGGCCAGATATACCGAGGCGCTCTATGACGGCGTCGGGCTGACCGAGGACGTCAAGAAATTCCTGCATTACAACGCCAACAAGGCGCTGATGAACCTCGGCTATGAGGCGCTTTTCCCGGCCGAGGCCTGCAAGGTCAATCCGGCGATCCTGTCGGCGCTTTCGCCGAATGCCGACGAGAACCATGACTTCTTCTCCGGCTCCGGCTCGTCCTATGTCATCGGCAAGGCCGTGGCGACCGAGGACGAGGATTGGGATTTCTGAGGTTTAATCGATGCCTCCCCTTATCATTTGCTCTCTCATCGACCACATTCAGCGGGAAATTGATTTCGGCACTCGCCAGTGAAGTGGCGTAGCGGGAGTTTTAGATGGCGTCTTTTTGAACAAGGTCGGAACTGCCGCCGAGGCGGACGAAGGCGTCTGGCCAATTCGCCGGAGACGAATTCTCGACTGGCTGGTGAACGAGACGCGGGGCGAGCGTTTCATCGACAACATCCTGGTGGACATGTGTGAGAAGCTGCTTGCGGCTGGGGTGCCGGTGGCCCGGGCGACGCTGCATTTCAGGGTGAACCACCCGCAATGGGTGGGTGCGCGCCTTCTCTGGAAGGAAGGGCTCACCGAGGCGAAGATCGACACATTCGCCTATGGCGTCGAAAACACGCCGGAGTTCCTGACCAGTCCGGTCAACGCGATCCATCAGGGTGCGGAGGAGGTGCGCAGGCAGCTGGAAGGCGCAGCCGACGGCGAGATGGATTCATTCTATCAGGACCTGCGCGACGACGGCTTGACCGAATATATCGCCTGGCCGCTCGAACACACCTTAGGCAAACGCCATGTCGCTACATTTTCCACCAGCCGGCCGGGCGGCTTCGAGCTCGAGCATATCGATTTCCTGCGCGATCTCCTGCCGGCGCTAACGCTTGTCAGCGAAATCCGGCTGAAAAACATCATGGCGCGCACGTTGCTGCAGACCTATGTCGGGCCGCATGCGAGCGAGCAGATCCTGTCGGGTGTGACGACACGCGGCAGCGGCGCCACCGTCGGTGCGGCAATCATGATCTGCGACCTGCGCGATTTTACGGCGATCTCCGATCTCTGGCCGCGCGACGATGTCATCCATCTGCTCAACGACTATTTCGACGCGATGTCGGATCCGATCGAACGCTATGGCGGCGAAATCCTGAAGTTCATGGGTGACGGATTGCTGGCAATCTTCCCCTTAAGCAAGGAAACAGCCTGCGCCGACCTGCTGCAGGCGATCCGCGAAGGGCAGGCGTCGATGGTCGAGCTGAACGAGCAGCATGCACGGGCGGGGCGAGAGCCGCTGCGTTATGGCGTCGGTGTGCATGTCGGCGACGTCATGTACGGCAATATCGGCTCGCGCCGGCGGCTGGATTTCACCGTCATCGGCCCGGCGGTCAATGTCGCCTCGCGGCTGGAAAGTCTGACCAAGGAGGTCAAGCGTCCGGTGCTGCTGTCGCGGGCCTTCGTCGAAATGGCGGGCTGCGCGAAAGAAATGGACAGCCTCGGCACCTTCCCGCTGCGCGGGCTCGGAGAGCCTGTCGATGTCTTCGCTTTTCCTGAGCGTTAAAGCATGCCGCGCAAAAGTGTGCCGCGGTTTTCCCAGGCAAAGCGCTTTTGCCGCAACGACATGCGAGAAAATAAAGAGCTAAAGCGCGACGAGCGAATCTGAAGGATCGCGACGCGCTTTAGCCTCAGGTAGGGTCAGACGCCGCGTTTGTTCCCCCACAGCAGCACGTGCAGCTGGGGCAGCACGCGCGGGGCAAACCATCCATCAACAGTCACCTTCTCGACGAGCCAATGCATCCGGTCCATCACACCGTCGATATCGATACGGGCGTCGTCGTCATCGGGCGGCGGCGTATGGTTGCCCGGCTGCAGGTACAAGGGGACATAGGGATAGCGCCGGCCCGCCTCTCGGGCGAAGGCGTAGTCGTCATCGTCGAAGACGACGATTTTCAAAGCGATCTCCGGACCGCCGGCGGCGAGCCGGAGGCAGTTGTCGACCTCTTCCCAATCCGTCAGCATTCCGCTTGACGGCGGCTTCGGGCTCAAGACCAGCATGTCGAGATCGCGAAACCAGTTGCGGGCGACGCTCCCCTGCGTTTCCAGCGCGAAGCGGTACCCTTGAGAATGGCCGAATTCGATCAGTGGCCCCAGCGGCTGGATCGCCGGATTGCCGCCGGAAAGGGAAACTGTCATCGGCCGGCCGGCGGAGAGCTTGGTGACCTCCTGCCAGATCGCTTCGGTGGACATGGGAGTCCACTGATCCCGGAAGGCGCTGTCGACCGCGTGAAGGCTGTCGCACCAGGAACAGCGGTAGTCACAGCCGCCCGTCCGGACGAACACCGTCGGCAGCCCGATCAAAGCGCCTTCACCCTGGATGGTCGGGCCGAAGATCTCGCTGACGCGAATGGTCTCTCCGCTCATGGCCGGTACTCCGCCCAGGTCTTCGGCGTCTCGCTGACGCGGACGGACGATGTCTCCGGGAAGCGCTCTCTGCACCAGTCGTAAAAGTGCTTTGCCAGAAACTCGGAGGTGACTTTCGAATGGCCGAAGACCTCGTTCAGGTGACGATGATCGAGGGTTTCGTCGATATAGCGCTTGAGCGGCGACAGGTCGTGATAGTCGCGAACGAAGCCGTCGTCGTTCAGGCTTTCGGCCGAGAGTTCGACGACCACGATGTAGTTATGGCCGTGGAGCCTGGCGCATTGATGGTCGGCCGGTAGATGATCCAGCTGGTGCGAAGCGGAGAGATGGAACTCTTTGGTGATGCGGTACATCAACGCACCTCCGCCGCGGAATATTGCGACACCGCCGCTTTCCAGAAATCCCGGTCTTCATAGTCGGTCGGATCGGAAATGCCGGCGAGATGGAAAGCTTCACGGCGTTCGACGCAGGTTCCGCAGCGCCCGCAGTGGAGCCTGCCGCCTTTGTAGCAGGACCAGGTTTCCGCAAAGGGTGTGCCGTGTTTCGCTCCGTCGGCGACAATCGCCGCCTTGGGAACATCGACATAGGGGGCGAGCAGTCTGACGCTGGCATAACCGTCCAGGGCTTCGTTCTGCATGCGCTGGAAGGCGTCGATGAAGCCCGGCCGGCAGTCGGGGTAAATGAAGTGGTCGCCGCCATGTACGGCGACGGCAACGGCATCGGCCTTTTGCGCGGCCGCTAGGCCGAAGGCGATCGCCAGCATGATGGCATTGCGGTTGGGCACCACGGTGGCCTTCATGGTCTCCTCGGCATAGTGGCCGTCCGGGACCTCGACATTGTCGGTCAGCGCCGATCCGCTGAGATGGCCGCCGATGCCGGCGATGTCGATGACATGATGGGAAACGGCAAGGCGCGCGGCACACTTGGCGGCGAAGTCGAGTTCCTTGCGGTGGCGCTGGCCGTAGTCGAAGGAGACGAGGCCGATCAGTTGTTGTTCCGCCGCTATTCTATGGGCGAGCGAAACGGAGTCGAGTCCGCCAGAGCAGACGACGATGGTCTTCATATTTTGGATCCCTTGTTTTGACCGGGTGGGCTGCGACCGGATTACGGCGTGCTTCTAGGCGAAATCACGCGCGATGCAAACAGTTTTAAGATGTCAGCCTCGAAAGTTGTTCGGTCTCGCTGATCGCCAAATCTATTTGCGGCGGCGGCGGGGCGCGCAGGTCCTCAGCGTCAGCATTATTGATGGCGCTGACGCAGCAGGCGTCCGCGATCCTCGTCGGCCACCGTCGCCTCGTCTTGCATCGTGTCGGCTTTCGGCGATTGTTATCAAGAGGAGGAAATATACAATTAATTCAATATGATGATGGAATAACCATATTTTTCTCGGGAGTCGAGAAAGGACTTGACGATCCGTGGCTTATAACGTTTTAAATTAGCAACCGCGCGGAGGAGCGCGGCCGTATGTCGACCGCCGCAACGGCGGAAAACATCGGGCGGCAGGGAGGGCCCGCCGCCGATTTTCAAATGGGAGGAAATTCATGCGCAAGTTTTTGAGCTCGGCGGCGATTGCCGTCGTGATGATGGCTGGCCTCGGCGGCGCCCATGCAGCGGACGTAAAAGAAGTGCAGATGCTGCACTGGTGGACGTCTGGCGGCGAGGCAGCTGCTCTGAACGTTTTGAAGGAGGATCTGTCGAAGGAAGGTTTTGCCTGGAAGGACGTGCCGGTGGCCGGCGGCGGCGGTGATGCGGCGATGACGGCGCTGAAGGCGATGGTGGCGGCCGGCACCTATCCGACGGCCTCGCAGATGCTCGGTTATACCGTGCTCGATTATGCCCAGGCCGGCGTCATGGGCGACCTGACCGAGACGGCGAAGAAGGAAGGCTGGGACAAGTCGGTGCCGGCGGCGCTGCAGAAGTTCTCCGTCTATGACGGCAAGTGGGTCGCAGCCCCCGTCAACGTCCACTCGGTCAACTGGCTGTGGATCAACAAGGCGGTGATGGACAAGATCGGCGGCACTGAGCCGAAGAGCTTCGACGATCTGATCGCCCTGCTCGACAAGGCCAAGGCTGCCGGTGTGATCCCCTTGGCGCTCGGCGGCCAGAACTGGCAGGAAGCAACGATGTTCGATTCCATCGTGCTGTCGACCGGTGGCCCGGAATTCTACAAGAAGGCCTTCAACGACCTCGACGAGGCGTCGCTGAAGTCGGACACGATGAAGACGTCCTTCGACAACCTGGCGAAGATCGTCAAATATGTCGATCCGAACTTCTCCGGCCGCGACTGGAATCTCGCGACCGCCATGGTCATCAAGGGTGATGCGCTGGTGCAGGTGATGGGCGACTGGGCGAAGGGCGAATTCGTCGCCGCCAAGAAGACCCCGGACAAGGACTTCCTGTGCTACCGCTTCCCCGGCACCGACGGCAGCGTCATCTACAACTCCGACATGTTCGGCATGTTCAACGTCCCCGACGACCGCAAGGCGGCCCAGGTGGCGCTGGCGACGGCAACGCTGTCGAAGAGCTTCCAGTCGGCCTTCAACGTCGTCAAGGGTTCGGTGCCCGCCCGTACCGACGTTCCCGACACCGACTTCGACGCCTGCGGCAAGAAGGGCATCGCCGACCTGAAGGCGGCCAATGAGGGCGGCACGCTGTTCGGTTCGCTCGCCCAGGGGTACGGCGCGCCGCCGGCGATCGCCAATGCCTATAAGGACGTCGTCTCGAAGTTCGTCCACGGCCAGATCAAGAGCTCCGACGAAGCCGTCACCCAGCTCGTCCAGGCAATCGACGACGCCCGCTGAGAGCGGTCGACGACCAATGCTTCCCCGCGTGATCTCGCGGGGAAGCTTCAGGCTCCGCAGCGATAAATGCCGAGCGATCCTGCGGGAAGGGAGATGATATCCATGAGCACAGTTGCGACCACCGATCCGGTTCTGACCCCCG
>NZ_LOKU01000037.1:0-37394 GCF_002211295.1 Rhizobium sp. N122 | reverse complement strand
CCATCAGGGCGATCGCCAGAATCCGGTTGCTCTATCGACTGCGCGAGCCGCCGCGAAGGCGACGATCCATCGCACATAGACAGCTAAGTTAGCGCATATGGGGTCAAGCCCGAGGACGACGGAGGGTGGGGAGAAGCGAGCGGCAAGAGGCCGGACGTTTGGGAATTCCGGCAAAATGCGCAAACGATTTTGCGTGAGAAGCAGGTAAAGCACCCTTCCAACAAAACCGCTGCACACTTTTTGATGAATTTGCTCCCGGCTCCCGGCTCCCGGCTCCCGGCTCCCGCCTCTTGCCGGTCGGTGTCCCCACCCTCCGTCGTCCTCGGGCTTGACCCGAGGACCCATGCGGCAAGCACGGCGTTCGTGTTCGCACTCACGAAGCGACCGCGAACCTACGCACGTCAGTTGAGCACGCGCAGCAGCCCCGGTGAATCCAGCGAGAAGGCGGGGATGTCGACATCGAACATCTCGCCTTCATCCGTTTCCATCTGGTAATGGCCGAACATCAGCCCGGAGGGCGTGTCGAGCGGGCAGCCCGAGGAATATTCGTAGGTGTCGCCGGGGCTGAGGCGTGGCTGTTCCCCGACGACGCCGGGGCCGGTCACCTCGTCCACCTGCCCGTTCTGGTCGGTGATATTCCAGTAGCGGTTGACCAGGCGAACGGCGATGCCGGAATTGTTGCTGATGACGATCCGGTAACCCCAGACATAGCGATCGTCGTCCGGATCGGATTGCTCCTCCAGATAGAATGGCTCGACGACGACTTCGATATCTTTTGTGAGGGCGCGATACATGCCTTGCACCTTAGTCAAGATATGTTACCCGTATCTTATAAGAGGGCCTGTCCGTCAAGAAACGGAACGATGATCGTGAATAAAACGGTCCTGATCGAAGGTGTTTCGATCGTTAAGCCTAATTGGCAGCGTTAATTCAGTTCCGAACGCCGGCACAGCCGAACTTGTTCCCCCGGCCTCGCCTTCGAGGTCCGGCCCGGCATCGTCTTCAGTCCGGCGACCGAACCCCAAATGAGGTCCGGCCGCCATTAGCTGATCAGGCCGAGACCTTGGCAAGCGCCTTGGCGAAATCCTCGATCAGGTCGTCGGTATCCTCGATGCCGGCCGAAAGGCGGACCGTGCCCGGGGAAATGCCGAGTTCGGCGCGCGCCTCCTCCGACAGGTTCTTGTGCGTCGTCGTCGCCGGATGGGTGATCAGGCTCTTGCTGTCGCCGAGATTGTTGGAAATCTTGATGATCTCGAGCGCGTTCTGCAGCGCGAAGGCCGCTTCCTTGCCGCCCTTCAGCTCGAAGGCGACAAGCGTCGAGCCGCCGCTCATCTGCTTGGCGATGATATCGGCCTGCGGATGGTCCTTGCGGCCGGGATAGATCACCTTGGCGACCTTGCCTTGCTCGGCGAGGAAATCGGCAATCTTCGCCGCATTCTGCGTCTGCTGCTTGACGCGCAGCGGCAGCGTCTCGATGCCCTTCAGCAGCGTCCAGGCGTTGAACGGCGACATGGCCGGGCCGGTATGGCGGAAATAGTCGTGCAGGTTCTCGTCGATCCAGGCCTTGTCGGCCAGGACGACGCCGCCCAGGCAGCGGCCCTGGCCGTCGATGTGCTTGGTGGCGGAATAGACGACGATATGGGCGCCGAGATCCAGCGGCTTCTGGAAGAGCGGTGTTGCGAAGACGTTGTCGACGACGACCTTGGCGCCGACCTGGTTGGCGAGCTTGGCAACCCCTGCGATATCGACCACCTCGAGCGTCGGGTTGGTCGGGCTTTCCAGGAAGAACACTTTGGTGTTCGGCCGGATTGCCTGTTCCCAGTTGGCAAGATCACGGCCGTCGACCAGCGTGCACTCGATGCCGTATTTCGGCGCCAGAGTTTCCACCACCCAGCGGCAGGAGCCGAAGAGGGCGCGCGCGGCAACGATATGGTCGCCTGCTTTGACCTGGCAGAGGATGGCCGCGCTGACCGCCGCCATGCCGGAGGCGGTGGCGCGGGCGTCTTCGGCACCTTCGAGCATGCACATGCGCTTTTCGAACATGTCGTTGGTCGGGCTGCCGTAGCGGGCGTAGATGTAGCCGTCGGTCTCGCCCTTGAAGCGGGCTTCGGCCGCCTCGGACGTGTCATAGACGAAGCCCTGCGTGAGATAGATTGCCTCGGATGTTTCGCCATATTGCGAACGCAAGGTTCCGCCGTGGACGAGTTGGGTTGCCGGGCGCCAAGTCTTGCTCATGCCATCACCTTCACATAACAAAAAAACCGGCCGCAAAAGCAGACCGGTTTCAACCCGGTCTTTTTAGCCACTTGTTTAACGTGGCTGCAAGCCGACCGGCCAAATCACCACGGGATAATTCTGCAATACTGCTGTTAGCTGCTTGCGTCAATTCCCCGTATTTGGTTTTGTCGGCGGCAAATGATGGATGAGGCATGATGGCTCGTGAAACGGGAATTCTGGCGGACCGCGCGATCTCGGCGCTGTTCGAAACGGGGCGTCTGATCTCCGAACGGGAGCTGGACCGCGACCAGATCCAGCCGGCAAGCCTCGATCTGCGCTTGGGCGCCAAGGCTTTTCGGGTGCGCGCCAGCTTCATGCCCGGCCCTTCGCATCTGGTCTCGGATAAGCTCGACCGCCTCAGCCTGCATGTGATCGACCTTTCCGAAGGCGCGGTGCTCGAAACCGGCTGCGTTTACATCGTGCCGCTGATGGAGAGCTTGGCGCTGCCGGCCGACATGTCGGCCTCGGCCAATCCGAAGAGCTCGACCGGAAGGCTCGATATCTTCACCCGCGTCATCACCGATTACGCTCAAGAATTTGACAAGATCCCGGCTGGCTATGCCGGCCCGCTCTATCTCGAAATCAGCCCGCGCACCTTCCCGATCGTCGTGCGCCGCGGCTCGCGCCTGTCGCAGATCCGCTTCCGCGTCGGCCATGCCCTGCTCGGCGAGCCGGAACTGTTGAAGCTGCATGAAAGCGAGACGCTGGTCGCCAGCAAGCAGCCGAACGTCTCGGGCGGCGGCATCGCGCTGTCGATCGATCTGGCCGGAGATGAAGACGGCCTGATCGGCTATCGCGGCAAACACCACACCGCCGTCGTCGATGTCGACAAGAAGGCCGAGCACGACATCTTCGATTTCTGGGAACCGCTCTATAGCCGCGGCCGCAACGAGCTGATCCTCGATCCGGACGAATTCTATATCCTCGTCTCGCGCGAGGCCGTGCACGTGCCGCCGGATTATGCCGCCGAGATGACCCCCTTCGACCCATTGGTCGGCGAATTCCGCGTCCACTACGCCGGCTTCTTCGACCCCGGCTTCGGCCACGCCCCGGCCGGCGGCCGCGGCAGCCGCGCCGTGCTCGAAGTGCGCAGCCACGAAGTGCCCTTCATCCTCGAAGACGGCCAGATCGTCGGTCGCCTCGTCTACGAACACATGCAGGAAAAACCGGTGAGCCTCTACGGCTCCGGCCTCGGCTCCAACTACCAGGCCCAGGGCCTCAAACTCTCGAAGCACTTCCGCATCTGACAGCTTGCGTGTCGCGTGACTTGACAGCAGCCCTCATCTGTTGGAAATCTCAGCGCATCGCGGGTGTAGCTCAATGGTAGAGCAGCAGCTTCCCAAGCTGAATACGAGGGTTCGATTCCCTTCACCCGCTCCAGCTGCCTTTCCAGCGACCTGCTCTAATCCCCAAAAAACCGGATCGGCTTGTATTGCCGATGCGCGATGATCAGGCTTCGGTCGGGCTGGATGATGTAGGTTTCCTCCACCTGCCGGCCGTATTGGTCGATGAAATCGTGCGGGAAGGCGGAGCCCGCGGGGGACTTGGTGAGCTTGCTGCGTGGTTGGCCGTTATAGGTGATGCTTCCCGGGATCGGCTCGAGGCCGGGGCCGCTATAATAGGAAACGCTGCTGCACCCGGTGAGAATGAGGGTGCCGATCAGGCCGATGAGTGCGGGTTTCATGTCCATCCCTTCCGGTGCGCCGACGATGGGATCTTACTCCGGATCGGATCACACTCGCCAGATGAAACGGCGGATCCGCCTTCAATCCTTAGGGATGGATCGCCTGGAACGCCGTGATCGCTTTATGGCCTGCTTCATTGCCGAAACCGGCGCCGTCTGCTAAATCGGCATGGTCGAAAAAGGCAGGATCGGTTGAGGTAAGCCCGATCCCTTCCGTCAGGGCTCCGTAGCGCCCCGGCGAAGCTCTGCTCCGTGGCCCATGGCACGAGAACCCGCGACGTGATCCGCATGAAAATGCGGGATCCCGGCGGCGTGCGGAGACGGCAAAAAGGCAGTCCCGGGATTTTTTTGAACGGAGACTGTCAATGCGCCTGAACCATCTCGATTTTCACGTACCCGATATCGCCGAGACGGCGGATTTCTTCATCCGCCATTTCGGCCTGCGGCTTAAGGATATGCGAGGCAACAACGGCCTGGCGATCCTGGAGGACGATACCGGCCTCGAAATCGTCCTCAGCCACGCCATCGCCAAGTTCGGCACTGCCGATCAGGTGGAGATAGGGCGGCAGACCTATCATATCGGCTTCATCCTGACCGAAAGGGCGGATGTCGATGTGGTCCATGCCGGGCTTGTTGCCGCCGGCGCAGCACTTTCCGGCCCGCCGGCCGCCATGCGCGGCGGCTGGCTGTTCTATTGCACGGCGCCGGGGAATATTCTGGTCGAGGTGGGTTGGCGGCCGGGTTAAAATGGCCAGGCGGCCTCCAGTTTGCGCCCGAGGGCAGCCCCTCACCCTAGCCCTCTCCCCGTAAAAAACGGGGAGAGGGGACGTGCCACACGAAACATTGGCGTGGGACGGAGAGGGGGCGGCATACCTCCTTCGCCCCGTTTACGGGGAGAAGGTGCCGGCAGGCGGATGAGGGGCAGGCGGCGAACGCTGAGGTATTGTTGCCTCAGAACTCCGTCCAGTCCTCATCCTGGCCTTTCGGCGCGCTGTTGGTTGCGCCGAAGGCGTTGGCGAGGGTCTGGCCGAGGGCGCGGGCAGGCGAGGCGGTCGGGCGGGCCGCACCTTCCCGTGCGACGCGGATCGCGGGTGCCTTGGCCACTGGGCGCGTGGCGGGGCGGGGTGCGGCTGCCGGCGGCCGGGTCGAGGCGATCGGGGCGGCGGCGGCGAAGCTGCCGGTGCCGGTCAGCCGGAATTGGCCGAGCAGGCTGTTCAGCGCTGCCGCTTCCGTCGCGAGGCTGTGGCTGGCGGCTGTGGACTGCTCGACCATCGCCGCGTTCTGCTGCGTGCCCTGATCCATCGTGTTGACGGCGGTGTTGATCTCCTGCAGCCCGATCGACTGTTCGCGCGAGGCTTCGGCGATGGCATGGACGTGCTGGTTGATTTCTTGCACTTCCTGGACGATCGAGTCGAGTGCCTTGCCGGTTTCGCCGACCAACGAGACGCCGGTCTGCACATGTGTGCCGGAATTGGTGATCAGGTCCTTGATTTCTTTCGCCGCCTTGGCGGAACGCTGGGCAAGCTCGCGGACTTCCTGGGCGACGACCGCAAAACCCTTGCCGGCTTCGCCGGCGCGCGCCGCTTCGACGCCGGCATTCAGCGCCAGCAGATTGGTCTGGAAGGCGATGTCGTCGATGACGCCGATGATGTTGGAGATTTCGCCCGAGGATTTTTCGATCTGCTGCATGGCGGAAACGGCCTTGCGGACGATCTCGCCGGATTTTTCGGCGCCGAGGCGGGTGCGGGCGACGAGCTGGCTCGCCTCCTCGGCGCGCTTGGCGGCGTCACGCACCGTCGTGGTGATCTCCTCCAGCGCCGCCGCCGTCTCTTCGACGGAGGCCGACTGCTGTTCCGTCCGCCGGGAAAGCTCGTCTGCGGAAGACCGGATTTCGTTGGCGCCGGCGCCGATCGCCCGGGCATTGGCGCCGACCGTATGCAGCGCCTCGTTGAGCTTCTCGACCGAGTTGTTGAAATCCTCGCGTAGCGCATCGAGATGGGCGACGAAGGGCTGGTCGATATGCGAGGCGAGATCGCCGGCGGCAAGGCGGCGCAGGCCGTCGCCGAGCGCGGTCACCGCACCTTCCAGTTCGGCTGCTTCACGCGTCCGCTGTGCCTCGCGTTCGCGGCGTTCGCCGTCGCCGAGGCTGCGGTCGGCTTCGGCGCGCGCCTCGATCCGGGCACGTTCGATGGCGTTGTCGCGGAAGATCGAGACGGCTTTGGCCATCTGGCCGACTTCATCGCCGCGGTCGAGGCCGCCGACATCGCTTGCGGTATCGCCCTCGGCAAGCCGCGTCATGCGCAGGTTGAGCCGCGTCATCGGGCCGGCAATGCCCATCTGGGCCACGACGACGCTGAATCCGACGGCGCCGAGAACGGCGATGCCGATCAGAACGAGGCAGAAGACGATCCGGCCGTTGACCGAAGCCGAGAGCGCGTCGCCGCCGTCGTTGAGCATGGCCATCATCGCATCATTGTTGGCGATCATCTTCGGCGTCAGCGCATTGAGCTTGGCATTGATCAGGGCGACATTGGCAAGCGCGCCGGCGCTGTCCTTGGCCTTGCTCTGTTCGGTGATCTTGTTCGCCAGCGTTTCGATCTCATCGATGCCGGCCTGAATGTCGTCGATCGCCGCCTTGCGGCTCGGCACCAGCGCCAGCGCATCTTTCATCCGTTCGCGGGCCTGCGGCAGTCTGCTTGGCGCCGCAAGCGCGGTGGCGAAGGCCGGCGTATCCGGTTTCATGTCGGCGAGCAGAGTGACCTGCAGCACCGAGGCCACCACCGAGGCGCTGGCGCGCGCGCTCTGCATCGAGGCCAGCGCCTCATGATCGATGAAGGCGCTGTAGGCGGCATCCGCACGGCGGAATTCGGAAATGACATAGACCAGCCCGGCCATTGTGATCAGCCCGAGCAGCGCCACGACCGATATGATTTTCGTGCGGATTTTCAGATGCTTCAACATGGAAATGTTACCCGGTTGACCAGGCGTCGCACGCCTGGTGCTTTAAAATCAATTGTTGCAAACAGAGCGCTGCGTCGGTGTCGCGGCTCAGGGATTATTGCGGGGTTGACGCATGCATCATGCAATCGGCCGGCGGGTCCGTGTCGTCGTCACAAATAGAGGCGATATTCTTTAATTCCGCGCTAACGGCAGGGCGGCGACGCAGTGATTTTTGGGGGTAAGGAGGGCCACGGTTGCCACCGCACCGAAGGCTGGCTGCCCCTCACCCTAACCCTCTCCCCGTAAAAACGGGGCGAGGGGACGTGCCCCGCGAGACGTTAGCGAGGGACGGAGAGGTCGCGGCAAATCTCCTTCTCCCCGTAAAACGGGGAGAAGGTGCCGGCAGGCGGATGAGGGGCGGATGCGCACGATCCGTCCCATAGATATTCCCCGTCCCGCATGACTCTGTTACATCTCGCGGCAACGCTTCGCGCTTAACTCCGAGACCACGATGATCGAATCCAAACGGGCATTTCCGATTCTGAGGGCTCTTCTTGCGTTCGGCCTGTTTCTGGGCGCTCTGTTTGGCGGCTTTGCCGCATCCGCCCAGCAGGCAACGCCCTCGCTGCCGCTGCTTTTCGATGCCCGCGAGCGTCTGGCCAGGCCCGATCTCTCCTCGCTGGTGCGGTTGCGCTTCCTGACCTCGGTCGATTTTCCGCCGTTCAATTTCACCGATCAGAACGGCAAGCTGTCCGGTTTCAATGTCGATCTCGCTCGCGAGATCTGCAGCGAGCTGGAGATTTCGGACAAGTGCCAGATCCAGGCGATCCCCTTTGTCGATCTCAAGGATGCGCTCGCCGCCTCGCAGGGCGACGCCGTCATCGCCGGCCTTGCGGTGACGCCGGAGCTGCGCCGGCAATTCGTCTTCTCCCGGCCGTATCTGATGCTGCCGGCCCGCTTCGTGCGCAATCTCGCCGTGCCGCTCGACGGCAAAACGGCTGCCGCGCTTTCGGCGCACTCGGTCGGTGTGGTCAAGGGCACGGTGCACGAGGCGATGCTGGCCGCCTTCTTTCCGGCGATCAAGGCTGAGGCCTTCGACACCAAGGACGCCCTGCTTGCGGCGCTGAAGGAGCGCAAGGTCGATGCCGCCTTCGCCGATGCGCTGCAGCTTTCCTTCTGGGTTTCCTCGCCGGCCTCGGCCAAATGCTGCGCCCTGTTCGACGGGCCTTACCTCTCCGAGCATTTCCTCGGCGAGGGCATGACGATCATGCTGCGGCAGAAGGACAGCGTGCTGACGGCGGCGATCGACCATGCGCTCGCCACGCTGTCGCGCAACGGCCGTCTTCAGGAAATCTATCTGCGCTATTTTCCCTACGGGCTTTATTGAACTTTCGAGCTTATCCCTTGCGGAAACGGGCAATGGCGCTGCGCTCGATCGCCGCGCAGGTGAGCTTGTCGAGGCCGAGCCGGTCGCGCAGCAGGCTGAGCAGCCGCAGCTCCTCGGCTTTGACAGAGAGATCGGCGGACGCGACTTCGACGGCCAGCGCATAGGCCGTGTCGTAGAGTTTTGCCGGCAGGGTGTCGCGCACGGTTTCGAGAACGACGTCGAGGCCCTCAGGCCCTGACAGCAGCGAGGCGCAGTCGCGCGCCACCGAAATCAGCTTGTCGTCGTCGAAATCCCGGAAAACCGGCAGGAACCCGATCAACTGGCCGATCCTTTCCATCTCCCGGTCGTTCATCGTGCTGTCGACGGCTGAGGCCATCACCATCACGTAGATCAGCGCATCATGGGCGGAAAGCGGCTTGTTCATCTCTGATTCCTTTTTCGATCAGCCCAAAGTGGGAATTGGCAGTGGGAATTGGCAGCCGGCATTACAAGGGATCGGCTCCCTGTCAAGGCCGCCGGTTATCTCCGGCGCGGATCGTCGCCATAAAGGCCTTTCCCCGCCTGCCTGGCCTTCTCGGCAGCCCATGCAAGCGGTGAGCCCGCCGCTGCCTCGGCCCAGCCGTTTTCGGCAAGCCATGTGCCGAGATCCTGCGTGCCGAGCCGGCAGGCGGCGGTCGCCGTTTCCTTCCATTCGGCCGCATCGACATCGCAGGCGATGCTGCGGTTGCGCAACAGCTGGCGTAGCGCCGTCTTCGCCATCATGCCGCAGGGCCATTGCCGGCCCGCCGGCCCGCATATCCTGTCGGCCGGCGTCGGCACGATGCCGGCAAGCTGAAGCTTGCGCTCGCCGAAGGAGAGAAGGCCGGCATTGTCGACCGCCGGCCGCGCCAGCTCCATCGGCGTCTTTACGGCCGGACCTGCGGTTTGCCCGGCGGCCGTCTCGGCTCGCTGCTCGCTGTCAGCGGGTTTCGGCGCCGCGCCGTCGGTTGGTCCGGGGGAAGGCGGAGCCGGGTGTTGCGCCGCCGGTTCCGCAGATTGGGCGATCACTTCGGCACGGTCGTCCGAAATCACAGCCGGTTCGCCGGTCTTAGGGGCGGAATCCACAGCAGTCGCCGTCTCCTCAGCGGAGACGGTCTCGCCGTCCGTCCCGCCCCGCAGCCTTGCTTCTCCAGCCATCAGCAGGCCGGCCACCACCGCCATGCCTATGAGGCCTGTGAAGATGGCGGCAGGGCGCATGGAATATCTTCCTATTGGCTGGCCCAGATGATGCGGGCGATCCAATCGACATCGGAAAGCTCGAGGGTGCGGTTGGGATGTTCGGGATTGAGCGACAGGAGCTCGATCGAGCGCGGGCTCTGGCGCAGCAACACCTTCGCCATCACCTCGCCCTCGTTTGTGCGCACCACGACGCGGTCGTTGCGGCGCACCTGCGCGCCCGGCTCGACGATCAGCACGTCGCCGTCGCGGTAGAGCGGCATCATGCTCTCGCCCTGCACCTCGAGCGCATAGACGGCCGATTTCTGCGACGGGGCTGCGGGAAATTCCACTACGTCCCAGCCCTGGCCGGCCGGAAAACCGCCATCGTCGAAGAAGCCGCCGGCGCCGGCCTGGGCAAAGCCGAGAAGCGGAATCGAGCTGCCCTGCGGCGGAAAAGCGCCGTCAGCCTGTGCGCCCAGTTGCCCGGCCAGCTTCCTGGAAAAACCGGCATCCGGCTGCAGGAAGGCAAGGAACTGCTCGACGCTCGCCCCTGTGGCGTCGAGCACCTTGGCGATCGATTCCGTCGAGGGCCAGCGCAGCCGGCCGTCGGCGGAAAGCCGTTTCGATTTGTTGAAGGAGGTGGGGTCGAGCCCGGCGCGCCGCGCAAGACCGGATGGCGTCAGTTCATGCCGCTCGGCAAGCCTGTCGATCGCTCCCCAGATCTGGTCGTGTGACAGCATAGGCGCCCGATTCCGTGCGCGGCTCATCCGCGCGTCAGCCGGCCGGAATATTAACCGAGCGTGCCGCCGGAGTAAAGGCAAAGGAGGAATAAAATCCTGTTATTGCAAGCGTTTCAGGCGACCATCGCCATATTGATCTTGCCGAGCTGGATGACCGCCTGCGTCCGGCTGTCGACGTCGAGTTTCAACAGGATCGCCGAGACATGCGCCTTGATCGTCGCCTCGGAGACGCCGAGTTCGTAGGCGATCTGCTTGTTCAAAAGCCCTTCGCCGAGCATGGTCAGCACCCGGCTCTGCTGTGGCGTCAGCGTGTGCAGGCGGTGGATCAGGTCGGCGACATCGGGATCCTGCTCCTGGCCGTCGCGGTAGTTTTCGGGCGTGGCGATATCGCCGGCAAGCACCGTCTGGATGCTGCGGCGAATGTCGTCGATGCCGGCGGATTTGGAGATGAAGCCGGAGGCGCCGAGTTCCAGCGCCCGGCGGATCGTCGTCGCGTCGTCGGTCGCCGAGACGATGATGATCGGCAGGCTGGCAAATTCCGAGCGCAGCGCCATCAGGCCGGAAAAGCCGCTGACGCCGGGCATGGCAAGGTCGAGCAGCATCAGGTCGGCCTCCGCATGGGCGCCTGCCGCCTTGCGCGCGGCGGCGAAATCGCCGGCCTCGACGATCGCTTGGCGGCCTTCCATGCCGACCACGGCCTGGCGCAGCGCGTCGCGGAACAGCGGATGATCGTCCGCAATGATGATGGTCTGTTCCTGCATCGAAAACTCCCTCCCAAGAGCCCGATCTGCCCGCATGCGCCGCCGTCCCCTCCGACGTTTGCCTGCATGCCTAGTGATATGACTATATCAGATCAGGTCTTCTGCGGAAGGGGATTGGCGTTTTCCTCGGCCTGAAACTCCTTCACCATCCCCATGAAACTCTTCATCATCTTCTCCATGATGCTGATCGAGCGGTCGACCTCGGCGTCGCTCGGCAGCGCCCGCTGAATGAGGCCGCCCTGTTCCAGCTTCGTCACCCGCTGCGAAAGCCGGTCGAGCTCGTCCTCATAGGCCGCCCTTTCGTCGGCCGCCATGCGGCAGACGAGGGCGCCGTCCTTGTCCTGGCAGATCGACATGGCGCCGGTCTGGCGGTCGAGCCGGACGAAATGATCGCCGCTCTTTTCCAGCTGGAACCGGCTAGCATCGGCCTCGGCCGCTGCGGCGCCAAGCGGCAGGAGAAGAACGCCAAGTGTGAGAACCAAAATCTTCATCGTCTCATCCTCCGGATTTTGCTTGTGCAGGTCCTGTTTTTAAGGGCCGGGGGCGTGGACATCGCCGCCTCTTTCCGGCAAAGCGCTGGTGATCGAGGACCAGCAATCGCGAGGCCATGATGACCCTGACACCGACCCTTTACAAGATCGTGACGGAAACGCTCTGGCAGCAAGCCAGACAAACCGGCATTTTTCATGGCGCCGGCATCGATCTCAAGGACGGCTTCATCCATTTCTCGACGGCAGAACAGGCTAAGCAGACCGCCGCGCTGCATTTCGCCGGCCAGTCCGGCCTGCTGCTGATTGCGGTCGATGGCGGGGGCTTCGGTGACAAACTGGTGTTCGACCCCTCGCGCGGCGGCGATCTTTTCCCGCATCTCTATGCCGATCTGCCGCTGGCTGCCGTGCTCTGGGAGGTGCCATTGCCGCTCGACGAGACCGGCGCCCATATTTTCCCGGAGTTGCAGCCATGATCGATCCCTTCAAACGTCTCGCCCGCAAGGGTCTCTTCCTGTTCGATCCGGAAACGGCGCACGGCATGTCGATCGCCGCGCTGAAATCCGGCCTGGTGCCCGCCTGCCAGATCACGCCCGATCCGCGGCTGCGCCAGACCGTCGCCGGCCTCACCTTCGAAAATCCGCTCGGCATGGCCGCAGGCTATGACAAGAATGCCGAGGTGCCGGAGGCGCTGCTGAAGCTCGGCTTCGGCTTTACCGAGATCGGCACGGTGACGCCGAAGCCGCAATCCGGCAATCCGCGCCCGCGCATCTTCCGGCTGGTGGAGGATGAAGCCGTCATCAATCGCCTCGGCTTCAACAATGAAGGTCATGAGGCCGCTTTCGGGCGGCTCACGGCGCTGAGCGGCAAGGGCATTGTCGGCGTCAATATCGGCGCCAACAAGGACAGCGACGATCGCATCGCTGACTATGTCGCCGGCATCCGCCGCTTCCATTCGGTCGCGCGTTATTTCACCGCCAACATCTCCTCGCCGAACACGCCGGGACTGCGCGACCTGCAGGCGCGCGAAAGCCTTGCGGCGCTGTTGTCGTCAGTGCTGGCGGCGCGCGACGAGATGGCTGTGACCTCAGGCCGCACGGTGCCGGTCTTTCTGAAGATCGCCCCGGATCTGACCGAGGAAGGCATGGACGATATCGCGGCGGAAGCGCTGTCGCATGCGCTGGATGGGCTGATCGTCTCCAACACCACGCTGTCGCGCGACGGACTGAAAGATCAGCGCCAGGCCAAGGAGGCGGGCGGTCTCTCCGGCGTGCCGCTGTTCGAAAAATCGACCGCCGTGCTTGCCAGAATGCGCAAGCGTGTCGGCCCCGCCCTGCCGATCATCGGCGTCGGCGGCGTCTCCTCCGCCGAAACCGCGCTGGAGAAAATCAAGGCGGGCGCCGATCTCGTCCAGCTCTATTCCTGCATGGTCTACGAAGGCCCCGGCCTGCCTGGCGATATCGTCCGCGGCCTTTCCAAGCTCATGGACCGCGAAAAGGCCGGCACGATCGGCGAGCTGCGTGACAGCAGGCTGGATTACTGGGCGGCCCGAAAGGTCTGATCGGCCCGCGGCTTGACCAGCACGGCCAGGAAAAAGCCGCGGAAGAGCAGGAACGCGTTCATAGCAAGCCACAGCCCGTGATTGCCGAAGAGCGGCACGAAGACGGCGAGCATGGCGAGGTAGCCGGCAAAGGACATCAGCATCCGGTTGCGCATCTCGGCCGACCATGTCGCGCCGATGAAGACCCCGTCCATCAGGAAGGCGAGTGCGCCGGTCAGCCCGGTCACCGCCGCCCAGGGCAGGTAACTCGCTGCCGCCTGCCGCACCTCGGGTGAGGTTGTCAGCACCGAGATCAGCCAGGGACCGGCCAGGAAGAAGAACGCGGAAACGATCGCCGCCAGTCCGAAGGACCACAGGATCGTCAGCTTCAGCCCACGGTCGAAGGCCGGCCGGTAACGGGCGCCGACCGCCCGGCCGGTGATCTGCTCGGCCGCATTGGCCAGCCCGTCGAGATAATAGCCCGACAGCAGGAAGAAATTCATCAGCACGGCATTGGCGGCAAGCGTCACCGCGCCAAAACTGGTGCCGATCCGCGTCATGATGGTGAAGGCGCCGATCAGCACGAAGGTGCGGATCAGGATATCGCGGTTGAGCGCGAAAAGCTCGGCCAGCCGGTGCCGGGAAACGATCTCCGCCCACGCCGGCCGTTCCGCCTTGGCAAAGCCGCTGAGCACGATGAACAGCCCGGCGAGCGCGCCGGTCACCTCGCCGGCCATGGTTGCCCAGGCGACGCCGGCCACGCCCCAGCCGAGCGTCAGGCCGAGATAGATCGACAGCACGATATTGATGCCGTTGATCAGCGCCTGCAGCAGCAGCCCGACACCGCCCTGTCCGCGCCCGAGCACGAAGCCGAGGATGGCGTAATTCGCCAGTGCTGCCGGCGCCGCCAGCATGCGGATCGAGAAATAGGTGCTGGTCGCCTCTGCGATCGCACCTTCCGCGCCCATTAGCCGCAAACCGGCCGCCATCAGCAGCGGCGAAAGACAGAGCAGTGCCAATCCGCTGCCGAGCGCGGAGATCAGTGCTCTGGAGAAGACGGCCTGTTGCTCGTGCTGGTCTCGCCGGCCATAGGCCTGCGCTGTCAGTCCTGTCGTCGATGCCCGCAGGAAGTTGAAGCTGCCCAGGATGAGATCGAAGAGCATCGCGCCGATCGCGAGCCCTGCCAGCGCTTGCGGATTGCCCATATGGCCGACGACGGCGGTGCTCGTCAGCCCGAGCAGCGGCGTCGTCACGAAGCCGAGCGTCATCGGAATGGCGATCGACAGCACCAGCCGGTGCGTCACCTCGAAGGCAAGGGAATGACTGTTGCTGCGCGTATCCATGCTTGCCCCATATCGAGGCCGAATCGCCTCAGCTTGACAGCACCATGGCCCAATAAGGCAGGTTTCGGGAAGACGCATTATGGGCGACGGCGACGCCGAGGCCGTCATAACGCCCGAGCATGTTTTCCAGATGATGCGGCGAGTTGATCCAGGCGGTCACCACCGCATCGACGCTCTGCTGGCCGGAGGCGATATTCTCCGCCGCCGGCAGCTGCACGCCGCTCGCCTTGACGCGGGCGCCGAAACTGTCGGTGAGCCCCATCAGATGCGCCATTTTGCCGGCGCTTGCCATGCGTTTGGCCTGGAAGAGCGCGGCGGTGCTTGCTGCCGGATCGGAGCGAAGCGGCGGCAGGCCGTTTTTCGCCCGCAACTGGTTGACGAGCGGCAATACGCTCGCCGTCTCGTCTTCGCCGTTCGAGGGCGTGCCGGCAAGGCGCGGGGTGGTGGTGCAGCCGGCGATGCCGGCGGCAAGCGAAAGTCCGGAAAGGATGAGCAGGCTGCGCCTGGAAAGGTCGATCGATGTCATGTTACCGGCGATAGCTGAAAAGGCGAAGGATGACGAAGAGCGGGATGACGATCGTCGCCCCGAGCAGGAGATAGTCGCCGACGCGCCCGAGCGCCGAAAAGCCCCGATGCCAGATTTCCAGGATAAAATCCCGGAACCCATAGATGATGTTCCACGGCGTCAGGCCGAAGACGGTCATGACGAAACCGACGATCAGCGACACGACCACAAGCTTTATCAATGTGCGGGCGAAGGAATCGCCGAGGAACCTGTTCACCTGATCGGACATGCGCCATCTCCTGTTTGCCCTTGGAATAAGGTTGCCGCGATCTGGCCGCAAGCCCTTTCCGGAATTGGCTGCTTCGCCTCTGAAATAGGACTTGAGTTTTTTTGTGGCCGCCGCCAAATGCCGGCCAACCCCGAATGCGGGCAACACCAGGTTCCTCGATGCAGCCTCACCAGCTTTCCTCCGGCGATGTCATCGCCGACCGCCGCGCCGATTATGCCCGTATGCTCGAAGAGGGCGGCGAGCCGGCGGCGGCGGCCGAGCTGATGGAGCAGGCCCTCGAACTCGTGCCCGGCTGGGCGGCCGGCTGGTATCGTCTTGCCAGTTACCGCGAAAAGGCCGGCAGGGGCGAAGCGGCGATCGAGGCTTATCGCAACACGCTTGCGCTCGACCCCGAAGATATTTTCGGCGCCGCCCTCAAGCTCGCCCTTCTCGGCGACGCCGCGACACCCGACCGACCGCCGAGCCGCTATGTCGAGCGCCTGTTCGACGACTATGCCGACCGTTTCGAATCGGCGCTCGTCGAAAAACTCGCTTACACCGTCCCGCAGAAGCTCGCCGCCCTCGTCGCCTCCACCGGCAGGCATTACCGGTTGGCCGTCGATCTTGGCTGCGGCACCGGCCTGCTCGGCCCGGAAATCCATGGCCGTGTCACCCGCCTCGAGGGCTTCGACCTCTCGCAGAACATGCTGGCCAAGGCCGCGGAGAAAGGGATCTATGATCACCTCGCCCAGGCCGACCTCTCGCTGGAACCCGATCTCTCCGGTCTCTTTGCCGAGGCCGGGCGTGGGCGCGCCGACCTGGTAACGGCAGCCGACGTGCTGATGTATCTCGGCAATCTCGAAAGCGTCTTTGCCATCATCGAGGACCTCGCTGCATCGGGCGCCGACATCGCCTTTTCCGTCGAGGATGCGGGGGACAGCGGCGGTTTCCACCTCGCGCCGTCGCTGCGTTATGCCCATTCGGAAGCCTATGTGAGGCAGCTCGCTGCCCGCCACGGCTTCGACATCCTCGAGATCGTCAAGACGGTCATTCGCAAAGATGGCGGCAAACCGGTTGCCGGCATTCTGTTTCTTACGCGCAAACCCGCATGAGCGAATATTTCTTGCGATTTCTTATTAGGTCAGCATTGCTTACCTATTTCGCTTGATCGGCACGCCAGAACCCTGATATTGCACAGCTATCCGCAGAAAGCGCGGCGATAAAACGCCGGGCGATCCTGTTCATTTCACAACCAAAAACCCACCGCGTCCGGCTTCCCCCGGACGTGTTCCCGAACGCGTCTGCTGTTGGAGACTGGCGACATGACACAGCTCATCAATGCCCTTGGCTTCTGGAATACCAGTGCCACGCGCCATGCCCCGATCGAGGACGTGCAGGGCATCTTCTCCGGCAGCCTGGTCGCCGCACTCGGCCTCTACGTGCTCGCCAGCGCCGGGCTTTTGACCGGCAGCACCGCCGGTGTTGCCTTCCTTCTGCATTATGCTTTCGGCGCCAATTTCGGTCTTGCCTTCTTCCTGCTCAACCTGCCGTTCTTCTGGTTGTCGTGGAAGCGTCTCGGCATGGCTTTCACCATCAAGACCTTCGTCGCCATCGGCCTGACCTCGGTGCTATCAGACGTGCAGTCGCGCTTCTTCTCCATTTCGAGCATCCATCCGGCCTGGGCCGCCCTTCTCGGCGGCCTGTTGCTCGGCTTCGGCGTTCTGGCGCTCTATCGCCACCGCGCCAGCCTCGGCGGCGTCGGTATTCTCGGCGTCTATCTGCAGGAGCGGTTCGGCATCCGCGCCGGCCTCGTCCAGCTCGCCATCGACCTCTGCGTGCTCGCCGCCGCCTTCTTCGTCACCACGCCGCCCACCGTCTTCTATTCCGTCCTCGGCGCCGTCGTCCTCAACCTCTTCGTCGCCATCAACCACCGCGCCGACAGGTACATCGCGCTCTGACATTACAAATCCGTAAGCCATTCTAAACAAAACGTAACTTGCCTCTATTCCGTCCCGGCGTAACACTTCTTCCCGCGCCGGATTTGATGAGGTGAGTTATGTCAGATTTGGAAAAGCTTGTGAGACGCCGCATGCAGGAAGAATACGCCAAGGGCGCTTCCGCAGAGGAAATCGCAAAAGTCGTCCGCGATCTGCTCAACAGCATCGACCTCTCGGGCACAGGCCCTGACGCCGTTGCCGTGCGCGCCACGAACGATCGCGAGTAACGGGATATTCAACCGACCCGAGATTTTCGGGTCGGTTGTTGGGATGCCATCATCCCCCGCACCGACACCCAGCTCTCCATTCGGCTATTGCCACATCCTGGGTCGAGCCACGTGTCTTAGTCCAAGCAAAAGTGCCCGCAGGGCAGATGGGGTTGATAAGCCCACGTAAAAATCGCCGCCGTGCGCCTATTCCTCGCTGTCCTTGCTCCACAAACCACCCCACACTCCGTCATCCTCGGGCTTGACCCGAGGATCCACGCTGGCCTCCGTCAGACGGGGCCATGGATCCCAGGCTCAAGGCCTGGGATGACGGAGATTGGGGGT
Source organism: Rhizobium sp. N122 (assembly GCF_002211295.1). Lineage (NCBI taxonomy): Bacteria > Pseudomonadati > Pseudomonadota > Alphaproteobacteria > Hyphomicrobiales > Rhizobiaceae > Rhizobium > Rhizobium sp. N122. The sequence goes on along the minus strand of NZ_LOKU01000037.1, from coordinate 19,716 downwards.
CTGTTTTGCCAAACTCGCCGTCGATGCAGCGGATGGCACGTCACACTTCCTGGTTATACGAGATACCGTGTGGCCTCACGCTTTCCTGGTTGAGCCATCGGTCTCACCCGCTCCTTGGACTGAGGCGAGAAGAGGATATGCCGTGACCTCTCCATCCCCCGCTCACCTCTATCGCATCGGCCTCAAGCTGCTTTCACTGCCGCATCGATCGGATGCTGCGAGCGAAAGCCGACCGCCAGCCGGTTCCAGATGTTGATCGCGCCGATCGCCACGGTGATCTTCGTCATCTCCTCTTCGGAGAAATGCGCCTTCAGCGTCTCGTAATCGGCGTCCGGCGCGCCCGTCTTGGCGATATTCGTCACGGCGTCGACCCAACCGAGCAGGGCGCGTTCGCGGGCGTCATAAACCGGCGATTCCCGCCAGACGCACATCAGGTTGATCCATTGCTCGGAGAGCCCGTCGTGACGGGCTTCCTTCACATGCATGTCGACGCAATAGGCGCAGCCGTTGATCTGCGAGGCGCGCAGCTTGATCAGGTGGATGAAGCGGCGCTCCAGCCCGGAAGACTGGACATATTGCTCAAGTGCGGCGACCGCCTTGGAGGCATCGGGGGCGGCTTTGGCGAAGTTGAAACGCGGTTGCATGATCTTCTCCTTTGTTGTGGCTCAGCGAGCCGTCTTGCGTTCATGGATTTCAAGGAAGGCGCAGCCTCTGGCTGCGATCGATCCGTCGTCGAGGGCATTCAACTCGATGCCGAGATCGGCAATGCTGGTCTTGGCGAGTTCGCCCCGGTAGACCCGTTCGGCCCGCAGCATCGCTGCGCTGATATTGCAGGGCTTGGCAAAGAAGCGATCGGAGACAGGGTTCGGCCCGCGCTGGCGGATTTCGGCGCAGCGGAACGCCGGCGCCGGTCCTTCGACCGCGAGCAGGATATCGAGCAGCGAAACCTCTTCCGCCGCCTTTGCCAGCCGGTATCCGCCTTTCGGCCCCGGCACCGTATCGAGGATGCCGGCGCCAGACAGCGCCTGCAGATGTTTCAACAGATAGCTCGTCGACACCCCGTGGAATTCCGCCAGGGCCGCGGCCGACAGCACGCCGCCCTCGGAAAGGCCGGAAAGCATCGCAACGCTGTGAATGGCCTGCTCCACGCCATCGCTCATCTTCATCGAGGCAATCTCCTAATCGTGGATAAAAGATATCCATGATTATAGCGGCTGTCAAGAGCAGACCTTGCGGCTGGCGGCTTGCCTTTCTCCCGACGGCGGATAGAAACGGGAAAAACGACAGGGGAACATCATGGCAGCCAATGCCTTTACAGGCCTTCTGAACTCCAGCGCCGACCGCCATTCGCTGTTCGACGACGCCCAGGGCATCGTCGCCGGCAGCATGCTCGCCGTGCTTGGCGTCTCGCTGCTCTCCGGCGCCGGACTGCTTGCCGGCGGCACGGCCGGTCTCGCCTTCCTCGCCCATTATGCGACCGGCTTCAGCTTCGGCCTCTGCTTCTTTGCCGTGAACCTGCCCTTCTATTATCTCGCCTTCCGCCGCATGGGGCCGGCCTTCACCATCAAGACCTTCGCCGCCATCGCGTTGACCTCGGTGCTGTCCGAATTCGTGCCCGGCTTCATCGGCATTGGGCACGTCAATCCTATTGCCGGGGCGCTCTTCGGCGGCCTCGTCATCGGCGCCGGCATGCTGGCGCTCTTCCGCCACCGCGCCAGCCTCGGCGGCATCGGCATCCTCGCCCTCTATATCCAGGATCGTCTCGGCTGGCGCGCCGGCCTCGTCCAGCTCGGCTTCGACTGTCTCATCCTGGCGCTCTCCTTCCTCGTCGCCAGCCCCTCGATCATCGCCTGCTCCGTGCTCGGCGCCATCGTGTTCAACCTCACGCTCGCCATCAACCACCGCAAGGACCGCTATATCGCAGTCTAAATCAGGCAAGCAGCGCATGATGTCGCCCGAAAACCGCTCACACTTTTCGGCATCATGCGCGTAAGCGGATGGCGGCTCTTCTTTTTCCCTGAGCTTTCACTACCTTCAGGGCGTGGACCAGATCGATTCCGAAGCCCGCGTTTTGCTTCCTGCCGCCTTTACCCGCTGGTTTGCGGAAAAGGGCTGGCGTCCGCGCGCCCATCAGCTGGAACTGCTTGCCCGCGCCGAGGCCGGCGAAAGCACGCTGCTGATTGCTCCCACAGGCGCCGGCAAGACGCTTGCCGGTTTTCTGCCCTCGCTCACCGATCTCACCCGCCGCGGCAGGATTCAGCCCGGCTCCGCCTTCACCGGCATCCACACGCTCTATGTCTCGCCACTGAAGGCGCTGGCGATCGATATCGAGCGCAATCTGATGAAGCCGGTGGCGGAGATGGGCCTGCCGGTCACCGTCGAAAACCGCACCGGCGATACGCCGAACGCCAAGCGCCAGCGCCAGAAGCTCAGTCCGCCGGATATTCTGCTGACGACGCCCGAGCAAGTGGCCCTGCTTCTCGCCAACCGCGAGGCCGAGCGCTTCTTCAAGGATCTGAAATATGTCGTCCTCGACGAGCTGCATTCGCTCGTCACCTCCAAACGCGGCCATATGCTGTCGCTCGGCCTTGCCCGTCTGCGCCGCCTGGCCCCCGGCCTCCAGACGATCGGCCTGTCGGCGACCGTCGCCGAGCCGATGGATCTGCAGAAATGGCTTGTCGCCCAGCAGGAGGGTAGCGGGCAGGAGCGCAGGGAGCATCATGCCGGCCTCGTCGTCGTCGAAGGCGGCGCCAAGCCCGATATCTCGATCCTGTCGACCGAAGAGCGCATTCCCTGGGCCGGCCATTCCGCCAAATATGCCATTCCCGATGTCTACAACAAGCTTCTCGATCACCAGACGACGCTGCTCTTCGTCAATACCCGCAGCCAGGCCGAGATGCTGTTCCAGGAGCTCTGGACGATCAATGACGACAACCTGCCGATCGCCCTCCATCACGGTTCGCTCGATGTCGCCCAACGCCGCAAGGTCGAGGCGGCGATGGCCGAAAACCGGCTGCGCGCCGTCGTCGCCACCTCGACGCTCGATCTCGGCATCGACTGGGGCGATGTCGATCTGGTCATCCATGTCGGCGCGCCGAAGGGCGCCTCGCGTCTTGCCCAGCGCATCGGCCGCGCCAATCACCGCATGGACGAGCCGTCGAAGGCGATCCTGGTGCCGGCCAACCGTTTCGAGGTGATGGAGTGTCAGGCAGCGCTCGACGCCAATTATATCGGCGCCCAGGACACGCCGCCCGTCGGCCGCGGCGCGCTCGACGTGCTCGCCCAGCACGTGCTCGGCATGGCCTGCGCCGAACCTTTCGACATGCTGGAACTCTACGATGAAATCATCAGCGCCTCGCCCTATACCGATCTCAGCTGGGAGACCTTCGAGCGCATCGTCGATTTCGTCGCGACCGGCGGTTATGCGCTGCGCACCTATGAGCGCTATGCCCGCATCCGCAAGACCAAGGAGGGCCGCTGGCGTGCCTCCAATCCGGCCGTCGCCCAGCAATACCGCCTCAACCTCGGCACCATCGTCGAAAGCCCGATGCTGAATATCCGCATGGTCAAGCGCGGCGAGGGCGGCCGGATCGGCCGCGGCGGCGCGACGCTGGGAAAGGTCGAGGAATATTTCCTCGAGCAATTGTCGCCCGGCGATACTTTCGTCTTCTCCGGCAAGGTGCTGCGCTTCGAGGGCATCCGCGAAAACGAATGCCTGGCCTCGCAGGCCTTTTCGCTCGATCCGAAGATCCCGTCCTACAACGGCGGCAAGTTTCCGCTGTCGACCTATCTCGCCGAGCAGGTGCGGGCGATGATCGCCGATCCCGACCGCTGGCGCCATTTGCCGGATCAGGTGCGCGATTGGCTGTCCTTGCAGGACGACAAGTCGATGCTGCCGAAGCGCGACGAGTTCCTGATCGAAACCTTCCCGCGCGGCAGCCGCTTCTATATGGTCGCCTATCCCTTCGAGGGCCGTCTTGCCCACCAGACGCTCGGCATGCTGCTCACCCGCCGGCTGGAGCGGGTCGGCGCCAAGCCGCTCGGCTTCGTCGCCACCGATTATTCACTGGCCGTCTGGGGTCTCGAGGATATGGGGCTGATGATCGGCAATGGCCGTCTCAGCCTCTCCGACCTCTTCGACGAGGACATGCTCGGCGATGATCTCGAAGCCTGGCTGGACGAATCCTTCCTGCTGAAGCGCACTTTCCGCAATTGCGCCGTGATTGCAGGCTTGATCGAGCGCCGCCATCCCGGCAAGGAAAAGAGCGGCCGCCAGATCACCGTCTCCGCCGATCTGATCTATGACGTGCTGCGCAGCCACGAGCCGGATCACATCCTCTTGCAGGCGACGCGCCAGGATGCGGCGACCGGACTTTTGGATATTGGCCGTCTTGGCGATATGCTGAAGCGAATCAGGGGCCACATCACCCATCGCCCGCTCGACCATATTTCTCCGCTCGCCGTGCCGGTCATGCTGGAGATCGGACGCGAGGCGGTGCCGGGCGAGGCCCATGACGCGCTGCTCGCCGAAGCCGCCGACGATCTGATCGCCGAGGCTTTGGCCTGATGATAGTTTTGGAATCGACGATAGTGATGAACCGCCTGGCGCTGGCGCGCGACATATCTGGATTGGCTGCGATCCCCGGCATCGAGACATCGGTGAACGGCATTGCCGCCGTCTGCGATCCGCTCGGCGCCCTCTACCTGCCGGATGCCGGCCTGCTCGTCGTCTCCGACCTGCATCTGGAAAAGGGTGCCGCCTTCGCCCGCCGCGGCATGATGCTGCCGCCCTATGATACGCTGGCGACCCTGACCGTGCTGGCCGCCGTCATCTCGCGGTATGATCCGAAGCTCGTCGTCTCGCTCGGCGACAATTTCCATGACCGCATCGGCTCCAAACACCTGCCGGAGAATTTTCGCGCGCTGATCGTCGCCATGGCGCGCGGCCGCGAATGGATCTGGGTCAACGGCAACCACGATCCCGACGGCGTCGTCGATCTGCCCGGCGCCTCCGTCGACGAAATGCATTATGCCGGCCTCACTTTCCGCCATGAGCCGAGGAACGGCTTGCAGAGCGGCGAAATCGCCGGCCATCTGCACCCGTCGGCGACCGTGCGCCGCCGCGACAGATCGATCCGCCGCCCCTGTTTCGCCACCGACGGCGCCCGCCTGCTGATGCCCGCCTTCGGCGTCATGAGCGGCGGCCTGGATCTCGGCCATCAGGCGATGACAGGCCTGTTCGACAAGGCATCGCTGGTGGCGCATCTGTTGGGGCGCGATCGGATTTATTCGGTGCGGTATGGGAATTTGCGGGGGTAGCGATTGCTATTCGGATAGGGCGTGCCGGGTGAGCCCCCCTCTGCCCTGCCGGGCATCTCCCCCACAGGTGGGGAGATTGGCTGGCCGCGATGGTTTCCCCAAACAATTGGCGTCCAGCACGACGCAACGGTAGATGGGTAGGACGTTCAAGCCACTTGCGATCTCCCCACCTGTGGGGGAGATGGCCGGCAGGCCAGAGGGGGGCTTTCGCGGCACACCCTTAAATCAATTACACCCCTGCAACTGCTGTTGATACGTTCCGGCCATCCGCGCGAACTTCTGCGCGGTCTGCTGCAATTGCCCGTTCGAGCGCCAGTCGCCGCGCTTATATCCCGTCGGGCCGGAATAATAGGCGAGATAGAGATTATAGGCATCATTCAGCGGAATGCCGGTCTCGGCGCTGTTCTGGGCGTGATACCAGCCGATGAAGTCGATCGCGTCGGCGAAGTTCGCCCGCCGTGCCGTCCAGTTCCCCGTCTGCGACTGATAGTGATCCCACGTCCCGTCGAGCGCCTGCGAATAGCCATAGGCTGTCGAAGGCCGGGTCCAGGGAATGAAGCCGAACAGCTTGGTGCGCGGCGGCCGCGCATAGGGCTGGAAGCCGGATTCGGTATACATCGTCGCCATCAGGATCGGCACCGGCACGCCGTATTTCTTCTCCGTCCGTTCGGCCGCACTCTGCCAGCTGGAGAAAAGCCCGTCGCGCTGGTCGAAGACGGCGCAGATGTTCCGTGTCTGCTTCGGCGCCGTCGCGCAGCCGGCAAGCAGCGCGAGACCCACAGCGGTCAGAATGACACGAGTACGCATGACAAAACCTCTCGTTTCCGAGAGATTACTAACTCGTAAATGTTAAGGACCGGTTTTTAGTCGAATACGAAGTTTTCTGGGGGCACCCCTCCCCACAAGGGGGAGGGGCTATGCGCGGCACCGCCCACGGCAAACACCAACGCTTCTGCGGGTGAGACGGTGAAAGGGATAATGTCGGCGCGACATCCAAGCCCCTCCCCCTTGTGGGGAGGGGTTGGGGAGGGGTCTTCACCCAGGAACCAACCGATCAATCCTTGCGGAAGATCAGGCTGGCGCCCCAGCCGGTGATGAGGGCGAGCAGCACGGACGCGCAGCCGTAGAGGATCGGCCGACCATGGGCGGCGTCGGTGATCATCTGCTCGATGCCGGTTTTGATGACGCGCAGCGGCAGCGATTCCTCGGTCACCAGATTGCCGCTCTTGAACAGATAGGCGCGCACGGTATGGACGCCGTTCGGAATATTTGCCGGCAGGCGCAGGCTCGCCTTGAAGAGGTTGGAGGAAACGAAGCGCACGCCGCTCGGGTTGCGGTCGTAGAAGCCGCCGCCTTGCTGCAGCCGCCGGAAGGCTTCGCGGAATTCGCCGAGATTGCTGCCGTCGCCGACGAAGCCGACCGGCGTCAGCGGAATGTGATCGATGCCGATCCCCTGATCGGTCAGTTCGAGCGGTGTCGTCAGGTCGTCGATCATCCGCGAACTCGACATCGAATAGGAGTGCGGCACCGATTCGAAGGTCATCGAGCGCGTATTCACCCAGATGCCGAAAACGCGCTCCTTCTTGCGCACCGTCGCATCCTGGCGCGGGCCCTCCAGCACCACGACCACGTCATACTGGCCGATGGCGAGCAGCAGCTGGTCGGTATTCGACAGCGCCCCGAAGATCGTCAGATCGGCGCCGTGGAAATCCGAGGTGATGGCGATTTCGCTGGTCGAGGTGCCGATCTCCAGCCCTTCGCGCACCGCCTCTGTCGACTGCCCCGGCAGCCATTGCGCGCCGGCAACCGCCGGCAGCAGGCAAAAAAAGGTGATGACGGCGGCAAGCAGGCGCATCAGTTGCCGGCTCCCATCACCACCGAATAGACGTCGGCCGGCGTCACCACCAGGGCGATCGCCAGACGCAGGCCGACGGCGAGCACCAGCAGGCCGAGCAGTGCGCGCAGCTGTTCGCCGCGCAGCTTCTGGCCGACGCGCACGCCGTATTGCGCGCCGATGACGCCCGCCACCATCAGGATGAAGGCGAGCACGATATCGACGGAAAAGTTCGTCGCCGCCTGCACGATCGTCGTATAGGCGGTGACGAAGATGATCTGGAACAGCGATGTGCCGACGACGACATTGGTCGGGATGCGCAGGAGGTAGATCATCGCCGGCACCATGATGAAGCCGCCGCCGACACCCATGATAGAGGTGAGGATGCCGATCGCAAAACCGAGCGCGACGATCGGAATGACGCTGAGAAAGATCTTCGATTTCTTGAAGCGCACCTTCAGCGGCAGCCTGTGTACCCAGTGCTGGTGGCCGGGCTTGCGCGGCGCAGGCGGTTCGTTGCGCGCCGCCCGCCGCATGGCATTGATGCTCTCGAGCAGCATCAGCCCGCCGACCGTGCCGAGGAAGATGACATACATCAGCGAGATGATCAGATCGAGCTGGCCGATGGCGCGCAGCAGCGAGAAGATCCAGATGCCGACCGTGGCGCCGGTCAGGCCGCCGATCAGCAGCACCGTGCCGAGCTTGACGTCGAGCGTGCCGCGCCGGAAATGGGTGATCGCGCCCGAGATCGACGACGCCACGACCTGGTTGGCGCCGGTGGCGACGGCAACGACCGGGGGGATATTGTAGAAAATCAGCAGCGGCGTGATCAGAAAGCCGCCGCCGACGCCGAACATTCCAGACAGGAATCCGACGGCCGCTCCCATGCCGAGAATGATGAAGATGTTCACCGACAATTCTGCGATGGGCAGATAGATTGTCACAGCCGACCCCGAATGATGACCGCTCCTGCCGGGCGGTTTTTGTCACGTCCCCGTTCGAATGCGCACCATACTGTGAAATCGTTGCCAGAGGCTTTCGATCGGCCCCGCAATTAGCCCTAGAGATTGGCGGAGAGATCGGTGGCAGAGGATTCGACGATGCGCGGATCGATATGTCCGGGCATAATCCGGCTTTTTTCAGATTGCATGACGGGCGGGGCCAAAAAGTGGGGAAAGCCTTGCGGCATAGTGCCGCCAGGCGGCGTGGATGGTTGCCCCTCACCCTAACCCTCTCCCCGTAAACGGGGCGAGGGGACGTGCCCCGCGAGGGCGAGGTGGAAACGGAGAGGGCGCGGTTGGTGCCCTTCGCCCCGCGTGCGGGGAGAAGGTGGCGGCAGCCGGATGAGGGGCCGGCTCGATGCCGGCCGCATCAATCACCGTGCCTCAGATCGCCTTGGCTCCCTGCTTGTTGCGTTCGAGCAGCGCCTTGACGGTCGCGTCGGTCACCTTGCCGTCCGGCTCCTGGCCGATCGATTTCTGGAAGGTTTTGATCGCGGACACTGTCTTCGCGCCCATTTCGCCATCCGGCGTTCCGGCGTCGAAGCCGTTATTGTTGAGGATCGCCTGGATGTTGCGAATCGCTTTTTTCATGTCGACGCTTGCCGTCTTCAGGCCCGTTCCCGCCCATTCGTCGGGAATGTCGATAGTATTGCTGCGGTGGTCGAGCGGCTCCGGCTTCCAGAGATCGGCCTTGGCACGGGCGCGCTCCAGCTGGTCGGGCTTCATGGCGTTGGCCACTTCGTCGCGCTTCTGGCTCGCATCCTTGTCGCCGGCCTTGGCGGCAATCGCAAACCATTTGTAGGATTCTTCGAGATCGGCCGGAACGCCGTTGCCCCTCGCGCAGAGGATCGCCAGGTTGAACTGGCTGTCGGTGATGCCGAGGTTGGCGGCCTTGGTGAACCAGGAGGCGGCCGTCGCATAGTCCTGCTGGCCAAGCGCGCCGGAGGCGTAGAGCACGGCAAGATTGTGCATGGCGCTGGCATTGCCCTGGTTTGCCGCCTGTTCGTAAAAGCCCTTGGCCTTGGCGATGTCGCGTTCGACGCCGTTGCCTTTCTCGTACATGCTGCCGAGCCGGTATTGCGCCGGTGCAAAACCCTTGTCGGCCGAAAGCTGGTACCAGCCTGCGGCCTGTTTCTGATCGCCGGTGATGCCGTTGCGCCCGTCCGAATAACGCGCGCCGATCTCAAACAGCGCCAGCGCATCGCCGCCCTGCGCCGCATCGGCAAGCGATTTCGGCTGGATGGTGTCGGGAACGGCGATGGCGGCCTGCGGTGCGCTTGCCGTCGGCGTATTCGCGACGAAGCCCGATGTCTCCTGCGCAGCACCCGATGGGGCGCCGGGGGCAAAGGTCGCGGCCCCTTCTCCGTCGAGCGGCGTCGCGTCGGTCAGATGCTCGCCGGCAGCCGGTAGGGTTGCCTCGGGTTGTGCCTGCTCGCCGGCGGGTGGGGTCGCTTCCGCTGCCGGAGCGGCTGTTTCTACGGCGTTGCTGTCCGGCTGGGCCGGCGTCGCTTCCGGCAAGGCCGGCTGCGGGTTTTCCGTCGCCCCGGTCAGGGCCGAAACTTCGGCCGGCGGCTGTGGCGCTCGCTCGCCGCTTGTCAGCGTTCTCGCAAGCGGAAAGGCCATGATCGCGAGCAGCACGGCGCCGACCGCCAGCAGGATCGGCCGCCGATAGCGCGAAAAGGCGCTGGTCTTGCCCGTCTTATCCGTCTTGTCGGAAATTTTGCCGGCCTTGTCGGCAGCCTTCTTCTCGGCCTTCCCGCTCTGCTTCGGATTGGCGTCCACCTCCATCGCGGCCGCCTGCGCCGCACGGCGGGCGGCGGCGATATAATCGGCGCGATCGGTTTCGGCGGCAGGTTTGCCGCGTGCCGCACTCTGGCTGGCGCGGACGCGCTCGAGGATCTTTTTCACGTCGGGTGCGCCCGAACCCGGCTCGAGCAGTTCGTTGGATGCATCCGACGGCACCACGTCGGTCGGATCGATCGACGGCGCGGGGTCGATCATCGGGCGTTCGGCCGCCCGGTTTTCGGCCTTCTTGCCGGGCCGCAGCCGCTTGCCGAGACTGGCGAGCAGGCCGGCCTTTGCCGGCGCCTGTGACAATGCCTGTGCCGATGCCTGTGTCGGCGCGGCAGCCTCCGGGGTCCTGGTCGCGGCTTCGATGGCGATTGTGCTCGTTCCGCTCATGGCGGTGGCTTGCGTCGGGGCGGCAGGTTCGGCGGCGATCTCGGCGGTGCGGATGACAGGAGAGGCCTTAGCCGTCATCGCAGCGGCCGGCGCGCTGTTCATCTCGGCCTCGGCCACCATCAGCGCATAGGGATCGACATCGAAATCGACATCGGCCACCGGCATCTGGGCGGTTATCCGCCCGCTGCGCTCTTCCATGCCGTCGAGGCGGTCGGCGATATGCACCAGCGTCTCGTGCAGCGCCTTGAAAGTCTTGTGGGTGCGCTCTTCGCTGTCGCGGCTGATATCCTCGAGGTGACGCAGATCCTCGGCCAGCGCCGTCAGCGCCGACATGTCGGCGGCGGGCACGCCGCCCTGGGCGGCGCCATTGCGCGAATAGGCCTCGACGACGGCCTCGGCCGCCTGGCGCGCCGCCTCGATGATATATTCGTCGCTGGTCGCCATATAATCTTCGATCGCGCCCATGCGCCGGTCGAGATCGGCGGGGATCGCAGCGCTTTCGCGCGGCTCGCTCATCAGCGCCGACAGATTGGCGATCTGGTCTTCGAGATTCTTCAGGGCGCGCGGATCGGTCGGCGCCGCCGCCGTGCTCTCTTCCAGCCGGGCGGCGATGTCGCTCAGCCGTCCTTCCAGACGCCGGAAGGCGCCGTCGTCGACCGCCGCGGCGGGTGCCGGCTGCTGATAGGCCATCTCGTCGATGCGCCGGGCGAGATGATCGAGCCGCTGCGCCAGCACGTCGTTGACGGCGCCGTTTTCGAGCGCGTCGATCTTGCGGGAAATGTCGGAAAGCGGTCCGGTGAGATCCGGCTGCGGCGCGGCCTTTTGCGTGTGTTCCAGCAGATAGGACAGATGTTCCAGCCGTTCGTCGAGCCGCGACGTCGCTTCCGCCTTGGTCAGCTCCTCGACGCGGGATGTCAGCGCCTCCAGCCGCATCGCCAGCTCATCGGCCGGGTTCACGCGGTTGGCAGCATCATGGTTCATCAGGTCGATCTGATCGGCCAGCGCCGAAAGCCGGCCTTCCAGCCGCTGCATCAGCGCCGGATCGTTGGCGGCGGCCGCGCGTCCGCTGGCCGCGATCGCCCGGCTGATCTCGTCGAGCCGCATGTCCATGGCGGCGAACTGTTCAGACATCACCCGGTCGTGCGGCTGGATCATGTTGCCGAACTGCTCCATCGCCGTGGCGATGGCGATGAGCTTGTCCTCAAGCGCCCTGACCGCCGGGCTTTCGCCCATGCCGCCGATATGGCGCTTGATGTCGTCGAGCCGGTAGGCGAGCGAAACCAGCTCTTCCTGCAACCCCTCGGTATCGAGTGCGGCAAGCCTGCTTTCGAAGCCGTCCCAGCGGTTTTCCATATGGCGCAGCGAATCCTCGCGCGCCAGCCCGTCCATCAGCGAGCGCAGCTCCTCGAAATCCTCGCGCAGGCCTGCAGCTTCAGGTCCGGCGGCGCGGCCCGTCAGCTGGGTGATGCTCTGGGCAAGGCGGCCCATGTCGGCCCGCATATCGTCGGCGAAACGGCCGTCTCCGGCATTGGTCTTGATCTCGCGCAGTTCGGCGCGCAGCGCGTTCATCTCGCGGGTGACGCCTTCGGAAATGTCGCGCTTCAGGTCCTGGCGCAGGTTGACGAGCGCCTGGGCGATCTCCGTCATCGTGTCGTCGCCGGCGCGGAAGCTCGCTGCCGGCTGCGGTGCGGGGCGCGGCGCAGGGTCGCGCAATTGCGGGGCCGGCTCGCGTGTGTAGGGCCGCTCGCGGCCGGCTTCGAGGGCGCGCTGGCGCTGGCGGATTTCGGCGAGCGGATCCGGCCGCTGTTCGAGCGGCGCCCTTGCCGGGCGCGGAGCATTGGCGGTCGCGTAGGGATCGCGCTCGGCCGTTGCTGTGCGCGGCCGCTGTTCGCGCCCGCTGCCCATCAGCCCCTCGATGCGCGCCTCCAGCCCTTCGATCGTGCGGTTCAGCGCATCGAGCGAAGTCCTGTCGGACTGCCGGGAAGGATTTGATCGCGATCCGTTCATCTTCTTGCTCGCTTCGACTGCTCGACCTCTCGTCAGAGCTCGATCCGTGGCTTTTCCGTCTGTGGCCAGCGTCTTCACGCCGACCGGAGCATCCTTCATCAGAAGTTAGTCAATTAGACTTTCCTCAAGCTGAACGATGTAGCGGCATCCCTGACAAACGCGAGACTGGGAGAAGGAATGCGGATTGCTACTGCTCAATCCGCACCTTTCACGAAACGTGGTAAACAAGCCGTTAATATTGATGAGAATTTTTTAACGTTTGTGTTGCAAACGCCGTTTTGCCGGCAATTGCCGGCCAATTCATCGGATGGGCGGGCGCCGCTGCGTTCAGCCCGGCCGCTTATACTGCAGCTCGATCTTCACGCCTTCGGGGCCGTAAACGAAGACCTGGCCGAGATCGGTGTCGGGGATATCGTAATATTCGTAGCGATAGCCGCTCGCCTTGATGCGCTCCAGCGCCGGGGCGAATTCGTAAAGGCTGAAGGCGACGTGGTTGAAGATACCAGGCGGAAAATCGCTGCTGCGCGATGTCAAGCTGAGATGGATGACCGGCCGGTCGTCCAGATAAAGCCAGTGACCGGGCGATTTGAAAGGTGGCCGATAGCCTTCCTCAACGCCCAGAATGGCTTTCAGAAAGCCGATCATGCGAGGCGCATCGCGGGTATCGATCGTGACATGGTCCAGGCGCTGCATCGGTTCCTCCCTGCCAGCTCCAACGATCCGAAGCCTATTCTGTTCTAAATTAGAAAGTTAGGCCGGAATTTCAGTGCGGCTCGCCCGCATCGATCGAATAGGCGCTGATGCGCGAGAGGTGAATGAAGGACAGGCCGGTCTCCCCGGCCCAGTCGTTGAAGACCTGCTGGATCAGCGGCTGGTCCTTCTTCGCCGTGCCGGAGGCGGACAGCGGCACGCCGGCCGATCTGAGGCAGGCGAGCACATCCATCGTGGCGACGAAGCTGTCGCGGCCGATGCCGCGCAGGAAATATTGCCCGGTCATGCCGCCGAGCCGGCTGCCGCGTTTGCTCAACAGTTCGAGAAGGCCGATCTGGTCCTCCCGCGGCCAATCGGCGAAGAAGACGCTGGCGCTGCCGTGTTCCTTCGCCAGTTCCCTCACGAAAGCGGCATTGGCGCGCACCGCCATGATCTTCGCGCCGTTGCGGATGATCCGTTCGTCCGAGGTCAGATCGTGCCAATAATCGTCCGGCGCGATATTCAGCATTGCCGGATCGAATCCGGAAAACGCCGCTTCGAAACCCGGCCACTTCGCATCGATCACCTTCTGGACGAAGCCGCTGTAGAAGATACGCCGGGTCATGTCGGCGAGGATGCGGTCGTCCGGCATGGCCCGCAGCGTCTCGTGATCCGGCCGATGTTTCTCCAGCATTGCTTGCAGCGCTGCCGCGCCGCCTTTCCGCTCTTCCGCACGCTGCCTTATCGCCTCGAAACTGATCACTTTCAGCCATCCTGATTTGCGGATTGAAAGACGTTTCTGCTTATACGCTGTTCCACGATGGACAAGGAAGGGGAGATGACGTCTCGTCAACCCTTCGGCAACCGCGGATTCGCGCTTGCAATTTTTTTCGCGAAAGGCGGCAAAGCGGTAGAATTTGACGTTTACGCAAACGTCAATATTTTGTAAGACGGTTCCCGAGGCCGGCGCGACCCGGCAGTCGAATGGGAGGAATTTGAGAGATGCCAGTCTACAAGGCCCCGGTGAACGATACGCTCTTCGTCCTGAACGACGTGCTGGGCCTCGAACGCTACAACAATCTGCGGGGTTTTGCCGACGCCACACCCGATATGATCGAAGCGATCCTCGGCGAGGCGGCCAAGGTCGCCGAAGAAGTTCTCTTTCCCGTGAATTATTCCGGCGATCAGGAAGGCTGCAGGCGCCACGACGACGCCAGCGTCTCGACGCCGAAGGGCTTCAAGGAGGCTTACGGGGCCTATCGCGATGGCGGCTGGATCGGCCTTGCGGTGCCGGCGGAATTCGGCGGGCAGGGGCTTCCGTATACGCTGCATACCGCCGTCGGCGAATATACTTCCGCCGCCAATATGTCGCTGATGATGTATCCGGGCCTGACGCAGGGTGCGATCGCCGCGATCCTCGTTCACGGTTCGGCCGAGCAGAAGAGCACCTATCTGCCGAAGATGGTGGACGGCGCCTGGACCGGCACCATGAACCTGACCGAGCCGCATTGCGGCACCGATCTCGGCATGCTGCGCACCAAGGCGGTGCCGCAGGCCGACGGCAGTTATAAGATCTCCGGCCAGAAAATCTTCATCTCCGCCGGTGAGCATGATCTCGCCGACAATATCGTCCATCTGGTGCTCGCCCGCATCGAAGGCGCCCCCGAGGGCACCAAGGGCATCTCGCTCTTCATCGTTCCGAAATTCCTGGTCGGCGCGGACGGCGCACTCGGCGCCCGCAACGCTGTCACCTGCGGCGCGATCGAGCACAAGATGGGCATCCACGCCAACGCCACCTGCGTCATGAATTACGACGAGGCGACGGGTTTCCTGATCGGCGCCGAAAACCGCGGCCTCAACGCCATGTTCGTGATGATGAACGAGGCCCGCCTGATGGTCGGCCTGCAGGGCATCGCCATTTCCGAGGTCGCCTATCAGAACGCCGCCGCCTATGCCCGCGACCGCATCCAGGGCCGCTCGCTGTCCGGCCCCAAGGCACCGGACAAGAAAGCCGATCCGATCATCGTTCATCCGGATATCCGCCGGACGCTGATGACCATCCGCGCCTTCAACGAGGCCGGCCGCGCCTTCCTGCTGTGGACGGCACTGAAGTCCGATATCGCCCACCGCGCCACCGACGACAAGGAGCGCCAGACGGCCGACGATATTCTCGGCCTCGTCACCCCGATCCTCAAGGGCGTGATGACCGACAAGGGCTTCGACCATGCCGTCATGGCCCAGCAGGTCTTCGGCGGCCACGGCTATATCGAAGAACACGGCATGAGCCAGTATGTCCGCGATGCCCGCATCGCCATGATCTATGAAGGCGCCAACGGCATTCAGGCGCTCGATCTCGTTGGCCGCAAGCTCGCCTTGAACGGCGGCCGCGCCGCCATGGCCCTCTTCAAGGAGATCGGCGATTTCTGCGAGGAGAACCGCGGCAACGAGAAGCTCTCCTTCTTCACCAAGCACCTGAAGAAGGGCTTGAACGACGTTCAGGCCGCGACCATGTGGTTCATGCAGAACGCCATGGCCAAGCCCGACAATGCCGGCGCCGGCTCGACCGATTACATGCATCTCTTCGGCCTCGTCGTTCTCGGCTATATGTGGGCGAAGATGGCGAAAGCCGCCGAGGACGGCCTTGCATCGGGCGACGCGACCCGCGAGGATTTCCTGAAGAACAAGCTGGTGACCGCCCGCTTCTTCATGGAACGCATCATGCCGGAAACCGCGCTGCGCAAGATCCGCATCGAAGCCGGCGCCGAGACGATGATGGAGCTGGCTGCCGAAGCATTTTGAGCTAACGGACTCCCTCCCCCTTGTGGGGAGGGTTGGGGAGGGGTCTTCTCTCCTCCTTCCAAGATTCGAGGCAAGATAGATTGCCGCCAGGGAGACGAGACAATGACCGAGGTTTTCATTTACGACCACGTCCGCACGCCGCGCGGCCGCGGCAAGAAGGACGGCGCCCTGCATGAGGTGCCGTCCGTCCGCCTGGCCGCCAAGACGCTGGAAGCGATCCGCGACCGCAACGGGCTCGACACCGCGACGGTCGACGACATCATCATGGGCTGCGTCGATCCGGTGATGGATGCCGGCGCCGTCATCCCCAAGGCCGCCGCCTTCGAAGCCGGATATTCGACGAAGGCGCCCGGCATGCAGATCTCCCGCTTCTGCGCCTCCGGCCTCGATGCCGTCAATTTCGGCGCCGGCAAGATCGCTCAAGGCGCCGACGACATCGTCATCGCGGGCGGCGTCGAAAGCATGTCGCGCGTCGGCCTCGGCATGTCGGGCGGCGCCTGGTTCATGGACCCTTCGGTGAATTTCCCGGCCTATTTCATGCCGCAGGGCGTGTCGGCCGATCTCATCGCCACCAAATACGGCTTCAGCAGAACCGATGTCGACGCCTATGCCGTCGAGAGCCAGAAGCGCGCCGGACATGCCTGGGAGCAGGGCTGGTTCGGCAAGTCGGTCGTCCCGGTCAAGGATCAGAACGGCCTGACGATCCTGGATAAGGACGAGCACATGCGCCCGGGCACCGACATGCAGGCGCTCGCCTCGCTCAACCCCTCCTTCCAGATGCCGGGCGAGATGGGCGGCTTCGAAGCCGTCGGCATCCAGGCGCATCCGGAGATCGAGCGCATCAACTATGTCCACCATGCCGGTAATTCCTCCGGCATTGTTGACGGCGCCGGCGTCGTCCTGCTCGGCTCGAAGGCGGGCGGTCAGAGCATGGGGCTGAAGCCCCGCGCCCGCATCAAGGCCTTCGCCAATATCGGCTCCGATCCGGCCCTGATGCTGACCGGGCCTGTGGATGTCACCGAGAAGCTGTTGAAACGGACCGGCATGCGCCTTGGCGACATCGACCTCTTCGAACTCAATGAAGCCTTCGCCGCTGTCGTGCTGCGCTACATGCAGGCCTTCGACATCGACCACGACAGGATCAACGTCAATGGCGGCGCCATCGCCATGGGTCACCCGCTCGGCGCCACCGGCGCGATGATCCTCGGCACGGTGCTCGACGAACTCGAACGCCGCGATCTCAATACCGCGCTGGTAACCCTCTGCATCGGCGCCGGCATGGGCACGGCAACGGTTATCGAACGCGTTTGACGGGATTTAACCCTCCCCCTTGTGGGGAGGGTCGAGCAAAGCGAGGGGAGGGGTCTTCCCGCCGAAGAGAAGCCCCTCCCCAACCCCTCCCCACAGGGGGGAGGGGCTTCACCGCCAAGAGAATTCAGGGAGAGGAATTCCCAAGATGAGCAATTACACCAATTTCACGCTCGAAACCGACGCCGACGGCATCGCTCTTGTCACCTGGGACATGCCCGGCAAATCGATGAACGTCTTCACATCAGAGGTGATGGCCGAACTCGGCGCCATCATCGACGCCACGACGGCCGACGCCGGCGTCAAGGGTGTCGTCTTCACCTCGGGCAAGTCCTCCTTCTCCGGCGGCGCCGATCTCTCGATGATCAAGTCGATGTTCAGCTCCTACCAGGAGGAGAAGGAAAAGAGCCCGGAATCCGCCGTTCGGACGCTCTTCGGTCTCGTCGGCCGCATGTCCGGCCTGTTCCGCAAGCTCGAAACCTCCGGCAAGCCCTGGGTGTCGGCGATCAACGGCACCTGCATGGGCGGCGCTTTCGAACTGTCGCTTGCTTGCCACGGCCGCGTAGCCTCCAATGCCAAGAGCGTCAAGATCGCGCTGCCCGAGGTCAAGGTCGGTATCTTCCCCGGCGCCGGCGGCACCCAGCGTGTGCCGCGGCTCGCCAACGCCCAGGATGCGCTGCAGATGATGACGACAGGCCAGTCGCTGAGCGGCTCCCGCGCCAAGGCGATGAACCTCGTGCATCAGGTGGTCGAGCCGGATCAGCTGATCCCCGCCGCCAAGCAGATGATCAAGGACGGGCTGAAGCCGGTCGCCCCCTGGGACGAGAAGGGCTTCAAGCTGCCGGGCGGCGGCATCTGGACGCCGGCCTCGGCCCAGCTCTGGCCGGCCGCTCCGGCAATCCTGCGCCGCGAAACCTCTGGCAATTACCCCGCTGCGCTCGCCATCCTGAAATGCGTTTATGAAGGCCTGCAGGTGCCCTTCGACACCGGCCTGAAGATCGAGCAGCGTTATTTCACCGAGGTGCTGCAGACCCGCGAAGCCTTCTCGATGATCCGCTCGCTGTTCATTTCGATGCAGGAGCTCGGCAAGGGCGCCCGCCGCCCGGCCGGCATTCCCAAGACCGAGCTGAAACATGTCGGCGTCGTCGGCGCCGGTTTCATGGGTGCGTCGATCGCCTATGTCACGGCGGCCGCCGGTCTCCCGGTAACGCTGATCGACCGCGACATGGACGCTGCCGCCAAGGGCAAGGCCGTCTGCGAAGGCCTCGTCAAGGATTCCGTTGGTAAGGGACGGTTTACGCAGGACGAGGCCGCAGCGCTTCTCTCCCGCATCACGCCCTCGGCCGACTATGCCGGTCTCGCCACCGCCGGTCTCGTCATCGAGGCGGTGTTCGAAGATCGCGAGGTGAAGAGAGCGGTGATCGAGGCGGTTGAAGCCGTGCTGCCGGAAGGGGCGATCTTCGCCTCCAATACCTCGACCCTGCCGATCACTGGCCTGGCGAAGAATTCCAGGCGCCCGGCCGATTTCATCGGCATCCACTTCTTCTCACCCGTCGAAAAAATGATGCTGACCGAGATCATCCTCGGTAAGGAGACCGGCGACAAGGCGCTGGCCGTCGCGTTGGATTATGTCGCCGCGATCAAGAAGACGCCGATCGTCGTCAACGACACCCGCGGTTTCTTCGTCAATCGCTGCGTGCTGCGCTACATGTCTGAGAGTTACGACATGCTGATCGAGGGCGTGCCGCCCGTGATGATCGAAAATGCTGCCAAGATGGCCGGCATGCCGGTCGGTCCCCTGGCGCTGAACGACGAGGTCGCCATCGACTTGTCGTTGAAGATCCTAAAGGCCACCGCCGCCGACCTCGGTGAGACGGCGATCGACCCCAAGCATATGGAACTCATCTCCCGCATGGTGGAAAAGGAGGGCCGTTTCGGCCGCAAGAATTCCAAGGGATTCTACGACTATCCGCCGAAACCGGCGAAGAAGTCGCTCTGGCCAGAATTGAAGAGCCTCTACCCGCAGAAGAAAGCTGAGGATGTCGACATCGCCGTCCTCAAGCAACGCTTCCTCGTCACCATCGCGCTCGAAGCCGCCCGCACCGTCGAGGAAGGCATCGTCATCGATCCGCGCGAAGCCGACGTCGGCTCGATCCTCGGCTTCGGCTTCGCGCCCTATACCGGCGGGGCGCTGAGCTATATCGACGGGATGGGCGCAAAGGCTTTTGTGGAGCTGGCGGAGAAGTTAGCGGCGGCTTACGGAGATCACTTTAAGCCGACGCCGCTGCTGAAGGACATGGCTGCCAAGGGTGAGACGTTTTATGGGCGGTTTGATCCCTATGCGGGGGCAAAAGCGGCGGCGTAAGCCGTTTCGCGGTCTTGGTCTTAACGGGACTAGCTTTTCCGTTGTGCCGTGGCCGCCCCCTCTGCCCTGCCGGGCATCTCCCCCACAGAGCTTGTGAAGCTTTTGAATCTGGCGCGTTTTTGGCCGATCTTGGCTGGCCGATGCAGTCGAGCGTCAGGCGATTGCGCGCTGCGTTCGGATGGTCGCGTGTTGGTGTCTGGGTGGTGACAGTG
>NZ_LOKU01000036.1:0-42274 GCF_002211295.1 Rhizobium sp. N122 | reverse complement strand
GACGAACGAACCGTTGAAACTACATGGAGACGCATTGGAGAACTCTTGAAGGCGTTCAGTCCCCAGGAGTGCTCCAACTACCTCAGACATGCAGGGTATGGTTCAGAATAACCCTGACAGACTCTAGAAATGGCGGGCGCATAACCCCAAAGGATTATACGCCATTCAAAGCGAGGAGCGTTCGTAGCGCGTCCTATCGGCCGTAGCGTTCCAGCAAACCCGTCATTCAACAGGAAAGATCCCCATGAGCAAGCTGAAGATTGCCGTCATTGTCGGCAGCACGCGTATAGGCCGTTTCGCCCAGCATCCGGCCAAGTGGATCGCCGAACTGGTCGGCGAGCGTTCCGATCTCGACGTCGAGGTTCTTGATCTTCTCGACTATCCCA
Source organism: Rhizobium sp. N122 (assembly GCF_002211295.1). Classification (NCBI taxonomy): domain Bacteria; kingdom Pseudomonadati; phylum Pseudomonadota; class Alphaproteobacteria; order Hyphomicrobiales; family Rhizobiaceae; genus Rhizobium; species Rhizobium sp. N122. The sequence goes on along the minus strand of NZ_LOKU01000036.1, from coordinate 41,888 downwards.
TGCATTTCTTCGGCGAAGAGCGCGCCACCACGGCGGAAAGCGAATCCGCCGAACGCTGGAAAAAGAAGCTGCGCGAATTCGACGGCTTCATCTTCACCGTCGCCGAGTACAACCATGCCCCGACGGCGGTTCTGAAAAACGCGATCGATCTCGGCGAATTCATCCAGAAGCCGGTCGGTTTCGTCGGTTACGGCGGCGTCGGCGGCGCACGCGCGGTCGAGCAGTTGCGGCTGATCTTCGTGGAAATGAGCGCTGCTTCCGTCAAGACCGGCGTCCACATCGCATTCAGCGAATACCTTGCCGTTCTCAAGGAGGGCAAGAGCCTTGGCGACTATCCGCATCTCAACGAAGCCGCCAAGAACCTGCTCGACCAGATCACCTGGTGGGGCAATGCGCTGAAGGTCGCGCGCGCCGTCGTTACGGCCGACTAATCGAACCGTCTTCGATGCCGGGTCGAAACGCCCGGCATCGCTTCAGATGTCGTAGGTATGGGCGGCGTTGATGGTCGAGATGAAGCGCTTGGTGCGTTCGCGTTCCGGCGCCGTGAAGATCGCTCTGGCGCTGCCGGTTTCGACCACGCTGCCGGCTTCCAGGAAGACGACGTCATTGGCGATCTTCGAGGCGAGCCGGAGATCATGGGTCGCCATCACCATCGTCGTGCCTTCGCGGGCCAGCTGACCCAGCACGTCGACCACTTCGGCCGAGAGTTCCGGATCGAGCGCCGAGGTCGGCTCGTCGCAGAGAAGCACGCGCGGCGACGGCGCCAAGGCGCGCGCGATCGCCACACGCTGCTGCTGACCTCCTGAAAGCGTCGACGGCCAGGCGTCGGCCTTGTGGGTCATGCCGACTTTGGTCAGGAGTTCCATGGCGCGTTCGCGCGCCTTTTCCCTCGGCCATTTCAGCACCGTCACCAGGCCCTCCATGACATTCTCGATCGCGGTCTGATGCGGGAAAAGCTGAAAGTTCTGGAAGACCATGCCGGTCTGGCGGCGGATCTTCTGGATTGCCTGCCAGCTCGTTCGTTTGCCCGGCGCAAAGGACAGCGTTTCCTCGCCGAGGCGGATCGCGCCTGATGTCGGGATTTCGAGCAGGTTGATGCAGCGCAGCAGCGTGCTCTTGCCGCCGCCTGAGGGGCCGACCAGCGCGGTGACGCTGCCTTCGGGAATACGGATGCTGATATCCTTCAGGATGACGGCGTCGCCGAAGCGCTTTTCGATGTTGGAAAGCTCGATCATGCATTGGCCTCCAGCATGCCGCCATACCGTGCGAAGCGGCGTTCCAGCCGCACCTGCAGCTGCGAGAGGACGGAGCTGAGGACAAGATAGAGCAGCGCCGCCTCGATATAGAGGATCAGCGGCTCATAAGTGGTGGCAACGATGCGTTGCGCCGCCTGGAAAAGCTCCGGCACGGTGATGGCCGCAGCCAGCGAGGTATCCTTGACCAGCGAGATGAAGGTGTTCGACAGCGGCGGCACGGCGACGCGGGCGGCCTGCGGCAGGATGGTGCGGCTCATTGCCTGCCGCCAGCTCATGCCGATCGAATAGGCGGCCTCCCATTGGCCTTTGGGCACCGAGGAGATGACGGCGCGAATGATCTCGGAGCTGTAGGCGCCGATATTCAGGGTAAAGCCGATGAGGGCGGCGGGAAAGGCATCGAGCAGAATGCCGATGCTCGGCAGGCCGTAGAAAATCACGAAGAGCTGCACGAGCAGCGGCGTGCCGCGGATGACCCAGACATAAAAACGGGCGATGGCCGCGACAGGCCCCGGGCCGAAAAGCCGGGCAATCGCGGTGATCAGGCCGAGGATCAGGCCGAAGACGAAGGACAGCAGCGTGAGGGGAATGGTGAAGATCAAGCCCGCCCAGAGGAGCGAGGGGAGCGATTCCGCCATCAGTTGAAGCCAGTGAGGCAAAGGGGTGCTCCCTCTCGTGGATTTGGTGGGCCGGAGATGTACCCCTCCCCAACCCCTCCCCACAAGGGGGAGGGGCTCGGATGTCGCTTCCGACGCTTTTTCACTTCAACGTTTCACGTGCAGAAAGGCCGATGTTTTCTGCAGGCGGATGCTGCGGGTTAGTCCCTCCCCCTTGTGGGGAGGGGTCTTTTCGCGGAGCTTACTTCGAAACGTCCTGGCCAAAATACTTGTCGGCGATCTTCTTGTAAGTGCCGTCGGCCTTGATGTCGGCGAGCGCCTTGTTGATTTCGGCCAGAAGCTCCGGCTCGTTCTTGCGGATGATGATGCCGGAATAGTCGGCATTTTCCTGCTCGGCAGCGATCTTCACCGGCGCGTCCGGCTTGTGCTTCTTGAAATCGAGGAAGGAGAGGCTGTCGTTGATCGTGGCGTCGGCGCGCTTGGTCAGCACCAGCTGGATCGACTGGTCGAAACCGTCGGTGCCGACGAGCTCGGCGCCCGCTTCGGTTGCGATCTTGCCGAAATTGCTGGTCAGCGACTGGGCGGATTTCTTGCCCTTCAGGTCGGCGAAGGTCTTGATGCTGTCGTCGCCATCGCGAACGATCAGCACGGCCTTGGAGGCGATATAGGGTTCGGAGAAATCATATTTCTGCTTGCGGGCTTCGGTGATGCCGACCTGGTTGATGACGGTGTCGTAGCGCTTGGCGTCGAGGCCGGCAATCAGGCCATCCCACTTGCCTTCAACGAATTCGGCCTTGACGCCGAGCTTGGCGGCGACCGCTTCGCCGATCTCGACGTCGAAGCCGACGAGCTTGCCGCTTTCGTCATGATAGGTGAAGGGCGCATAGGTGCCCTCGGTGCCGATCTTGAAGACGCCGGCCGATTTGATCGCGGCAAGGTTTTCACCGGCATGGGCAGGTAGGAGGGCGGCGGCCTGAATGAGGGCGGCGGTGGCGACGGTTTTCAACCAGTTCATTGTTTATCCATCCTTGGGAGGTTGTGATCGGATGAGGGATAGTTCGCAGAAATTTAGGGCGCCGGAAGCGTAAAAAACTGCGAATAAAAGCAGCAACTGCAAATATTTTTCTCCAGCCGCCGGTTGAACCGTCAATCTAGAAAGAAACAGGCATCACGCCGTGATGCGGCGGCGCAGCCTTTCGCTGACGATGATAATCAGTCCGGCGGCGAGGATCATGGCGGCGCCGAAGACGACATTGGGCGTGGGGATATCGGCCCATATCAGATAACCCAAGAGGAAAGCCCAGATGAGGGATGTATATTCGAATGGCGCAAGCACGGAGACCGGCGCCTGCCGCATGCCCTCGAAGAGAGCGAACTGCGCGCAGCCGGCGACGATGCCGGTGGCAATGAGAAACGCCAGCTGTGTCGTATCGGGGGTCTTCCAGATGTAGAGAACGGCAACGCCGGTCATGACAAGGAAAAAGACGTTTGAAACGACAAGCTGCACGATGGTCTTCTCGTGCAGCGAGGTCTTGCGCAGCAGCACCATGGCGCCAGCCCAGAGGACAGCCGCCTGCAGGGCCAGATAGACCGGCCAGGAGATGGTGAGACCCATCGGGTTGCAGGCAACGAGGACGCCGAGGAAGCCAACGCCGACGGCAAGCCAGCGCGCAGGGGTGACTTCTTCCTTCAGGATGAACCATGCAAGCATGGTTCCGACGACGGGTGCTGCGTAATAGAGGGTGGTCACCTCGGCGAGTTGCAGTCGGCTTGCGGCGGAATAATAGGAAAGCCAGGCACAGAGAAGAAGGACGCTGCGGGCGATCATCGGCTTGATGATCGGCGATGTGATCGTCTGACGGATGAGCTGGCCGCGGCCAAAGGCGAGACAGCCGACGAGGATGGTGAGACTGCGGAAAAACAGGATCTGCCAGACCGGAATGCTTGAAGTCAGGATCTTGATGATCGCGTCATGGAAGGTGAACGCCATATAGGCGGCGCTCGTGAGCAGAATGCCCAGACTGACCGAGTTTTTCAAGGGAACACCAGATGGCGGAATGCCGGTGGGAAGGGGAATGGCTATCGATATTCCCGGCCTATTGACCGGTCAATAGGTGATCTTTCGCTCTGGTAGTACAGCTTTGTTTCAAAGCGTCAGGAAACGTGTGTTTGTGCGTATTGCGCGCCTGATCATAAGTGTTTATGCACGTTTCCGGTTCTTCAAAATGGTGATCCGGTAAGAACATGCAGGATTTTTTGTTGCGCGAGCGCCAGGGTGTGATTTCCGAGAGGCTGCGGCTGAACGGCCGCGTGCTGGCGACGGAACTTGCGGTCGAATTCGGCGTCTCCGAAGATACGGTGCGGCGCGATCTGCGCGAGATGGCGGCGGCAGGGCTCTGTGAGCGAGTTTACGGCGGCGCGTTGCCGATCTCGCCGGCGCATGGAAGCCTGACGCAGCGGATCGGTTTGGCCGTCGACCGGAAACAGGCGCTGGCGCGCGCTGCGATACCGCAGATTGCCGCGGGTTCGACAGTATTCTTCGATGCCGGCAGCACCAATCTGGCGATTGCCAACGCACTGCCGGCTGAACTTGCGCTGACGGCTGCAACGAATGCGCCGGCGATCGCCGCGGCGCTGATCGACAAGCCTGCCGTCAACGTCATTCTGATCGGCGGAATGGTGGACCGGCAGACGGGCGGTTCGCTCGGTGCCAAAGCCTTGCGGGATATGGAGCAGCTTTTGCCCGATCTCTGCATTCTCGGCGCCTGCGGCGTCGATCTTGAAGCCGGCATCACCGTGTTCGGTTTCGAAGATGCCGAGTTCAAGCGATATGCGGCGTCGAGAAGCAGAAAAGTGCTGGTGGCGGCAACCTCGGAGAAATTCGGCACCGCTGCTCCGCACAGCATTCTGCCGATTGCCCATTGCGAGTGTCTTGTCGTCGAGCACGATGCCGATCCGGCTGTTCTCGCAGATTACCGCGCGCGCGGATGCAGAACCGTTGTCGCCGAGAAAACGAACTAGGCAGTTGCCATCGAGTTTAGGGAAACCGGGCGAGTGCAAGCCCGGCAATGAGGAAAGACCGAGAAATGGATAGTCATGTGAATGCGCCGCCGGCAGCTCGGAGCGGCTTCATTACCAGAAGCAGGGCGGCGGTTTCCCTGCTCTTTCTCATGAACGGCTTCGTCGTCGGTTGCTGGGCGCCGAAGATCCCGGATTTTGCCGAGCGTCTGGCGCTCTCCAAGTTCGAGCTTGGGCTGATGATCCTCGTCTTCGGCGTCGGCTCGCTGGTCATGATGCCGATCGCCGGGGCGCAGATCGCCAGACATGGTTCGCGCGTCGTCGCTCGGGTAACGGCCGTCTGCGTGCTGCCGCTGCTGCTGGCCTTGACGCTGGCGCCGAATGTGATCACCGGCGCAATCTCGCTCTTCCTGTTCGGCGGCTTCATCGGCGCAATGGACGTGGCGATGAACGCCAATGCGGTGTCCGTCGAAAAATCGATGCGCCGCGCCATCATGTCGTCCTGCCACGCGTTCTGGAGCCTTGGCGGCCTGATCGGCTCAGGCCTCGGCGGCATCGTGATTTCCAAGCTCGGCATTCTTGGCCATGCGCAGTTGGCGACGGTGCTCGCGGCGATCTTCGTGGCCGTCGCCTGGCCGATGGTCCTTGCCGATCCGCCGCATCCCGATGCCAGGAAGGAAAAGACGAAGCTGCCGATGGTGCCGCTGCCCTGGCTGCTCGGATTGATGGCTCTGTTCTCGATGGTGCCGGAAGGTGCGGTTCTGGATTGGGGCGCGCTCTATCTCCGTCAGGAAATGGATGCGTCGGTCGCGCTTTCCGGTCTTGGTTTCGCGGCCTTTTCGGCGACCATGGCGATCATGCGTTTTGCCGGCGACCTGGTGCGCGACCGTCTCGGCGGCGTCAAGACGCTGCGCATCTGCACGCTGTTTGCCATCGCCGGCATGCTGCTCGCGAGTCTTGCGCCAGATGCCGAAATCGCCATCCTGGGCTTTGCGCTCTGCGGCATCGGCATTTCCAATATGGTGCCGATCGCCTTCTCGGCTGCCGGCAATATTCCGGGACTCAAGCCGGGCATCGGTATCTCGGTGGTAACGACCATGGGTTATTCGGGCATGCTTGTCGCGCCGTCCGTGATCGGCTTCGTTGCCGAACATATCGGCTTTGCAGTCGTCTTCATGGCGCTGCCGGTGCTGCTGCTGTTCGTTCTGCTGTTCTCCAAGCTGGCCCATTATGCCGATGGCACTTCCGGCGGCGGCCACTAGAACCGGATGATTTTAGGTCGGGACGGCCTAAAATCTGAATCCTGTTCTCCAATCAAAAGTCAGAGCGTGATGTCATGAGAAAACCGCTCTCACTTTTCGCCATCATGCTGCGAGCCGCCTCCAAACAAAAGTGATATGCGAGGCGGTTGACAAGCAGCCGGGCTTGATCCACCTGAAAGGCACCATTTCAAGGGATGCAAGAGCTTTTCATGTTGTCAGCCGCCGATTTTGATCCGAAACCGCGCCGCGCTTCCGTCGCCGTCGATGTCGGCGGTGTCATCGTCGGCGGCGGGGCGCCGGTCGTCGTGCAATCGATGACGAACACCGATACGGCCGATATCGATTCGACCGTCGCTCAGGTCGCCGCTCTCCACCGGGCGGGCTCCGAGCTGGTGCGCATCACTGTCGATCGTGACGAGAGCGCGGCCGCCGTGCCGAAGATCCGCGAGCGGCTGCTGCGGCTCGGCATGGACGTGCCATTGATCGGCGATTTCCACTATATCGGCCACAAACTGCTTGCCGATCACCCCGATTGTGCCGCAGCGCTGGCGAAATACCGCATCAATCCCGGCAATGTCGGCTTCAAGGACAAGAAGGACAAGCAGTTCGCCGAGATCATCGAGATGGCGATCCGCTACGACAAGCCGGTGCGCATCGGCGTCAACTGGGGCTCGCTCGATCAGGATCTCCTGACGGCACTGATGGACGAGAATGCGGCAGCCGGTTCGCCGCTTTCGGCCCGGCAGGTGACCCGCGAGGCGATCGTGCAATCGGCGCTGCTTTCGGCAGCGCTGGCCGAAGAGATCGGCTTGCCCCGTAACCGCATCATCCTGTCGGCCAAGGTCAGCCAGGTCCAGGACCTGATCGCCGTCAATTCCATGCTCGCCGAGCGTTCCAATCACGCCCTGCATCTCGGCCTGACCGAAGCCGGCATGGGCACCAAGGGTATCGTCGCCTCCTCGGCCGCAATGGGCTTCGTGCTGCAGCACGGCATCGGCGACACGATCCGCGTGTCGCTGACGCCGGAGCCGAACGGCGACCGCACACGCGAAGTCCAGGTGGCGCAGGAAATCCTGCAGGTCATGGGTTTCCGCCAGTTCATCCCCGTCGTCGCCGCCTGTCCCGGCTGCGGACGCACGACGTCGACGGTGTTCCAGGAACTGGCCCAGAACATCCAGAACGACATCCGCAAGAACATGCCGATCTGGCGCGAGAAATATCCCGGCGTCGAGGCGTTGAACGTCGCCGTCATGGGCTGCATCGTCAACGGGCCCGGCGAAAGCAAACATGCCGATATCGGCATTTCGCTTCCCGGCACCGGCGAGACGCCGGCGGCCCCCGTCTTCATCGATGGCCGGAAGGCGCTGACGCTGCGCGGTCCGAATATCGCTGCCGACTTCGAGGCGCTTGTGGTTGACTATATCGAGAAGCGTTTCGGCCAGCGGACGGCGGCGGAATGAGCCGGTACTGGTCGCCCATCGTCAACAGGCTTCAGCCCTACGTGGCGGGGGAGCAACCCCGTATCGCCGATCTGATCAAGCTCAACACCAACGAGAATCCTTATGGACCGTCTCCCGCGGCGCTCGAGGCGATCGGCCAGGCAGCGGACGATCGTCTGCGGCTTTATCCCGATCCGGCCGCGACGGAATTGCGCGAGACGATTGCGGCCCGTCACGGGTTGACGGTGGATGAAATCTTCGTCGGCAACGGCTCGGATGAGGTCCTCGCCCATGCGTTTCAGGCGCTGCTGAAACACGACTTGCCGCTTCTCTATCCCGATGTGAGCTATAGCTTCTATCCGACATATAGCCTGCTATACGACATCGACGCGATCGAGATTCCCGTCGATGATCAGTTCCAGATCCGGCTGGCGGATTACGACAGGCCGTGCGGTGCGATCATCATTCCCAATCCGAATGCGCCGACCGGCATCGGCCTGCCGCTTGCCGACATAGAGGCGCTTGTCGCCGCCCATCCGGATGCGGTCGTGGTGATCGACGAGGCCTATGTCGATTTCGGCGGTGACAGCGCCATCCCGCTTATTTCCAAATATCCCAACCTGCTCGTCGTTCAGACCCTGTCGAAATCCCGCTCCTTTGCCGGCCTGCGCGTCGGCTTCGCGCTGGGGCAGCGGGAACTGATCGAGGCGCTGGTGCGCGTCAAGGACAGCTTCAATTCCTATCCGCTCGATCGCCTGGCGCAGGTCGCGGCGACGGCGGCGATCAAGGACGAGGCATGGTTCGAGACATGCCGCAAGAAACTCATCGCCAGCCGGGACGGTCTCATCAGGGAACTCGAAGCGCTGGATTTCGAGGTGCTGCCGTCTCAGGCGAATTTCGTTTTCGCACGGCATGAAAGCCGGTCGGGCGCTGGGCTTCAAGCGGCTCTGCGGGAGCGTCGCGTTCTCGTCCGGCATTTCGCCAAGCCGCGTATTTCGGATTTCCTGCGCATCAGCATCGGCACCGACGTGGAATGCGCCCGTCTGGTTTCCGCTCTCAAGGAAATACTGGCGGCCTGAGTTATGGTTCAGCTCTTCCGGTCGGCGATGAAATGCGCCGCGGCAATCAGGGTCGAGGCGCGGGCGCCGTAGGGGGCAAGCAATGCCTCGGCATCGTGGACATGCCGGCGGAGCTCGGTCTCGGCCCATTCCATGCCGTGCAGCGCCACGAGCGTTCCCTTGCCGCGGGCGGCATCCTTGCCGGTCGCCTTGCCCATGGTGGCGGCATCGGAGGTCAGGTCGAGAATGTCGTCGGCGAGCTGAAAGGCAAGGCCGATTTTTTCGCCGAAGGCGCGCAGACGGCGGCGGTCTTCCGGCGGGCTTGCCGCGATGAGGGCGCCGGCTTCGCAGGCGAAGCGGATCAGCGCTCCGGTTTTCATCGCCTGCAGGCGGATGATACCCGCCTCGTCTGGAGCCTGCTTTTCCGCCGCGAGATCGAGCGCCTGGCCGCCGGCCATGCCGCCGAGACCGGCAGCGCGGGCAAGCGCCAGCACCAGCGCTGCCTTGTTCGTATCGGCAAGCGCCGTTTCCGGCGCTGCAATGATGTCGAAGGCGTAGGTCAGCAGGCTATCGCCGGCGAGGATCGCGGTGGCTTCATCGAACTTGATGTGGACAGTCGGCTTGCCGCGGCGCAGATCATCGTCGTCCATGGCCGGCAGATCGTCATGCACGAGCGAATAGCAGTGGACGCATTCGAGAGCGGCGCCGACGCGGCGTGCGGCCTCGGCATCGCCGCCGAGAAGGGCGGCACTTTCGACGACCAGGAACGGGCGCAGGCGCTTGCCGCCGTTCAGCACGGCATAATGCATGGCGCTGCGCAGCGTCTCGGGCCTGGCGATTTCGTCGGAGAGGGCGCTCGGCAAAAGCAATGCCTCGAGCAGCGCCTCGATCTCGCCGGCGTTGTTCTTCAGCCTCGTCTCGAAAGTGTCCCTATTCGCGTCCATGGGCGCTGTTTGGCATGAGCGCCCCCGGGCTTGCAACGGAATTGTCGATGGCGCAGCAAGATTCGCCGCGTGCTCTGGCATAAGCGGCCTACAGGCGTTATGAGAACGACAGGAGCGAAATCGGGCTGGGGACATTGGATATAGCGCCGGAGAGAGAGGACATCGCCGACATGCCGGCCCGTCGGCAATGGTTCGGAGACCGGCGTGTGTTGAAACGCATCGTTCTTGCCGTGCTGGCGCTAGTCATCCTTCCCTACGCGCTGATCTTTTTTTATCTGCTGCCTTTCATTCACCCGGTCTCGACGCTGATGCTGCGCGATCTCGTGTTGCTGCGTGGTTATGACAGGCGATGGGTGTCGCTTGACGAAATTGCTCCGGTTCTGGTGCAGTCGGTGATGATGTCCGAAGACGGGCAGTATTGCTTTCACGGCGGCGTCGACTGGGCGGAAATGCGCATGCTGGTCGAAGATACGCTGAAAGGCCAGGCAACCCGCGGCGGCAGCACCATCCCGATGCAGACGGCGAAGAACCTCTTTCTCTGGAACAGCCGCTCCTTCGTGCGCAAGGCGATGGAGCTTCCGCTGGCCGTCTCCACCGATTTCGTTCTGTCGAAACGGAGGCTGATGGAAATCTATCTCAATATCGCCGAATGGGGTCCGGGCATCTACGGCATCGAGGCAGCGGCCCAGCATCATTTCAAGGTGCCGGCCTCGAAGCTGACGCGGCGCCAGGCATCGCTGCTTGCGGTCTCGCTGCCGAACCCGATCGACCGCAACGCCGGCAAACCCGGCCGCGGCCTTCGCCGGCTTGCCGGCGTGATCGAGAGACGCGCACAGGGTTCCGGCGATTACATCAAATGCATCTATGACTGAAATCAGAACTTGTCATTGGTAGCCTCGAGCGTCATCTGACATTCTTGGTTCTGCCGTATGGGCGACGCAGTCAAACCCGAGCTCCCGAGTCGCCCATGATCGCCACGACGTTTTCACCCGAGCTTCTTCTATATTCGAAGACGCACAATCCGAACCCGCCCGCCCATCTCGGCAGCCGCTATCGCAAGGCCGGCGGCTTTCTGCCTGAGGCCGGCAACACCATCGTCTGTCATACCGAGAAAGGCTCGCGGACGCAGACGGTGCTGATCGAGGCGCGTGACAAATATCTGGCGATGCCGGAGGCCCGGCAGTTCCTCTTCACGCCGATATCAAGCCTCCACATGACGCTTTTCGAAGGGACCATCGAGACCAGGCGCCGGCAGGATTGCTGGCCGGTCGATCTGCCGCTCGAGACGCCGATCGACGACATGACCGAACTGATGGCGGCGCGGCTCGAAGGTTTCTCGATGGCGGCCCCCTTCAAGGTCGCCGTCGTCGGAGCTCGCCCGTCGGGCCTGCTGGTCGACGGAGCGACGGAGAACGACCGCAAGGTGATGCGCGCCTGGCGCGACGCCTTTGCTGATCTTCTCGGCTATCGCCAGCCCAACCATGAAGACTACAGGTTCCACATGACCTTCTCCTATCCGATCGAGCGGCTGGAGGACGAAGCCTTGCCGCGCTGGCAGGCGATGCTCGACGAGGTGGCCGAGGATGTCCGCCGCAAGGCTCCTGTTTTCGAGTTGATGCCGCCGGCATTCTGCGTGTTCGAGGACATGAACCATTTCCACGAATTGCTGATCTTCGATTTCGACGCCTGAACGGGAGACGCCCATGGACAGACCGACGCTCTATATCGCCAACAAGAACTATTCCTCCTGGTCGTTCCGGCCCTGGATGGCGCTGACGGGCGTCGGCATCGATTTCGAGGAGGTTCTGATCCCCTTCGACGACGCCGGCGGCAATCCCAATATCAAGGCGGTATCTCCGACCGGGCGCGTGCCGCTTCTGCGGCATGGCGCATTGAAGATCTGGGAATCGCTGGCGATCATCGAATATGCCGCCGAGCTTTATCCGGACGCCGGTCTTCTGCCTGCGGATCGCGCCCAGCGGGCGCTCGCCCGTTCGGTTTCGATGGAAATGCTCTCAAGCTTCCGGGCTCTGCGGAGCGCCTGCCCGATGAATATCCGCCGGCCGAAAGCCAGGATCGCATTGCTGGATGGCGTCGATGCCGATATTCGCCGCATCGAGGCGATCTGGCGCGACCTGTTGCAGCAATCCGGCGGGCCGTTTCTCTTCGGCGCGTTCGGAGGCGCAGATGCGATGTTTGCGCCCGTCGTCAACCGCTTCGAGATTTATGACCTCGTCAACCGAAGCGATACGCTTGCCTATATGCAGACCATGAAGGCGCATCCGGCCTGGCGGAAATGGGAAGAGGCGGCGCGCGCCGAGCCTTGGATCGTGCCGGAAGACGAAGTCTGAACGGCGAATCGTCGGTGTGTCAAAAAATATGCGTGGGGACTGGTCAAGGCCGCCCCTTGCATGTATAAGCGCGCAAAATTTCCGAAATCGCGACATGTCCGTTTCGGCCGCCAGTCTGGCCGTGGGAATGTTCTGCCCGCAAGTGGAGTAAGAGAAATGGCTGTACCGAAGAGAAAAACAAGCCCGTCCAAGCGCGGTATGCGCCGTTCGGCTGACGCGCTGAAGGCTCCGACCTATGTCGAAGACAAGAACTCCGGCGAACTGCGCCGCCCGCATCATATCGACCTGAAGACCGGCATGTACCGCGGCCGCCAGGTTCTGACGCCGAAGGAAAGCGCATAATTTCCGATCCGGCTCGTCCGATCGACTAATTTCAAGGCCGGCGTCACGCCGGCCTTTTCATATTCGGCGATATAATATTTGCGGCGACTTGCCGTGGGGCAACGGTTTGCGGCAGTATTCCTCCACCCGCCAAGGAGATTGCCGATGATAGCCGCAATGCCGCTGATGATTATCCCGTTTATTCTCTACAATCTGGCGATGCTCGGCCTGATGGGCGATGGCGGTATTCCGGCACTGCAGCACGATGTCATCGTATTGTCGATGATATCAGGCGCGATCTGGAGCATGGCGCTCGGCGACCTTTTCATCGTCATAGCGCTTGTCGTGCTGTTTTTCGAAATCCTGAAGGCAACCAGAACCGGCCCGGGCAACCTCATCAACCACATCTTGTCGATGCTGGTATTCATCGCCTTCCTGGTCGAGTTTCTGCTCGTCCGGGATGCTGCGACGCAGGTCTTCTTCATTTTGATGACGATCGCTCTGATCGATGTGATCGGCGGGTTTGCCGTCTCGATCCGAAGCGCCGGGCGGGATGTCTCGATCGGATTATAGGTTGTCGAGCTTGTTCTGAAGGGCGCGGAGCTGTTCCTTCAGCTCATCGATATCCTTGGCTTCGGCCTTGCGGCTTTCCTTGGCAGGCGGCGTCATGAAGGGCGAGAACATCTGCATCGCCTGCTGAAATAGCTCGGTATTGCGGCGCACCTGATCTTCGACCATCTGCATCGGCAGTTGCAGGTTCTTGCCGAGCGGTGTTTCGCCGAAGGCGCGGTTCACCTGCTCGCGCATCTGCGACTGCTGTTCGGTGAAGGCGCGCATCGAATGTTCGAGGAAGCTCGGCACGACCATCTGCATCTGGTCGCCGTAATAGGTGATGAGCTGGCGCAGGAAGGAGATCGGGAGAAGCGTGTTGCCGGTCTTCGATTCCTGTTCGAAGATGATCTGGGTCAGCACCGAATGGGTGATGTCATCTCCGCTTTTTGCATCCTGGACGGTAAATTCTTCGCCCTTCTTCACCATCTCCGCCAGGTCTTCCAGCGTGACGTAGGTGCTGGTGCCCGTATTGTATAGCCGGCGATTGGCGTATTTCTTGATGACTATCTGACCCTCATGCTTCGCCATATCAGTCTCCTGGACCCCCGTCTGAATTATGGATATTCCTCCACTTCAGACTGTAGACGCAAAAGAAGGCCGGTGACAATCTCTTTGTGCGATGCGGCAAACCTTTCACAGAGCAGATGAATCGGGCTTTCGCGGCGACCGCCGAAAAATGACGGCGGCCGGTCTTCGCGTTTGACTTGCGCTCCAAGCTTTGCCAGTTTCGTCTTATGTAAGTGAGACGAAAACGAGGAGCGTCACCATGAGCAATTCATCCATCGTCATCGCCAGCGCAGGTCGAACGGCCGTTGGCTCGTTCAACGGCGCTTTCGCATCAGTCCCCGCGCATGAACTCGGCGCGGCCGTCATCAAGGGTGCGCTCGCGCGCGCCGGCGTCGATGCCGGCGAAGTGGATGAGGTGATCCTCGGCCAGGTGCTCGCTGCCGGCGAGGGCCAGAACCCCGCCCGCCAGGCGGCGATGAAGGCCGGAATTCCGAAGGAGGCGACGGCTTGGGGCGTCAATCAACTCTGCGGGTCCGGTCTGCGCGCCGTCGCACTCGGCATGCAGCAGATCGCCACCGGCGACGCCAAGATCATCGTTGCCGGCGGCCAGGAATCCATGTCGATGGCGCCGCATGCCATGCACTTGCGCGGTGGCGTCAAGATGGGCGACGCGAAGATGGTCGACACGATGATCAAGGACGGCCTGACGGACGCCTTCCACGGTTACCACATGGGTATCACCGCCGAGAATATCGCGCGTCAGTGGCAGCTTTCGCGCGACGAGCAGGATCAGTTCGCCGTCGCCTCGCAGAACAAGGCGGAGGCGGCGCAGAAGGCCGGCCGCTTTGCCGACGAGATCATCCCCTATGTCATCCAGACGCGTAAGGGCGACGTGACCGTCGATGCCGACGAATATATCCGCCACGGCGCCACACTGGAGGCAATGGGCAAGCTGCGCCCGGCCTTCGACAAGGAGGGCACGGTTACGGCCGCGAATGCCTCCGGCCTCAACGACGGTGCGGCCGCGGCGGTGCTGATGAGCGAAGCTGAAGCGGTCCGGCGCGGCATCCAGCCGCTCGCCCGCATCGTTTCCTGGGCAACGGCGGGCGTCGATCCTTCCATCATGGGCACCGGCCCGATTCCGGCGTCCCGCAAGGCGCTCGAAAAGGCCGGCTGGTTGGTCGGCGATCTCGATCTCGTCGAAGCCAACGAGGCTTTTGCGGCGCAGGCCTGCGCCGTCACCAAGGATCTCGGCTGGGATCCGGCGATCGTCAACGTCAACGGCGGGGCGATCGCGATCGGCCATCCGATCGGCGCTTCGGGGGCGCGCGTTCTCAACACGCTGCTGTTCGAAATGAAGCGCCGCGGTGCCAAGAAGGGCCTGGCGACGCTTTGCATCGGCGGCGGCATGGGTGTCGCCATGTGCTTCGAAGCACTTTAAACAGCATGCGATCCGTCATTGATTGAAAATCCCGCCACGGCGGGGCGAAAACAAAAAGGGAGCGGAACATGAGCAGAGTGGCTTTGGTCACCGGGGGTACACGCGGCATCGGCGCGGCGATATCCGTGGCGCTGAAAAACGCCGGATACAGGGTTGCCGCCAATTATGCCGGCAACGACGAGAAAGCCAAAGCCTTCCACGAGGCCACCGGCGTTCCGGTGTTCAAATGGGACGTTTCGGATTATGCCGCCTGCGGCGAGGGGATTGCCAGGATCGAAAGCGAGATCGGGCCGGTCGACGTGCTCGTCAACAATGCCGGCATCACCCGCGACGCGATGTTCCACAAGATGACGCCGCAGCAATGGCACGAGGTGATCAATACCAACCTCACCGGCCTGTTCAATATGACGCATCAGGTCTGGACCGGCATGCGCGACCGCAGCTTCGGCCGCATCGTCAATATCTCGTCGATCAACGGCCAGAAGGGACAGATGGGTCAGGCGAATTATTCGGCGGCCAAAGCCGGCGATCTCGGCTTCACCAAGGCGCTGGCCCAGGAAGGGGCGGCCAAGAACATCACCGTCAACGCCATCTGCCCCGGTTACATCGGGACCGAGATGGTGCTCGCCGTGCCGGAGAAGGTGCTGAACGAACGCATCATTCCGCAGATTCCCGTCGGCCGCCTCGGCGAACCCGAGGAGATCGCGCGCTGCGTGACCTTCCTCGCCTCCGACGATGCCGGCTTCATCACCGGCTCGACGCTGACGGCCAATGGCGGGCAGTTCTTCGTCTAACCTACCTCGAAAATCGGATTCGATTTGAAAGCGATAGTGTGTCCTGCCGGATGCGCTATCGCTTTTTGTATGGATGCCCTCCTGGGGAAGTTCAGGAGCGGTCGCCGGCGTTTGGGGGATGCCGTCGGGGAGCCTTGGCCGGTACGCGCTGCAGCGGGCGATCCTGGCCGCGAAGAGCTGAGATCGCGGTTGCCAGGAAAGCCGAGGCGATGAGAATGGCGACGGCGGAATTCAGGAAAATCTGACCCATGGAAACGTTCCTTTCAAATGCGCCGGGCGGCTTGGCCTACCCACTGCGCTCATGAAGGAAATATGCCCCTGCCCGACGGAGTCGGTAGGTTCGGCTTTCGCGACCGATCGTCAACACCGTGTTGACAGGCGGGCAAAGAAAAACGGGCGCCGAAGCGCCCGTTGGGAAGTCCGAAATGCTTTTGCTGGTCAGTAGCGGCAACGGGCCTCGTAGCGGCGGCCGTAGCGGTCGCGATAGACGCAGTAGCCGCGGCGTTCGACCGACTGGCCGATGAGAGCGCCGGTGAGACCGCCGGCAACGGCGCCGACGGCGGCACCACCCCAGCTGTTGGTGACGGCACCGCCGATGACCGCACCGGTGCCGGCGCCGATCGCCGTGCCCTGCTCGGTCGCTGTGCAGGATGCCAGGGCGCCGACGAGGGCACCAATAAGAACAATCTTCTTCATCATGTCGTAACTCCCCAGGTTTGTTGGCCTTTAGATGCGGCCCATGAGTACAAGGATAATGATAATCACGAGAACTAGCCCCAAACCGCCAGAAGGTCCATAGCCCCAGCCACGGCTATAACCCCAATTCGGCAAGGCTCCGATCAAGAGCAGAATGAGGATAACAAGAAGTATCGTGCCAAGCATGGTGTGTTTCCTTCATTTCATCGGCAATTTGAATGGACGAGAAACACGCATTGGCGATTTTTGTTCCCGGTTACGCCAGGAAATGTGACGCCTCCTGACCCACGACCCAGCGGAAACCTGCTCATATGGTTAAAAAGATCTTTAAATACAATATGTTGCGGTGAACAAAGCAAGAAGGTCCCGATGTCGCCGATTCGTCAGCGATTCGTTCCGTTTTTGATCGGGCGCCATCGATCTTAACGGCATCTGAATCCGGCTTTCGAAAGATTAATGCCGATGGGGCAAGGCGGAGCAGGGAGGCCGGTCGGCGATCCGCATCTAGCGCATGGACGCAATGTCGCCACCAGATGTGGCCGTGAACGAAACGCGAAACCGACAGGGTCGGCGATTCGTCGCCGATTCGTTCCGGCTTTGGTCGACAGGTTAATTTCGGGCGCAATTTACGATTGCTCGCCGCCGGACGGAGTCGTTGTTCGTGGCGACGAAAATGCGAGGGACAGGGAGTACGGTGATTCAGCATCTAGTGGAAAAAAGTGATTCAAAATCAATACTTAGCCGTGAACAAAAGCTGAATCAGCAGGAGTCAGCGATTCGTCGCTGATTCGTTCTCACGCTGTTCCGATTCGCAGATCCGGGCGCTACGCGTGACTCGCAAAGGTCGTAATCGCCGAAGCATTTTGAAATCTGCCCTTGCGTTTGCGGCGGCGGCTGTCCATGTGTTCTCTGGCTTCCCTCGCGGAGGCACTCTTTTCCCGGGGGCTGCCTGCCTCATTTGCATGGACCATGACTCTGACTTCGCAGCCGATGATTCTGAGCGGACGCGGTGTGACCGCGGTGCTCGGGCCGACCAATACCGGTAAGACCCATTATGCCATCGAGCGCATGGTCGCGCACGGGACCGGCGTGATCGGCCTGCCGCTCCGGCTGCTGGCGCGCGAGGTCTATACGCGGGTGGTGGAGAAGGTCGGCGCGCAGAATGTGGCGCTGGTCACCGGCGAGGAAAAGATTTCGCCGCCCAATGCCCGATTTTCTGTCTGCACCGTCGAGGCGATGCCGCGCGAGACCAAGGCCGCCTTCGTCGCGATCGACGAGGTGCAACTCGCCGGCGATCTCGAGCGAGGCCATATCTTTACCGACCGGATCCTGCATCTTCGCGGCCGCGAGGAAACGCTGCTGCTTGGTGCTGCGACGATGCAGCCGATCCTGCAGCAGCTCCTGCCCGGCATCACGATCGTCGAGCGGCCGCGGCTTTCGCATCTTTTCTATGCCGGGCAGAAGAAGATCACCCGGCTGCCGCAGCGCTCGGCCATCGTCGCCTTCTCGGCCGACGAGGTCTATGCCATCGCCGAGCTTATCCGCCGGCAGCGCGGCGGCGCGGCTGTGGTGCTCGGCGCGCTCAGCCCGCGCACCCGCAATGCGCAGGTGGCGCTTTATCAGGCTGGCGATGTCGAATATCTGGTGGCGACCGATGCGATCGGCATGGGTCTCAACCTCGATGTCGATCACGTCGCCTTCGCCCAGGACCGGAAATTCGACGGCTACCAGTTCCGCAATCTCAATCCGGGAGAACTCGGCCAGATTGCCGGGCGCGCCGGGCGGCACGTGCGCGACGGTACCTTCGGCGTCACCGGGCAGGTCTCGCCCTTCGACGAGGAACTGGTGCAGCGCATCGAGGGGCACGAATTCGACAACGTCAAGGTTTTGCAGTGGCGCACGACCGAGATGGACTTCTCCTCGATTCAATCCTTGCGGATAAGCCTCGAGGCGGGGCCGCGCGTGCCGGGGCTGACGCGGGCGCTGCCTGCGGTCGACCAGCAGGCGCTGGAACAGCTTTCGCGTTATCCCGAGGTCATCGACCTTGCCGACAGGCCGGCCCGCGTCGAAAAACTGTGGGAGGCTTGCGCGCTTCCCGACTATCGGCGTATCACCCCGGCACAACATGCCGATCTTATCTCGACCCTCTTTTCCGATCTCGTCCGCTATGGCACGGTGAATGAGCAATTTCTTGCGGAGCAGGTTCATCGCTCCGATCGGACAGATGGGGAAATTGACACGCTTTCGGCGCGAATCGCGCAGATAAGAACCTGGACCTATGTTTCGAATCGGCCTGGTTGGCTTGCCGATCCGACACACTGGCAGGAAAAGACGCGGGAAATCGAAGATCGATTGTCCGACGCGTTACATGAAAGGTTGACGAAACGCTTTGTTGATCGCAGGACATCTGTGCTCATGAAGCGCCTGAGAGAGAATGCGATGCTGGAAGCTGAAATCAGTGTGAATGGCGATGTCTTCGTTGAAGGACATCATGTAGGGCAATTGAGCGGATTCCGTTTCACGCCGGTGGCGGGAACGGACGGACCGGATGCCAAGGCGGTTCAGGCTGCGTCGCAGAAAGCGCTTGCGCTCGAATTCGAGGCCCGTGCGGCGCGAATCCACGCCGCCGGCAACAGCGACCTGGCAATCGGCTCGGACGGGTTGATCCGTTGGATCGGCGACCCGGTGGCGCGGCTTTCGGGCAGCGAGCACGTCATGCGTCCGCGCGTGATTCTGCTGGCCGACGAACAGTTGACGGGCAATGCCCGCGATCATGTCGCCGCCCGTGTCGAGCGCTTCGTCAATCATCATATTAGCACGGTGCTGAAGCCGCTCGACGATCTATCGCGCGCCGAGGACCTGCAGGGTCTGGCCAAGGGGCTGGCCTTCCAGCTCGTCGAGAATCTCGGCGTGCTGTTCCGCCGCGACGTGACCGAGGAGGTCAAATCGCTCGACCAGGAGGCGCGCGCCTCGATGCGCCGCTACGGCGTGCGTTTCGGCGCCTACCATATCTTCGTCCCGGCACTTCTGAAGCCGGCGCCGGCCGAACTCATCACGCTGCTCTGGGCGCTGAAGAACGACGGTCTGGACAAACCGGGCTACGGCGATCTCATTCCGGTGCTTGCCGCCGGCCGCACCTCCGTCGTCACCGATCCGAGTTTCGAGCGGATGTTCTACAAGCTCGCCGGCTTCCGCTTCCTCGGCAAGCGCGCCGTGCGCATCGACATCCTCGAACGGCTTGCCGATATCATCCGGCCGCTGCTGCAGTGGAAGCCAGGTCAGGCAAATCGCCCGGAGGGCGCCTATGACGGCCGCCGCTTCACGACGACGACGGCGATGCTGTCGATCCTCGGCGCGACGCTCGAGGACATGGAAGAAATCCTCAAGGGTCTCGGCTATCGCGCCGATGCGGTGAAGGCGGAAGAAGCATCGGCACATCTTGCGACGCAGGATACCGCCGCAGTGCCAGTAACGACCGCGGAAACGCCTGCCGACGAGACGGCCGAAAAGGCCGATCACGACGATGCCGACGGCGCGGCGGAAGAGACGGCTGCCGAGCCATCCGCAACCGAGGCGGCTTCGGCTGATGTCGACACGCCGGTGGCGGCCGAAACCGCCGCTCCTGATCAAGCGATCGAGGCATCCGCTCCGGATGACGCTTCCGCTCCCACGGAGACGGCATCGACGTCTGAGGCATCCGCTTCCGGGGAAGCCGGCGAGCCGGCGGAACCGAAGCCGGTTCTTCTGTGGCGTCTCGGCGGCCGCAACGACAATCAGCGCCAGGCGCGCGGTGGGCACGGCGATCGCCGTGGCGGCCAGGGCCAGGAGCGCGGTCAGAACCAGGACCGCGGCGATCGCAATCGCCGGCCGGGCGGCGGTGAAGGCGGCGAAGGCAATCGCGGCGGGGAAGGGCGCGACAATAATCGTCACAGCCGCGGCAAGGACGGCGGCGGCCGCGATGGCGGCCGGCCGCAGCAGGCAAGAGGCGACCGCAACAACCAGCCACGGAGCGACCAGCCGCGTGGCGATCGGCAGGACCGCAAGGATCGCGGCGAGCGAAATGACCGCAACGATCGCAACAACAACCGCGGCGGTTCGCAGCCGCTGCGCTTCGAGGCCAAGCCGCCGCGCAAGGAGAAGCCGATCGATCCGGATTCACCCTTCGCCAAGCTCGCGGCTCTCAAGGAGCAGATGAAGAAGTAATCATGAGCGGGGAGACACAGCCGACAAGCGGTTCGCGCCAGCGCATCGACAAGTGGCTGTTCTTCGCGCGCATGGTGAAGTCGCGCTCATTGGCGCAGAGCCATATCCAGTCGGGCCATGTGCGCATCAACGGCGAGCGTTGCAACCATCCAAGCCAGATGGTCAAGCCGGGCGACCGGATCGAGCTGACGCTGGAGCGGCGCGATGTCGTTCTCATCATGCGCCTGGCGGGCGAGCGGCGCGGCCCCTACGAGGAGGCCCGCCTGCTCTACGAGGACCTGTCGCCGCCGCCCGATGAGGCAAAACGCCTCACCCCCTACGAGCAGGCGATCCGGGCGACCGGCGCCGGCCGTCCGACCAAAAAGGAACGACGCGCAATCGATAGGCTGATGTCGGACGAGGATTAGAAAACTCTGCCCGCGGCGGCGGCTTTTGCAGATCGTTTGTCCTTGAAATCCGGCGTTAAAGCCGATACGTCACTGACAACCTGCCGGAAGCGTGCTTGCCTCCCAAGCCTGCCCACGCTTTTCCTCCGGCACGGGGATAGGCGCGACGTTCCAGGTTGCCCGGCCCCATCCGCATGGAATCCTGGAGTTCTTCATGACCTATGTCGTGACCGACAATTGCATCAAGTGCAAATACACCGACTGCGTGGAAGTCTGCCCTGTCGACTGCTTCTATGAGGGCGAGAATTTCCTCGTCATCCATCCTGACGAATGCATCGATTGCGGCGTCTGCGAGCCGGAATGTCCCGCCGAGGCGATCAAGCCCGATACTGAGCCGGGCCTCGACAAATGGCTGAAGATCAATACCGAATATGCCACCATCTGGCCGAATATCACGGTCAAGAAGGACCCTTTGCCCGAGGCGAAGGAAATGGACGGCGAGACCGGAAAGTTCGAGAAATATTTCTCTGAGAAACCCGGTTCCGGCGACTGAGACGGCGCCTGAATTCGGTTGCCGGATTTGGGCGGCTGCGGGGCAAAATGGTTTAAAAGCTGCGCGAGGCATATGGGTGACATGTGTTGCCCGCATGACTCAAGTGAAGCAAATTATTGATTTCCTCATATTTTTATGATAGGTTTTGCATACTGTTCCATTTGTGGCATGACGCATGCCCAAAACCATCACGAAAGCAAAACAAATCCGTACGCGGTTTCCGTGACATATCAACGCTTTGAGCGCCGGGTCCCAAGATCGTGCGCAAGAAGTTCTTTGCTTTTGACCGATGGGACCAGAGTGAAGTCACCCGACGGATACTACCGTCTCACCCGGGCCTGACTGACCCGGCTCCGGCCGCCGCCGGAAGCGTAACAGGGAGTTTTTGAATAGAATGACGACTCAGCAGAAAAAGCCTTCCACAGCTCGCCATGGCTTCAAGACCGGTGAATCGATCGTCTACCCCGCTCACGGCGTCGGTACCATCACCGCAATCGAAGAGCAAGAAGTTGCCGGCATGAAGCTTGAACTTTTCGTTATCGATTTCGAAAAGGACAAGATGCGTCTGAAGGTTCCGGTCGCCAAGGCGATGAGCATCGGCATGCGCAAGCTTTCGGAAACGGATTTCGTCGAGCGTGCATTGAAGGTCGTGCAGGGCAAGGCGCGCGTCAAGCGCACCATGTGGTCCCGCCGCGCTCAGGAATATGATGCCAAGATCAATTCCGGCGACCTGATTTCGATCGCTGAAGTCGTGCGTGATCTCTATCGTGCCGAGAACCAGCCCGAGCAGTCCTATTCCGAGCGCCAGCTTTATGAGGCTGCGCTCGACCGCATGGCGCGCGAAATCGCCGCCGTCAACAAGATGTCGGAAACCGAAGCCGTTCGCCTCGTCGAGACCAATCTCAACAAGGGTCCGAAGCGCGGCAAGGCGATCGAAGAAGACGATTCGCAGGACGAAGCCGCCTAAGGCGCTTCAGTTTTTTCCCGATCAAAAAACCCGGCGCAAGCCGGGTTTTTTTATTGGAACTTTTTCCCGACTGCCGCGTTTAACATACGTAACTGCGGACTGCTCGCGGGGCGCGATGGGCCTCGACGGGCGAACTGCCATTCCGTCAATGTTCGATGAGGAGCGGATCATGCCTTTTCAATATTGCCCATCCGGCAA
Organism: Rhizobium sp. N122; assembly: GCF_002211295.1. NCBI lineage: Bacteria > Pseudomonadati > Pseudomonadota > Alphaproteobacteria > Hyphomicrobiales > Rhizobiaceae > Rhizobium > Rhizobium sp. N122. The sequence goes on along the minus strand of NZ_LOKU01000036.1, from coordinate 19,268 downwards.
GGTGAAGAAACAGGTCCAGCCCGGCCGTCTCAACGGCCCATGATGAGAAATAGGGCCTCCCCCTGAAAAGTCCAGGGGCGAGGCCTTCATGCATTCAGAACCCCATTCAGTCCGGACAGCGATGTTCCGGAAGGCGCGTTTTATTGTTCATTTAGGGCGAGAGGCCTGTTTCAGGAGATCGAAATGAAGAACATGTCTGCAGACCGGCGCATGATCAAGATCGCGATGGCCGCCCCCTATCTCGCCCGTCAGGAAGAACACGATCTCGCCATCCGCTGGAAGGATCATGACGATCGCGGCGCGCGCAACCAGATCGCCATGGCTCATATGCGGCTCGTCATATCCATGGCGGGCAAGTTCCGCAATTTCGGCCTGCCGATGAGCGATCTCGTGCAGGAGGGCTATGTCGGCCTTCTGGAGGCGGCCGCCCGCTTCGAGCCGGAACGCGACGTGCGCTTTTCCACGTATGCAAGCTGGTGGATCAGGGCGTCGATCCAGGATTATATCCTGCGCAACTGGTCGATCGTGCGCGGCGGCACGAGTTCGGCGCAGAAGGCGCTGTTCTTCAATCTGCGCCGTCTGCGCGCCAAGCTCGCCAAGGGCGACACGCAGCTGACACTGCAGTCCATTCACCAGGAAATCGCCGCCGCGCTCGGCGTCAGCCTCGCCGACGTGCAGACGATGGATGCCAGGCTTTCCGGCAACGACGCCTCGCTGCAGGCGCCTTCGGTCTCCGGCGATGCCGAGAGCGCGGAGAAGATGGATTTCCTCGTCAGCGATGATCCCCTGCCGGACGAGCAGGTTTCCAACATGATCGACGGCGAGCGCCGCCGCGTCTGGCTGGCCTCGGCGCTGAAACATCTCAACGAACGCGAGATGAAGATCATCAGCGCCCGGCGTCTGGCCGAAGACGGCGCCACGCTCGAAGAACTCGGTGCCGATCTCGGTATTTCCAAGGAGCGCGTGCGGCAGATCGAAAGCCGGGCAATGGAGAAGCTCCGCAGCGCATTGGTCAGCGCCGATCCGCACATGGCGGCCTATGCTTAGATTTAAGCGCTACAGCGCCCGTAACGCGTCGAGAGACGCACGGCGCGGTAAAATTCATTCCCTCCAGCAGCACTGACTCGCCCGGCGTAAGCCGGGCTTTTTTATTCGGCGATGATCTTGACGCGATCGCCTGGTGAAACGGCTGCACCGGTGGGCAGGGCATTGATGAGTTTGAAGAGATCGAGCTTGCGATCGGTGCCCATCATGCGGGCGGCGAGCGTCGAGATGTTTTCACCCGGCCGGACGGTGACGACGCGGATGCGCAGCGGCTTCAGCGAGGCCGCCTCTGCCGGCGTCATGCGCCGGAAACTCGCGCGCAGGACATTGGCCGTCGGCTCGAGCGCGTCGCTGCCTTTCGGAACGGCGGTCAGGAAGCGGAAGATCTGCGAATTGTTGCGGATGACGGTGACGTCGAAATCCCAGCGGTCGGCGCTGGCGCGCGCGGTGGCCGCTTCCATGCCGTTGATGGTGACCGGCTGTATGGTCGAGGGGTCGAGGCCGGTCACCCAGCCGCTGGAGATATAGTTGGTAAGGCTCTGGTTCTGATTGTCGGCGACGCCGTCGAAGCGGACGGCGATGTCGTTCGGGCCGGTCGCCATCACCGCTTCGACCTTGTTGTCGATGTGGAAGTCGGGCGGCACGTCGAAGCGGATGCCGAGGCCGCCATGCAGGAAGGTCTGGCCGCGCACATAGCCTTCCTCAGGGCTGTCGCCGTAGAGCAGGCCGTCTATGCCGTCGAGATAATAGTCACGGCCCTTGTCGCCGACCGCGCCTTCCTGGCCGAAGGCGCGCGCATGGGTGCGGGCAAGCTCGATGCGCTGGGCCGAGTTCGGATGGCTCGACAGGAAGTCGAGGCTCTGGTCGGCTTCGGGATCGACCGACATGAAGCGACTGTACGCCGCCATGGAATCGAGGAAACGGGCAGCGGCATAGGGGTCGTAGCCGGCTTCGCCGAGCATGCGCACGCCGATGACATCGGCCTGCAATTCCTGCTGGCGGGAGAAGGCGGCGAGCCGCAGCTTGCCGCGGGCCAGCGCCTGCTTGCCGGCGATATCGCTGGAGAGGACCTCGGCGACAACGCGGCTGGCGATGACCTCGGCCTCTTCGCGCTTCTGTCGCTCGATGCCGTGGTTCGCCGTCACGTGGCCCATCTCGTGCGACAGCACAGCGGCAACCTCGGAGGCGTCGTTGGCAAGGGCAAGCAGGCCGCGGGTGACGTAGAGATAACCGCCCGGCAGCGCAAAGGCGTTGATCGCCGGCGAATTCAGGATGGTGATGCGGTAGGACTGGCTCGGATTTTCCGACACCGCCGTCAGCGCGCCGGCGATGCGGGCGACCAGGCGCTCGGTCTTGGCGTCCTTGTATTCGCCGCCGTAGCTTGCGACGATGCGCGGATGTTCACGGGCGCCCATCGCCGCGCGCGGGTCGTTCTTCTGCACCTCGTCGACGATCTGCGGATTGGAAGACGGCGAGACGCTCGGCTGATAGGATTGCTCGATCAGCGTTTGACAGCCATTCAGCGCCATTGCGACGGCCGACAGCAGCATCAGGCGGCGCGCGATGCGCCACGGCGCGGAGATGGCATCACTGGAAAGCGCGGGCGATTTCCACGTCGTCAAGCTGTCCAGTCTGGTTCTCCGCATCATGTCGCTATTTTGCCGATTCGCCGCAGATTGGCACCGACCGTGGCAAGGGGAATTCAACAGGTGCGCACCCCTGATTTCGCGCTGCACAATCGGCCGATACAAGTCCTTGCTGTAGCTGATTTACGCATCGGTTGCATAGCGAGACTCTGCTTAAATGTGGCGGCGTTGCATTTTGGCAAGCCTCGGGGCATGAGGCCTCCCTTCGCTCGGATGAAATTATGGCGAAAGTTCCGTCACGAAGCCGAGATTCGTCGGCGGCGCAGAAAAAGAACGGGTTGATTGAAACAACCGGGCCAACAGCGGCGGCAATGCGAGAAAATTGCAATCCCAGATAGCTGCTATGGGGAAGCAACGCCTTGGGATGAGGTATCCGCGGGTCCGATTCGGTTATTCCGCGGCTTCCGCCGTCGTCGGTTGCGGCATCTTCACCTCACCGGTGCGAGGCAGCTGCACAGGTTTCAGCATGATGGCGGCGGTAAGGCCGATCAGCGCAATGGCGCAGGCGGTCATGAAGAGCGGCGAGAAGGCGGCCGCATAGATATCGGCGACGGCCCGGCGGCTCGCTTCGGGAAGGGAAGCCATCATTTTCGGCGTCAGCTGTTCGATGTCGGCGACACCGGGAATCGAGACGCCGACCTTGCCGAGCCCGGAAGCGATGATGGCGCCATAGATGGAGATGGCGATCGACGCGCCTCCCATGCGCGACAGCGTCACCGAGCCGGTGGCGGCGCCGACGTCGCGGGCAGGCGCTGCATTCTGGACGCCGATGACGGGAACCTGCTGGGCAAGGCCGATGCCGATGCCATGCAGCATCATGATCGCGCCGATGAGAGCGATCGACGTTCCCGCGTGGATCTGCGACATCAGTGCGAAGGCGATGGCGCTGCAGGTCAGGCTTGCAATGGCGAAGGGCTTGTAGCGGCCGGTCTTCGAGATGATGCGGCCGGCCGACAGCGATCCACAGACGAGGCCGCCCGTCAGAAGGATGAAGAGAAGGCCGGCGGCAGAGGGCGAAAGGCCGGTGGTTGTCTGCAGAAAGAGGGCGAGATAGTTGACCATGCCGATAGCGATGGCACCACCCATGATCGAGATCAGCAACAGCAGGCTGAAGGTGGAATTGCGAAAGAGGTCCAGCGGCACGATCGGCTCCGGCGCGCGGCGCTCGACGAACACCCAGGTGACGGCGCAGACGATTCCGAAGGCGACGATGCCGATACTCTGCGGCGAGACCAATGCGCCGAACAATTCGCTGCTGTCGGTGGCAAGCACCATGCTGGTCGTCGTCAGGGCGAGCAGCAGCGCGCCGGCATAATCGATCCTGGGGCGGCGATGCGGCCTGCGATAGGGCAGCATGAAGGCGAGACCGGTGAGGACGATGACGCCGATCGGCACGTTGACGAGGAAGATCGAGCGCCAGCCGAAAAGATCGCTCATCGTGCCGCCGAGCACCGGACCGATCGCGCCCGACGCCATCAGCACGAGGCTGGAATAACTCTGATAACGCGCCCGCTCGCGCGGCTCGAACAGATCGGCGTTGACGGCGAAGATCGACACCATAATGCCGCCGCCGCCGAGACCCTGCAGCACGCGGGCGGCGATCAGCGTGTTCATCGAGACCGCGAGGCCGCAGACCGCCGAGCCGAGGGTGAAGATCATGATCGCCGTCATCATCACATATTTTCGGCCGAAGAGATCGCCGAGTTTACCATAGAGCGGCATGACGGCGCTGAGCGACAGGAGATAGGCCGAGCCGATCCAGCCGAAACGCTCGAGATGGCCGAATTCGCCGACGATCGTCGGCAGCGCTGTGGAAACGATCTGATTATCCAGCGTCGCCATGAACATGGCGGTCATCAGGAAGAAAAAGAGGATAAGCCGGCGACGAGGATCCGTCACGAGCGGCGCAGGCGCGAGTTGCATGTCCATGGGAGCATCATTCCGATCCGATGGATAATTTATGTGCTATTAGCATATAGTTGTCAATGGCACATTAATGACCTCGGCATATTCAATTTCGGCTTCCGCTCTGTTATGGTGTCGTCATGAATGAAGCCCTGACCAGGATCCTGTCCAGCAGCCAGGCCGCCGAGCCGGACGACGAAAACGTGTCTCTTATCGGCCGGAGCATGGCGCGTATGCGGCTGATGACCGGGCGGCGGCTGATCGGCCGGCTGGCGATCCAGAGCGCCGCACCGGGTCTCGAGCTTTCGCATCTCGATGTGCTCGATGCCGTGCGCAGGGCGCAGCCCGCCGGCGAGGTGACGGTCGGCCTGATCGCGGAGATGCTGCGCATCGATCCGTCCCGGGCTAGCCGGGTGGTGGCCGAGATGGTGACCCGCAACGTTCTGCGCCGCGAGGCCTCGCAGGCCGATGCGCGGCGGATCGTCGTGGTCATGACGGCAGCGGGCGAGGCGCTGCTTGCAGAAATCCGCGCACAGAAACTTGCGATCATTTCCGAGATTGTTTCCGATTGGCCCGAAGAGGATGTCGATCGCTTCGCGGCCCTGTTCGATCGTTTCATCGGCGGTTACGAAGCGATCTTTCTGTCCCGCGATAAGGATACGCCGGGCTGAGGTGAACGTGGCGGATCGGCCGGCGCCCCTTCCCCTCCACCCCCGGTTTGCGCTAAGGGCAATGCCCATGAGCCAATCCACCTTTACCATTCTGCTCGGCGGCGAACTTAGCCTGACGGAGCGTTTGCGCCATGCCGTCGCCGGCACCCGCTTCATCGCGGCCGATGGCGGCATGCGGCATGCGGCCGCCCTCGGTGTCACGCCGGAGCTCTGGGTCGGCGATTTCGATTCGACGCCCGATGATCTCGAGGGTGCCTTTCCCCATGTGCCGAAACAGCCCTATCCCGCGGCAAAGGCGGCGACGGATGGCGAAATAGCCGTCTCGGAAGCGATTGCGCGGGGTGGGCGGCGGCTGATCCTGGCGGGTGCGCTCGGCGGCGAACGCTCGGACCACGCGCTTCAGCATCTGCTGTCGGCCGTCAGCCTGGCGGAAGAAGGTTTCAACGTGCTGCTGACCTCGGGCAAGGAGGAAGCGGTGCCGCTGCTTGTCGGTGCGGTCGAGCTGGATCTTCCCAAGAACAGCCTGTTTTCCGTGCTGGGATTCAGCGCGCTGACCGGGCTTTCGATCGAGAATGCGCGTTATCCGCTGGCCGATTTCCATCTGCCTTTCGGCTCGTCGCGCACCATTTCCAATGTCGCGGAAGGCAAGGTTCGCTTTTCGCTCGGCAGCGGCCGGGCGATCGTGCTCGCCAGGCCCTATGATCTTTCCGGAGTCTGATTTTTGGCCCCTCCCATTCTAAAACTCGACGATATCTTCCTGAGCTTCGGCGGTGCACCGCTTCTGGCGGGTGCCAGCCTGCAGATCGAGCCCGGTGACAAGATCTGCCTCGTCGGCCGCAACGGCTCGGGAAAATCGACGCTTCTGAAGATCGCCGCCGGCCTGGTCGAGGCGCAGTCCGGCGAGGTCTTCCGCCATCCGTCCTCGACGGTGCGCTACCTCGAACAGGCGCCGGATTTTGTCGGCTTCCACAGCGTTCAGGCCTATGCCGAGGCCGGCCTCGGGCCAGGCGACGATCCTTATCGCGTCACCTATCTGCTCTCCCATCTCGGGCTGACCGGCGAGGAGGATCCGAGAACCCTTTCCGGCGGCGAATCGCGCCGCGCCGCCCTTGCCCGCGTGCTGGCGCCCGAGCCCGACATTCTGCTGCTCGACGAGCCGACCAACCATCTCGACCTTCCCACCATCGAATGGCTGGAAGGCGAGTTGCAGAAGACGCGCAGCGCCCTGGTGCTGATCTCGCACGATCGGCGTTTCCTCGAAAAGGTCTCGACGGCAACCGTCTGGCTCGACCGCGGCAGCTCGCGCCGGCTCGACAGGGGATTTGCGCATTTCGAGGCCTGGCGCGATCAGGTGCTGGAGGCAGAGGAACTCGAGCAGCACAAGCTCGGCAAGGCGATCGAGCGCGAAGAGCACTGGCTGCGCTACGGCGTCACGGCACGGCGCAAGCGCAACATGCGCCGCCTCGGGGAGTTGCAGACGATGCGCTCGCAATATCGCGGCCACAAGGGGCCGCAGGGCACCGTGCAGGCGACGGCTTCGGACGCGCAGGAATCCGGCAAGCTGGTGATCGAGGCCGACAAGATCACCAAGAGCTTCGGCGACCGGCCGATCGTCACGCCCTTTTCGATTCGGGTGCATCGCGGCGATTGCATCGGTTTGGTCGGTCCGAACGGCGCCGGCAAGACGACGCTGTTGAAGATGCTGACCGGGCAGCTTTCGCCGGATAGCGGCACGATCAAGCTCGGCACCAATCTGGAGATCGCCACGCTCGACCAGAAGCGCGAGGATCTCGATCCCGAGGACACGCTGGCCAATTATCTGACGGATGGGCGCGGCGAAAACCTGCTCGTCAACGGCGAGCAGCGTCATGTCACCGGCTATATGAAGGAATTCCTGTTCCAGCCGGAACAGGCGCGGACGCCGATCAGAAGCCTGTCGGGCGGCGAGCGCGCCCGGCTGATGCTGGCGCGCATTCTGTCGCGCCCGGCGAACCTGTTGATCCTCGACGAACCCACGAACGATCTCGATATCGAAACGCTCGATCTGCTGCAGGAGATCGTCGCCGGTTTTCCCGGCACGGTCATTCTCGTCAGCCATGACCGCGATTTTCTCGACCGCACCGTGACCTCGACGATCGCACCCGCCGTGCCGGACGCGCCGGACGGCCGCTGGATCGAATATGCCGGCGGCTATTCCGACATGCTCGCCCAGCGCAAGGGCGCGCTCGAGGAGCGCAAGCGAGCCGAGAAGGCGGCGGAGAAGCCGAAGACGCAAGGTGCCGCACCTTCTGGAGCAGGCTCGAAGAGCAAGCTCTCCTTCAAGCAGAAATTCGCGTTGGACAATCTGCCGAAGGAGATGGCGAAAGCCGAAGCCGAGATCGCCAAACGTGAACAGGTGATGGCCGACCCCAATCTCTTTACCCGTGATGCCGCTGCTTTCAACAGGCTCGCCGGCGAGATGGAGAAGCTGCGCGCCAGCCTTACCAAGATGGAAGAGGAGTGGCTGGAGCTCGAAATGCTGCGGGAAGAGCTGGAAGGCTGAGCTTTTCCTCGCGGCTCACTTTTCATTGATTCGTCAGCCCGTTGCCAGGCGGCATAAGGTGCCGTCCGGCAACCGGGGATAGCGCCGATCGCAAGGGCGACAAGGAAAAGTCAGATGTCTCGCACGCTTCGTTCCCGTTTTTTCACAGCACTTGCCGCCGGCAGTCTGGTCGCGCTTGGCCTATCGCAGGCCGCACAGGCGCAGGACAGCCAGCGCATTCGCGTCCGCGGCGCGATCGAAAGTCTGAGCGGCGATAGTCTCATCGTCAAGACGCGCGAAGGCAGCGATGCGACGATTACGCTGAAAGCCGGCTGGAAAGTCGGCGGCATCAAAAAAGCGTCGGTCGAGGATATCAAGCCCGGCGATTTCGTCGGCGTCGCCTCGCTGCCGAAAAGCAGCGGCCCGGATGGGGCGATCGAGGTGCTGATCTTTCCGGCGTCGATGAGGGGGACCGGTGAGGGCAACCGTCCCTGGGATGCCCAGCCGAACAGCCAGATGACCAACGCGACAGTCAGCAATGCCGTCAAATCCGTCGACGGCCATACGATCACGCTGACCTATCAGGGCAAGGAAAAAACCATCACCATATCAGACGGCACGCCGATCGTGACCTTGGCGCCGGCGACCAAGGACGATCTGAAGGCCGGCGCCAAGGTCATCGTCACCGGCGAGAAAGCGGCGGATGGCAGCATTTCGGCCAGCCAGGTGGCCGTCGGCCTCAATGGTATCACGCCTCCGATGTGACCGGCTGGTTTAGGAAAGCCTATAGATTTCTTCCATCTGGCGCAGCCAGTCGTTCGCGCGCGACTTGAATAATTTCGTCTTTGGAACGATCACTGATGCCGCTATCCAATCCGTCGGTGATCAAACGCTGCAATTCCGTCAGCTTTTCCAAACGCTCTTGATTGCGGCGTTTCATCATAGACATGTCCCTGCCTCGCCAACGTCATGACATGCAAAATCATCGAGCGTCTGTTGGACGCGCGGGCGCTCTACAGCGCCGGGGCGGGCATGGCGGCAGCGCCCGTACCGGCGCTGGCGCCAGGACGGGCGGCTTGCTGATCTTGCTGCGGTTCCTCGGATTTTGACGGCAGCGCCTGTAAGTGCAGCACGCGCGGCTTCAGCATCTCGAGATAGGCCTCGGAGCGGCCGATATAGATCATGCCGGTTTCGGGCATGGAGGTGAGCAGCCCGGCCATGGTTTCCTGCCATTCCGGCTCCATGCCCTCAAGCACTTCGTCGAAAATGATCCAGCGCGGGCGCACGAGAAGCAGGCGGGCGAAGCCGATTGCCTTCTGTTCGTCGCTGTCGAGCAATTTGTCCCAGCGGGCGCGGGTATCGAGCCTTGAGATCAGCGAATGCAGGCCGGCCTTCTCGAGGGCTGCCTCGACGGCGGCTTTCTCGTGGGCATCGGGGCTTTCGGGGAAGGCCAGCGCTTCACGCAGCGTGCCGCCGGGGATATAGGCGATCTGCGGGACGAACAGCATGTCGTCGATCGGCGGCAGACCCATCGTGCCGCTGCCGCACGGCCAGAGGCCGGCCATCGCCTGGAACAGCAGCTTGCGGTTGACGCTGTGGTCGCCGTTGATCATGATCTTTTCGCCAGCCTTGATCACGACATCGGTTTCGAGCAGGCGGAAGCCGCCGCATTCCTCGATGTCTTCGCCGATCTTGGCGACGATCACCACGTCTTTCAGCGTCAGCGTGTCGGCCGCGGTGTTTTCATACGTGATGCCATCCTTCAGCTCGAAGTCCTCGTCGGTCTCCAGCAGCGCCTCGCGGAAATCGGTGACGCGCATCAGCGTGGCGCGCCATTCGGCGATCGGACCGAAATTGGCGACATACCAGCGCAGGGCCGTATTGACCTGGTTGAAGGCGCCGACCGACATCATCAGCTGGCCAAGCGTGAGGCCGCCGGAGAAATAGGCTGGCGCGGCGACGATGATCGGAATGACGATCACCAGCCAGCCGTAACCGGCCGAAACCCAGGTGAGGTTGGTATTGGCCATGGCGAGCCGCTTCACGACCCTCAGCACCGAGCTGATGTCGGTGTTGATGCGCCGACGTTCATTCTCCTCGCCGCGGGCGACGGTGATCGCCGGCATGTTCTCATTGGCATGCATCAGGGTGAAGCGAAGCTCGGCTTCCTTCGAGAAGCGGTCGGCATTGAGCTTGACCAGCTTGCGGCCGACGACCTGGCTCAGCACCGAGGCGGAGGCGGCGTAGAAAATTGCCGCCCAGACCATGTAGCCCGGAATCGAGAAGCTATGGCCGCTGATGTGGAAGATGAAGCCGCTGGAAAGCTCCCAGAGCACGCCGATGAAGCTGACGAGAAGAATGGTCGCCTGCAGCAGGCCGAGAACGAGGCCCGTCGTGCTTTCGGCGAGGTTGCGGGAATCCTCGTGCAGGCGCTGGTCGGGATTGACGCCGATCAGGCCGCTGGAGGAGAGCCGCAGCGCCCGCTTGCGCTTCAGCCACTGATCGACCAGATCGCGCGACAGGCCTTCGCGCATATAGAGCGCCGTCATCTGGTTCAGCCAGGCCTGCAGCACGTTGAGCAGCAGCAGCGTACCGGCGATCATCGCGAAGATTTCAAGCTGATGGAAGAATTCGCCGAGGTCGCGGCGCTCCAGCGAATCGTAGAAGGGGGCGTTCCACTCGTTGAGGATGACCTGGCCATAGGCCGTCGCCAGGATGACGAGGATCAGCACGGTCGCCAGAAACAGCACCTTGCCACGCACCTCAGAATTCCAGAATGCGGAGAACATCACTCCGAGGCGGTAAGTCAGGCTGAGATCATACCCTACCCTATCCTGCCTTCGGATGCCCGGCCTCCCCTCGGTCTTATCTGCCATTACGCTTTTCCAACATCGCCCATGCTTACCATTATTAACATGGTGGCGTTACCGGTCTATCAACAGATTCTATCAGTCATTAAACTGTGATGATGCTTGCATGGGTCGCTCCCGCATGCATTCGGCAGTTGATTCGCGGCACGACTGGGTCTAATTAAGCATCCGTGGTGATTTGGCCGGCCGGCTTGCAGCCACGTTAAAAAATTCGCTAAAGGGCCGCGTGCGGACCGGTAGCGATTTTTTTCGCCGCCGGTTTTTTGCTTTTTTGATCGAGTGACCGCAATGCCCATCAAGATCCCCGATACGCTGCCCGCCTTTGAAACCCTGGTGCAAGAGGGTGTGCGGGTGATGACCGAGACGCTGGCGATCCGTCAGGATATAAGACCGCTGCAGATCGGGCTGCTCAACTTGATGCCGAACAAGATCAAGACTGAATTGCAGATGGCCCGCCTCGTTGGCGCCTCGCCGCTGCAGGTCGAACTGTCGCTGATCCGCATCGGCGGCCACAAGGCGAAGAACACCTCCGAAGATCACCTGCTTGCCTTTTACCAGACCTGGGAGGAGGTGAAGCATCGTAAATTCGACGGCTTCATCATCACCGGGGCGCCGATCGAGCTCCTGCCCTACGAGGACGTGACCTACTGGCCGGAGATGCAGGAGATTCTCGACTGGACGGAAACGAATGTGCATTCGACGATGAATGTCTGCTGGGGCGCGATGGCGGCGATCTATCACTTCCACGGCGTTCCGAAATACGAGCTGAAAGAGAAAGCCTTCGGCGTCTACCGCCACCGCAACCTCAAGCCTGCCTCGATCTATCTCAACGGCTTTTCCGACAATTTCGAGGTGCCGGTATCGCGCTGGACCGAAGTGCGCCGCGACGATATCGAGAAATCGGACAAGCTGGAGATCCTGATGGAATCCAGCGAGATGGGCGTCTGCCTCGTGCACGAGAAGCGGGGCCGGCGGCTCTACATGTTCAACCATGTCGAATATGATTCCACCTCGCTGTCAGACGAGTATTTCCGCGACGTCAATGCCGGCGTGCCGATCAAGATGCCGCACAACTATTTCCCGCATAACGATCCGGCGCTTGCGCCGCAGAACCGCTGGCGCAGCCATGCGCATCTTTTGTTCGGGAACTGGATCAACGAGATCTACCAGACGACGCCGTTTGATGTGGAGGAGATCGGCACGGATCTGTGAGCGATGTTCCTTTCTGATCGCGGCCGGTTGCGGTTTGGACCAAATGCGGGCAGGTTCCGGTCGGATTGCTAGATATCAAATGGACGGTCGATCATGTCGGATAAGTTGGAGCGGGAAGTTTTCGGGCAGACGAAGGCGGGCGAGACCGTCTATCGCGTCGTCATCAAGGGCGGCGGGCTGACGGCCAAGATCATTACCTGGGGCGCGGTCATCCAGGATCTGCGCCTGGAAGGGCATGACGCGCCGCTGCAGCTCGGCTTCGAGGATTTCGACAGCTACCCGCTCTATTCGGCCTATTTCGGCGCGACACCCGGCCGTTGCGCCAATCGTGTCGGCGGCGGCGCCTTCACGCTCGACGGCAAGGAGCATCAGCTCGAGCTGAACGAAAACGGCGTGACGCATCTGCATGGCGGCAGCGACAATGTCGCCAAGCGCAACTGGACGGTCGTCGAGCATGACGTCGACCGCGTGGTGCTGAAGATCGTCGATCCCGATGGCCGCGCCGGCTATCCCGGCAATTGCACCATTCAGGCAACGTTCCGGGTGCATGGCAACGGCGAATTGTCGGTGACCTACGAATCCACCAGCGACCAGCCGACGCTCGCCAATGTCTGCCAGCATGCCTATTTCAATCTCGACGGCCGCGAGGATGCGCTTGGCCACGACATCATGATCGCCGCCGACCACTATCTGCCGACCGACGAGAAACAGGTGCCGACCGGCGAGATCCGTTCCGTCGCCGGCACGGAATTCGATTTCCGCGAGATGGCGCCGATGAAGCGTTTCGTCGGCAGCGAACAGGTGCTGTACGACCATAATTTCTGCCTGTCCGGCGAGCGCACCGCCAAGCGCAGCGTCGCGCTCGCCCGCAGCCTCTATTCCGGTGTGTCGCTTGAGGTACGCAGTACGGAGCCCGGCGTGCAGTTTTATGCCGGCTTCAAGCTCAACACCGGCGCTCCCGGCCTCGGCGGGCACAAATACGGCCCGTTCGCCGGCTTCTGCCTGGAGACGCAGGTCTGGCCGGACGCCATCAATCACCAGGGTTTCCCGAATGCGGTGCTGCGCCCCGGCGAGGTGCTGCGCCAGGAGACGGATTATATCTTCACCAAGAGCTGAGCGTCTTTTTCAGCGGACGCACGGCTGTCAAATTCTGTTGCTATCAAAACCTCCCCGGCGCCCGGGGAGGTTTTTTCTTGCCTGCGCGGGATTTCAGTCTTGCTGATTGGTTCTAAATAGGTTCTATTGTCTGCCTATGGATAGAACCAGTCTGATAGCGGAGCTGAACAGCCGCGGCCTGCGTGACCAGGCGCTGACCGGGCCGCTCTACAAGCGGCTGGCGCAGACACTGATCGGCCTTATCCAGGAAGGATTGCTGAAGCCCGGCACGGCGCTGCCGGGGGAGCGCGATCTTGCCGAGGCTTTGAAGCTCGGCCGTGTCACCGTGCGCACCGCCTATCGCGATCTGATGGCGTCGGGCGCCCTGGAATCGCGCCACGGCAGCGGTACATTCGTATCGAGCAGGGTGGAGCGCATGGAGCAGTCGCTCTGGCGGCTCTCCTCCTTCTCCGCCGACATGCGCTCGCGCGGACGCCTGCCGGCCGCACGGATCTTGTCGCGGGCGGTCAATACGCCGTCGCCGGAGGAATCCTTCCTGCTCGGCCTCAGCGGCGACGAGCCGGTGCTGCGGCTCGACCGGCTGCGTCTCGCCGACGGCCTGCCGCTGGCGATCGAACGCGCCGTGGTGCCGATCAAGTTCCTGGGCGAGGATGCCGGCGGCGAGGGATCGCTTTATGATGCGCTGACGGCCAGCGGCCACCGGCCGGTGCGGGCGCTGCAGCGGCTGACCGCGGTCACGCTCGACCCGTCCTCCGCAGCGATGCTGAATGTCGAGGTCGGCGCTCCGGCGCTGCTGATCGAACGTGTCTCGCGCCTGGAAGACCAGCGCGTCGTTGAATACACCCGCTCGCATTATCGCGGCGATGCCTATGATTTCGTTGCCGAATTGAGAATCGGAGATGACCTATGAGTGAGAATCAGTCGCTGATGCTGCAGGAAGCCGGCCAATCGCCGGAAGTGGTGGCCACCCTGCTCGAAAAGGAAAAGCCGGTCTTTGCCGAGATCGCCCGGCTGTTTTCATCAGCCCGCCCGAGCGTGGTGACGACGGCGGCTCGTGGCTCTTCCGACCACGCCGCCACCTTCTTCAAATATCTGTTCGAGATCACCTGCGGCGTTCCGGTCGCCTCGGTCGGTCCGTCGATCGCTTCCGTTTACGGTGCTGCCCTGCATCTGAAGGGCGGCGTGCATTTCACCGTCTCGCAGTCGGGCGCCAGCCCCGATATCGTCGCGCTGCAGGATGCGGCCAAGAAGGGCGGGGCGACGACGATCGCCGTCGTCAACGTCACCGACAGTCCGCTGGCGAAACAGGCCGATATCGTTCTCGGCCTCAATGCCGGCGCCGAAAAGAGCGTCGCGGCGACGAAATCCTTCATCGCCTCGGTCGCCGCGCTTTCCGGAGTGACGGCTGCGATCGGCGGCGCGTCCGAGTTGCGGGCCGCCTTGGCCAAGTTGCCGGAGGCGCTTTCGGCCACCGCCGGGATCGACACAGCGGCAGCCGGGGAGGTGCTTTTCAACGCGACCTCGCTCTATACGGCCGGCCGCGGCCCGGCCTTCGCGATCGCGCTCGAAGCGGCGCTGAAGGCCAAGGAAACCTCCGGCCTGCATGCCGAGGCCTTCTCGCTGGCGGAATTGATGCACGGTCCGATGCGCCTGGTGCAGCCGGGTTTTCCGATCGTCGCCTTTGCGCCCGACGATGCCGCCTTCGCCAATAACGGCCAGGCGCTGGAGCGCCTGCAGAAGCTCGGCGCCACCACCGTCGGTTTTTCCACGCAGCCGCTCTCCGGCCTTAATCTTCGGGTGCCGACGACGGGCAACGGCCTGATCGATCCCCTGGTGTCGCTGCTCGTCTATTACCGGCTGATCGAGTCGGTGACGCGGCGAAAGGGCTTCGATCCCGACAGGCCGGCAAACCTGCTCAAGGTGACGGAGACGGTCTGATGGCCCGCAAGATCTTCGTCGGCGCCCGCATCTTCGATGGCGAGCGCTTCCATGACGACAGGGCGCTGATCGTTGCCGACGGCCGGGTCGAAGCGATCGCCGCTGGAAACGATCTGCCGGATGGCGAGACGGTGACACTTGCCGGCGGCGTGCTATCGGCCGGCTTCATCGATGCGCAGGTCAATGGCGGCGGCGGACGCATGCTGAACGACGAACCCTCCGTCGCCTCGATGGAGATCATCGCACAGGGGCACCGGCCCTATGGCACGACCGCGCTGTTGCCGACGCTGATCACCGATACGTCAGAGGCTTCCATTGCCGCGGTCGAGGCAGCCAAGGAGGCGGTGAACGCGAACCGCGGCGTCGCGGGCCTGCATCTGGAAGGCCCGCATCTGGCGCCCGCGCGCAAGGGCGCGCATCTGGCCGAACTGATGCGGCCGGTCGAGGACCGCGATGTCAAGGCCTTCATCCGGGCGCGCGAGGCGATCGGCACGCTGCTCGTCACCATGGCCGCCGAGCAGGTGACGGTTGCCCAGGTGCGCGAGCTTGCGGAGGCCGGCGTCACCGTCAGCATCGGCCATTCCGATTGTTCGAGCGAGGCTGCGGAGCAACGTTTCGATGCCGGGGCGCGTGGGGTCACGCATCTCTTCAACGCCATGAGCCAGATGGGACACCGCGCGCCCGGCCTCGTCGGCGCGGCGATCGATCATCCCTCGACCTGGTGCGGCATCATTGCCGACGGACATCACGTCGACCCGAAGGCCTTGCGCACGGCGCTGCGCGCCAAACGCGGCGAAGGCAAGCTGTTCTTCGTCACCGATGCGATGTCGCTCGTCGGATCGGAGAAGGATTCCTTCACCTTGAACGGGCGCACCGTCCGCCGCGAAAAGGGCGGCTTCTGTTCGAAGCTGGTGCTTTCCGACGGGACGCTGGCCGGTTCCGACGTCGATATGATCTCGACGATCCGTTACGGCGTCACCTATCTCGACCTGACGCTCGCTGAAGCCCTGCGCATGGCGACCCTTTATCCGGCCCGCTTCCTCAGGCTTGCCGATCGCGGCCACCTTTCGCCGGGCGCGCGCGCCGATCTCGTGCATCTCACCGATGCGCTGACTGTTACCGCCACCTGGCTTTGCGGCGAAGCGGCGTGATCTCAAGGAGAAGTGGGATGACCGACATCACCAATGCCTATTTCTCCAACCTGATCGGCCGGCTGGAAGAGTTGAAGCAGACGCTTGCCGAGCCGATGGCGCAGGCAGCTGGTGTCATTCTCGATGCTGCCCGCGGCGACAAGCGGGTCTATGTCTTCGGTACCGGCCATTCGCATATGCTGGCGGAAGAGGTGCACTACCGTGCCGGCGGGCTCGCCTTCACCGTGCCGGTGCTCGTCGGCTCAGCCATGCTGCATGAGGGCGCGGTCATCAGTTCGGTTTATGAGCGCACCCAAGGCCTGGTGCGGCCGATGCTGGAGCGTTACGGCATGCAGCCGGGCGACGTCATCATCATCGCCTCCAATTCGGGCGTGAACGCCGCGCCGATCGAGGCCGCCGATTATGCGCATGAGATCGGCGCCAAGGTGATCGCCATCACCTCGATCGCCTATTCCACGGCGATCGCCAACGGCCGCCGCCGGCTCGCAGAAGTCGCCGATATCGTGCTCGACAACGGGCTGCCGCCGGGTGATGCCGTTCTCGACCTCGAAGGCACGGGGCTTCGGGTCGGGCCGGTCTCGACGGCGGTCGGAGTGACGGTCATCAATGCGATCTTCGCCGAAGTCGCTTCGGAGCTTTCGAAATCCGGCGATGCGCCGGTTTATCTCAGCGCCAACATGCCGGGGGCCGCCGAGATCAACCAGAAACTCGTCAAGAAATACCGGCCGCGCAACCCGCATCTCTGAGTCGGATAAAAGGCCTGCTGCTCGCAAGCATGGTCCATGACGCGATCAAGCGGCGAGAATGGTGCTGACCATGCGGGCGGTCCGCGGTGCCAGCGTCAAACCGATATGCCCGTGTCCAAAGGCAAACACGACGTCCCTGCCTCCCTTTGAAGGCCGGATAACGGGAACGGAATCGGGCATGGAAGGGCGGAAACCCATCCAGCTCCGGCTCGGTTCACCAAGCGTTGGGAAAATCCTGCGCGCATTTGCAAGCAACACTTCCAGGCGCCTCGGGTTCGAAGGAGCAGCAATGCCGCCGAGTTCCACAGTGCCGGCCACGCGCAAGCGGCCACGCATCGGGCAAAGGTAAAATCCATGATGCGTCGGGCATACCGGCCGTTCCACCGGCAATGTTTCCATATCGAACTCGAGATGATAACCCCGCTCCGTATCCAGTAGAACCCGCTCTCCGAGCTGCAGAGCCAGCTTCCGGGAATGTGCCCCGGCGGCGATCACGACTGCTCTGGCATGAATGCTGTGGGCTGAAGCCAGCATCCTCACTCCATTCCGCTCACGCGAAATAGTCGTCACGGAGTCTCGGACGAACTCGACCCCCGCTTGTCTGGCGGCGGCTTCCATCACGCTCATGACTTGGCCTGGATCGGTGACGTTTATCGCCTTCGGAAAGAAAAGCCCTCCGCCATGGACCTGCGGCAGCTTGGGTTCGAGGCTTTGCACGTCGTCGGGAGTGAGAAGCTGCTGCGCTATCCCGTAGTTTCGGCGAAGTTCGACATCCGAAGCGGCCGTCTGGAAGGCCTCGGGCGTCTGGTAGAGATAGAGGCATCCCTTCGTGCTCAAGAGATCGGATGCGCCGATTTCTGCTGCGAGTTCGAGCCATTCCGATGAAGCGTCGGAGAGAAGGTCGACGATGCGGCTCGTATTGTGTCTGTATCTGTGAGGGAGGGATTCGTAGGCAAAACGTACCAGCCATGGAAATAACGTCGGCAATGCGGCCTTGCGGATGGATAAAGGGCTGTCGGAATTGAGCAGAAGCGCAGCAAGATTTTTAAGGACAGCGGGTGTGCCGACGGGAATGATCGCATAGTCGGCAATCGTTCCGGCATTGCCGTAAGATGCGCCCGAACCGGGTTTGTTCGGTTCGATCAGCACGACATCGCGACCGTCGGCACGCAGCCGCAGAGCGGTTGCCATGCCGATCACACCGCCGCCGACGACGGCGATATCTGTTGTGAGCTTGTTCATCGGATATGTATTTACCTTAGAGAAGCGAGGCCTGATGCCGGCCGGACTCTGTTGCGGCGCAATGCGCCGCCGGAGCGATTGAGGTCACTCGAGCTAGCCTGGGGAAGCGTAGCGCGCGACATAGGCAGCCGTGCGTGCTTCCGTTGGACGGTCAAGCACATCTCCGGCGGTTCCTTGCTCGATGATAAGACCGCCATCGATGAACACGACCCAGTCCGACACTTCTTTCGCAAAAGGCAACTCGTGGGTGACCAGGATCATCGTCATGCCGTCGGCGGCGAGCTCCCGCATGACGCGGAGAACTTCGCCGGTCGATTCAGGATCGAGCGCCGAAGTCGGCTCGTCGAACAGCAAAACCGTTGGTTCCAGCGCCAGGGCGCGTGCAATCGCCACACGCTGCTGCTCGCCGCCCGACATCTGCTCCGGATAAGCCATCGCCCGCTTGGCAAGGCCCACTCTGGTCAGAAGTTTCACGGCCCGTTCCACGGCCTGTCTCTCGGCAATCCCGGCTGCTTGCATCTGAGCGAGAATGACATTCTCCACGGCCGTCAGATGCGGGAAGAGGTTGAAACGCTGGAACACCATGCCGACGCGTTGCCGAAGCTTTGCAAGGTTGCGGCAGGTCACCTTGCCGTTAGCGAAGATCGTCTCATCGCCGACAGTGATCGTTCCCTGATCGGGTCGCTCGAGCAGATTGACGCAGCGCATGAGGGTGGTCTTTCCTCCACCGCTCTGGCCAATGATGCTGACGATTTTGCCTGTGGGAACCTCGAGATCGACGCGGTCAAGCACCAGACGCCCATCGAAAGACTTGCGCAATCCGCTAATTTTGACAGCGGGGCGACCGACCGGCTGCTTTGCCACGAAGGTATTTTGGGTTGGAGTGGTGGTCATGGGTCAGACCTTCCCCTCGGCGAGATAGGCCCTGGTCAATTTCAGCCGACGCCGTCTGGCCAATGACAATGGCACACCCGCATGGATCTTGCGCTCGAGCAGAAGCAGACATTGTGACACCGGGTAGCAGATACCGAAATAAACGGCCGAGATCACGAGATACACTTCCAGCGCTCGGAAAGTTTCCCATATGCGCTAACTTAGCTGTCTATGTGCGATGGATCGTCGCCTTCGCGGCGGCTCGCGCAGTCGATAGAGCAACCGGATTCTGGCGATCGCCCTGATGGGAGCGTGCAAGACGGCGATGGTGAT
>NZ_LOKU01000035.1:0-43161 GCF_002211295.1 Rhizobium sp. N122 | reverse complement strand
CGAACGAACCGTTGAAACTACATGGAGACGCATTGGAGAACTCTTGAAGGCGTTCAGTCCCCAGGAGTGCTCCAACTACCTCAGACATGCAGGGTATGGTTCAGAATAACCCTGACAGACTCTAGCTGTGCATGAAGCTCAGAATGTCGTCTACCAGAGCCGAATGGGCGTCCGTCAGGTTACCCTCTCCGCCGTGGCCCGCGATGCCGGCCAGTTGAAGCGCGTGCTGATCATAGAGAACATGATCGGTCTGCTGGGCGTCCGCGGTCCCACCGGCGGGAACGGCAATGTTGATGGGATGGAAATAGCCGAAATTGACGTCGACCATGCTGCCGGTCGACGATCCGACGCCGCCACCGCCACCGGCATGATTGCCGGTAAAAATCGTGTCAGACGACAGGTTGAAGCCGCCGCCATTGCCGCCGATGCCCGCGATCTGCACCGTGCCCTGATCGAAAATGACATTGTTTGTCTGATGCGCCTCCGCCGAGCCGCCTGCGGCGCCAATGGCGATGTTGATCGGCGAGAAGATGGCAATACTGACGTCGACCATGCTGCCGACGAAATAACCGTCGCCGCCGTGGCCGGCATAAAAATCACCGGTCAATGTCAGCGCAGTTCCCGGGCTCATCGACGAGCCATGGCCCGCGGTATTATGGTCTCCGCCCGAGCCGCCCATGCCGCCGATCTGGGTTGCGCCCTGCAGGAACATTGCGTTGTTCGATTGCTCGGCGTGAGCCTCCGCGCCGGGGCCTGCAGCCACAGCAGTATTCACTGGGGCAAACAGCGCGACTTCGGTGCTGACCAGCCCACCGTAGAAGACCCCGTTGCCCCCGGTGCCGGCATGACTGCCGCCGTCGCCGCTGCCGATGGCAACATTGCCGCTTCCGCCATTGCCGCCGATCCCCGCCATTTCGGTGGGATGCTGATTGATGAGCGCATTGTTGCCCTGGAAGGCGTCGGCACCCGAATGCGGCCCCGCAATCGCCGCATTGGACGGCATGAAGACGGCCAAGGCATTGCTGCTGATCACGCCTTCGCTGATCCCGTCACCCCCGCTGCCGGCTGAACTATGACTTGGACCGGACGTCACATCCAATGGAAGCCAGGTCGGCACCAGTGCCAGATGCCCCGCGGCCACATTGGAGGCGAGGTGTTGATCTGTGCCCGACTTGGGCTGGTCTTCCAATAAGGGACGAGTTTCCGCCATTACTGTCTCCATTCGCGGTCGACGACCACACGTTCACCGAGCATGGCGCCGTGCAGCCTGAATCGTTCGGGCATTGTGCATCCGAACGTGGGAAAAGCAGAGCCTGCAATTCGTCTACATCCTGTCGGCTAGGTCTAATAGCCATTTGGCTGTCACGACAGCAGCGACCGTTGCGCGCGCCTTCGAGCACTAACTCCGCTTTTGGATGAAAGGCCCTGGCGTCGCCTCGACGAGGTGGCAGACGTGATCGTGACCATGCCACCTTGACCCAAATCACCAAGCATCGGCCCGAAAATCGGAATCGATTTTCGGAAAGCCTGATGCGTGATTTCGAAGAGTTAGAGCGTCCTTTGTGCGTCCAAATGGACGCACGGCGCTCTAAGCACCAATCCAAATAACGCTCCGTCTTTTCCAAGTATACATCCGAAGGAATGCCGCCGAATATCTAGATAGGCCACAGATTAAATCGCAGGCAATATTCCCCGGCGGTTGTATTGGCTGCGGCGACATGCTGGACGCAGGCCGCAGGGGGACGCCGTCAAACGAACTCAGACGCAACAAAGTAGAAGGAGTGACATCAATGCCTATTCCACAAATATCTGACACGATTCACCTCAATCACCCAGATGCAGGTGACGCGAATGCCGGCAACGGCGGTGATGGCCACAACAATGGGAACATCAACTACAACCCGGTTGCCTATGTAGACCCCGTGCAAACCGTCGACGGGGCATCTACCCATCTGCACAACGGCGATCACGTTTGGCAGACGGCAGGTTGGGACGCCGGCCATGGCGGACCCGGTGGCTTTACCCAGGCCCAGAACGGCTTCCTGGCGGCAATCTCGAACAGCGGCGCCGGCGGCGCGGGCGGAGATTCCAACTCCAACGGCAGTCAAGGAAACTCAAGCGGCCATGACACGGCTGCGGTGGCTGCGGCGACGACCGCCACCCAATATACGCAGCTTGTGGCCGATCAGCATGCCACCATCCTCGCAGGCGTCGGCGGCAACGGCGGCAACGGGAACAACGCACTAGGCGGCGATATCTCGTCAGCTCTGGTTCACACCAATCCCGACACGACGACGGTGAACAATTCTCTCGATCACTTCATCAACGCCTTCGGCCATATCGACGTCGACCATCTCGGCTCGTGAAGTCAGGCCCTGAAGGTCGCCGGTTTCGGCCGGCGACCCTCCTGTATTGCCAAACCTGCAAGCAGCCTCCTTTTGTCAGTATCAAGTGCAGCAGCGAGATCTGATAATGACAACGATTTCCATAAAGCCACCGCGACCGCCGACACAGCTCGTTGTTGCGCTTCGGGCTTGTGCCGGAGCCTTCGGGTTGGTCTTCCTTTATAGCTGCGGCTACAATCTCTTTCTTCTCGCCCCTTCCCTCTATCTTCTGCAGATCTACGACAGGGTCATGTCGAGCCGAAGCGCCGACACGCTGGTGATGCTGACGATCATCATCGCCGCCGCCGTGCTGGTCGGGTCCACGCTGGATATCGTGCGCAGGGCAGCTCTTTCGCGCATCGGCAGCTGGCTGGACCATAGGCTCCGGCCCATGGTGCTCACCGCCTCGTTCGAATATGCCGCCCGCGCCGATACGGGAGCCGCCACGGAGTGCTACAGGGACCTGGCTGCATTGCGCCAGTTCCTCGATTCGCCGGCCAGCTCGCTGTTTTTTGACGTTCCCTGGGCGCCGGTATTCCTGCTCCTGCTCTTTCTTGTTCATCCGCTGCTTGGGACCATCGGTCTTCTCTGCGCAGTTGCGCTGCTGCTGTCTGCGTTGATGACGGAACTGGCGACACGAGAGCCGCTTGCCCACGCCAATCTTGCCCTTTCGAGGAGTTATGTGCGATTTGCGACCGCGCTGAAAAACCTCGAGGTCATCCGGGCCATGGGCATGCAGGACGGCGCAGCGCTGATCGTCTACCGCGATGCGGAAATGGCAAGAAGGGCCCAGGACATCGCGATGCATCGCACGGAGATCATACTGGGTATCTCCAAATCGATCCGCACACTCGCGCAGATCCTGATGATGGGATCGGCGACATGGCTGGTGCTCGTCAACAGCGGCAGTCCCGGGATCATCTTCGTCTCAAGTCTGCTGCTCGGGCGCGGGCTTGCGCCTATCGAGGGTGCAATAGGGGCATGGCGCTCCTTTGCGTTTGCGCGCAACGCGTTCAATCGCTTGAACGGAATGCTGATAACAGTCGCATCGGAACGCGATGCCGGCATCGTGCCGCTGCCGGAACCCAATGGCCTGCTTCTCGATAATGTCAGCTATATCAAGCCATTCGCCGATCGGCCGATATTGAGTGATATCACCTTGCGCCTGGCACCTGGCGATTGCATAGCGCTCATCGGTCCATCGGGATCGGGGAAATCGACGCTGGGTCGCGTGATGGCAGGCGTTGTGCCGGCAACGAGCGGATATGCGCTTCTCGGTGGGGTCGATATCTCGGCTCTGCGCCGTTGCGGGGGGAGCGGCCACGTCGGATATCTGCCGCAGGACATCGAACTCTTCGGCGGCGCAATCAGGGATGTGATCGGCCGGCTTGACGGAGGAGATCCCGGCAAGGCGATCGACGCCGCAAAGCTGGTCGGATTGCACGAGGCGATCATGCGGCTGCCGCAGGGCTACGATACCGATATCGGCGAAGGCGGAAACCTGCTCCTCCGGGCGCAGCGCCAACAGCTGGGACTGGCAAGGGCGGCCTATGGAAATCCGTCTCTGATCGTTCTCGACGATCCCAATTCGAGCCTGGATTACGACGGCGAACGCATGCTGTTTATGGCCATCGAGCGCATGAGATCGAGGGGGATGACCGTCGTTATCATAACACACCGGATGGGGATCCTGCCGGTCACCAACAAGATCGCCATCATGCGCAACGGGACCGTGGCTGCCTTCGGCGACAGCGAGCGGATTTATGAAACCTATCTTCAACCACCGTCTCGAACAGGAACGTAGGAAGGAGGGACGCTGCCATGACCCTTGTTCCAATGAACGCCGCGCCGGCGAGATATTCAAATTCGTCAAGGATGGACCAGCGGTTCGCTCAACGACCGACAACCAGGCAGCAGACCGCCTATGCGCCGGTGATCGAACAGAAACAGCGCGGACCAGCTCCCCCTTCGCCCATGCCGAGGCTCAGAGGTGTTGTCTGGACGGGGAACCTGTTGATCCTGGTTTTCATCGTCGGCTTGGGAATCTGGTCGGTTCTGGCGCCCCTGAAAAGCGCTGCAATCGCATCGGGCGTTATCGAACCGGAGTTCAGCCGCAAGACCATTCAGCATCTCGAAGGCGGAATCGTGCGACGGATCCTCGTCAGAAACGGCGATGCGGTGATGGCCGGACAAATCGTGATAGAACTCGACGACACGAAGTTTCGCTCGGAGCGAGACAGCATTCAAGGGCAGCTTTGGGACGCCGAAGGAAGCCGCGCGCGCCTGTCCGCGGAGCAGACGGGCGACGACCATGTCGCCTATCCCGAGGATCTCAGCGCAGCAATCGACAAATATCCTTCGGTCAGCGCGGTTCTGATCGGCCAGCAGAAAATCTTCGAAGCCCGCCGCCGGGTCGTGCAGGCGGAAATTCAGATCGCCGATGAAAAAATCGCCCAGGTGCGGCAGGAAATCGTCGGACTTGGCGCGCAGAAGGCTTCATTGGCCGACAGAGCCGCAATTTCGGCCCAGGAACTGGAGCAGGTGACGGCCCTCAACGCCAAAGGACTGGAAACAAGGAGCAGGCTTCTCAACCTCCAGCGGGAGAAAGCAGACATTGATGGCCAGCAGGGTCAAGTCGCGGCACAGATCTCGCGCGCCTACCAGGTGATCAGCGAGACGCAGGCCGATCTCGCAAAGATCGAGAGCGACCGGCTGAGCGAAGTCGCCCAGGGCATGCGGGCCGCGGAAAGCCAGATCATGCAATTGCGCGAGCGCTTGCGGGCGATCGACGATCAGCTTTCAAGGACCGATATCCGGGCGCCCGAAGACGGAACAATCATGAACCTGCGCATCCACACGTCAGGCGGGGTGATCGGCGCGGGTGAACCGCTCGTCGATCTTCTGCCACGCGCCGATCGCCTGATCGTGTCTGCCCATGTCAGACCCGAGGACATCAATCTCGTTCAGGCGGGGCTGGAGGCACAGGTTCACCTCCTTCCCTACAATCAGCGGCGCGTTCCACTGCTGAAAGGCCGAGTCGAGTATGTATCAGCCGATCGTCTCACCGACACTCAGAGCGGCCAGCCCTATTTTGCCGCGACGATCCGCGTAACCGATGAGCGGCTGGCGAAGATGAAGGATGTCGAACTGGTCGCGGGCATGCCCGTGCAGACACTGATCGAAACAGGCAAAAGCAGCGTCGCACTCTATGCCGTCAGACCACTGCTCGACAGTTTCAACAGAGCATTTCGTGAGGATTGATGCGGTGATGGGCAAGCGAAAATTCGACGACGACCAGATTACGGGCATTCTGAAGGAGCACCAGGCGGGGGTGACGGTGGCAGATGTTTGCCACAGATACGGCATCAGCGAGCCGACCTTCTATCGGTGGCAATCGCTGCAGTTCGGAAATCTCGGCCTCCATGCCAGAAGGGTGCGAGCCCTGGAGGAGGAGAACCAGAAGCTCAAAAAGCTGTTGGCCGAATCCATGCTCTCGGCGGCAACGCTGAGCGAGATGCTGGCGAAGACATCGAAAGGGCGAAACTAACGCCTGAACAGCGGTTCGTTGGCCGCCTCCCGACCCTATCAGGGGCGCGGCATGATATTGTTGGACGAGAGCGCCTCCCCCAATGGAGACAACGAGATGCTGTTCGAAAAGCAAGCAAACTCGACCACAACGTGGCCGCTGTGGATCTGAACCTATGGGCCATTCCGAAATAGGCGTCTGGAATCAGGGTTCCTGACCATCCCGAACGGCAGCACATTATCATTTTCAAACTGAGCGGCCGGCGCGGGCCGTCCAATGTAATATCCCTGCAGCTGGTTGATTCCGTACTGCTGCATCAGCCGCTGATGTTCGATAGTCTCGACGCCTTCAATGAGGATCCTCACGCCGCGATTGCGCAGCAGGCTGATGATGTCGAGCAACATCCTCTTGCCTCTTTCCGTGCTGCAGTCATGGAGGAAGGAGCGATCGATCTTGATGGTGTCAAATTCTATGAGGCGAAGCCAGGAGAGCCCCGCGAACCCTGTGCCGAAATCGTCGAGCCAGACTTGAGCGCCCAGCTTTCTCAGATCGCCGATGCAGCGCACCACGTCCTGGTCGATTTCCAGCTCCATTCCTTCGGTAATTTCGAAAGCAAGCCGGGCGCCCGTCACGCCGAATTCTGCGAGTGTCGCTGCGACATAGCTGGCGAAACCTGGCATCTTCAGTTCGATCGGCGAAACGTTGACGCTGGCGACTTGCACCAGGTCGGTTGCCAGCAGGTCTCGGCAAACCGTGCGAATTGCCCATCGGCCCAGTTCAATGATCGACCCGGTTCTTTCTGCAACTGGTATAAATATGGCAGGCGCGACGGGCGTCCCGTCCAACATCCTCAAACGCATCAGAGCTTCGACAGCGTCAGTCGTGCCTGTCTGGACGTTGCGGATCGGCTGATAGACGAGCGAGACAAGGCCGTGTTCAAGCGCGATCTTCAGGGTCGTGGCTATATCCTCGCTGTCATCGCTGCAATGCGGATCATCAACATCGAAGACCACGAGGCTGTCACGACCCGTCGCCTTAGCGGCATAAAGCGCACGATCGGCTTCGTGAATGACCTTGTCGACCTGCTTGGTCTGGTCGCGCGTATAGGACAGGCCGACACTCACGGTGATGACAGTGGTCCCGTCTCGCCTGTGCTCGTGGGGCCAAGCCAATGCGCGGACGGCAGCACACATTGCTTCTGCGAGTTCGGTCGCTTTTTCCAAACTCGGCATTGGTGTGACGACCAGGAATTCCTCACCTCCGTATCGCCCGATGATCGAGCCCCAGGAGAAGGCCACGTTTTGGAGAAGCTGGGAGACAGCCACGAGGCACCGGTCGCCTTCCTGGTGACCGTAACAGTCGTTGTAGCGTTTGAAATAATCCACATCGATCAGCAGGACGGCAAAGGGCGTCCTCTGATCCTGCCAGCGTTGCCAATGATCACGCAGGCGTTGATCGATTGCCCGGCGATTTTCCAGGCCGGTCAACGCGTCGGTGTTCGAGAGGTGCAAAAGAGCCTTGCCCCGCTCGTCGGCAGCAGCTTGCTGACGACGAGCTTCAAGAGCATTGAGGAACACCTTGTAGCGCTCTCTATTGAGCTGAAGGTTCACGTAGGAGGTAAAAATAAAGCAGGAAATGCAGAACGCGCCGAGGATCAGCTTGTGCAGAAGCAACATGGGCACGAACAGATAGAGGGCGCCGATGAAGATGAGCACGTTCGTTGCGGAAGCGGTGAGAGCAATCGGAAAGCGGAAGCTGAAGAACAGGTTGACGCTCATCATGAAGATCGCGCCAAAAACCATGTAATATGAGAATGCGTCCCTGACCGTGGTCATCTGGCCGGTCAGAAGCCAGACAAGATAGGCTGCCAGCACGGACACCGCCGCGGCCATGTCCACCGTATCGGCCTTTGCCTTGCAGTAAAGTAAGAGTTCCAGAATGCAGAGCGCACCGGCGCCAACCGCCAATCGGCCGGCGATCGTGTACTGGACGACATCGCCGATAAAAAGATAGTCCGTGAAAGAGTAGGCAAGGTAAGCTGCGACCGCGATCCAGAGGCCCTTGCGCGTAGCGCTCGTTCGGCTGCTCTCGCTCTCCTGCTTATAAAGACCACGCAACTGTTCTGGCGACAGTGTCGGCCGCGTGGCGGCGACTGCGGTCTCGGCTAACACGTGCATCATGCCCCTGCCACCCAACATCCTTGCAGCCGTTGCCCGACGCAGACCGCTAGCTGAAGTTGGATAGCCCTACGCAGACCCCTCATCAACCGATAACGCTCGAACGATGCCAAAGCGGGGGGAGTATCTCTTGGGTTCACTAATATTTTCTAAAGCTAAGACGTGCACCGGGGACACTTTCTCCAACTTTAACGCTTGACCTTCATGAGAATGCTGAAGATTTTATGCAATGTTTTAAATCTCTATTCACCGATGAGGTTTCCGTGGCGCAGCCCCTCTTTTCTCTCGATGGCCAAAGCTTGATTACACCGCAATCCGTCAGCAACAGGTTCCCCTCACCTCACAAAGACAATGAAACAGAACGCCTCAGAATTGCGGAGGCTGAGTTTGCAATTGTCATCAACATTGCAATGCAGCGGTTCGCCGCGGGCAAAGACCTGCCAGACGCAGTCAGGTGGTTGATTGGCCAGCTCCATGACATCCGGCATAAATACGGCGCTGCTGTATGGCAGAAGCTCATCCCGCTTATTCAGGCCCATCCCTCGGCAAAGATTCTGCAGCAGTGCCCGTTCACGCGTTGGTCGTTTGAAAAACCTCGCGGCTATTCCGGCGATGCCAGTCTTATAGACTTTATCTATGGGCACCCGGCGGTGGCCGAAGAAGTGGCCAGGTCCACCCTGCACGGTCTGAATATCTTCGAATACACGATAAACGCTCCCGGCCCGGTCGCCGTCAGGGAACGTCGCGACACCCTGACGCGCTACGTCGATGAGACCGCTGCGCGAACGGGTTCGGGTACGGAGATCCTCGCCATCGCCGCCGGTCACCTTCGCGAAGCGGAGGCATCGAAAGCCCTTGCGGAAGGCCGCCTCAAACGCTGGGTTGCCCTTGATCAGGACCCCGAAAGTATCGGC
This sequence comes from Rhizobium sp. N122, assembly GCF_002211295.1. Taxonomy (NCBI): domain Bacteria; kingdom Pseudomonadati; phylum Pseudomonadota; class Alphaproteobacteria; order Hyphomicrobiales; family Rhizobiaceae; genus Rhizobium; species Rhizobium sp. N122. Next base: position 34,160 of record NZ_LOKU01000035.1, on the reverse strand, counting down.
TCGATCTCACGCCAATTCCAGGGAACGTCCGTCGAGCCGATCAACGGATCTGTGCGCGGCCTACTGGCGCGAAAGCACCAGATCGGCACCTTCGATCTGATCTACGCCGCAGGGCTGTACGATTACCTCACCGATAAGGTCGCAATCCGACTCACGCAGATTTCCATGGAAATGCTGAAGCCCGGTGGCGTCTTTCTATTTGCCAACTTCTCCGACGAAATGGCCGATGACGGATACATGGAATCCTATATGAACTGGGAGCTCCTCCAGCGTTCCGAGGCCAACATGCGGCATATTGCCAATAGCGCGACGGAAAACCCGGTCGACAACACGGTCTGGTTCGGTGCCAACCGCAACATCATTTACAGCGCCATCAGGAAGCTGTCGTAAGCGCGCGCAGTATTCATGCCACATTAAAGGTCAGGAACCCACTGGGGAAAGCTTCGCTATCCTTGCCGCATATCAATGCGGGCAATGCGATCTCGTCGCCTGAAGCTGGTTAAAAAAATTGGATAAAGGATCGAGCCGTAAAGCCAGCCGCTCATCCCTAACTACGCTTTAGATCCAAAGCCAGACTTCAACATCTATCCTGACCGGGCCGCTTCTGGCGTGATAGAAAGGACCGAAATATCCAATGACGAGGAAGATGGAACCCGGATGCTAACCGTGTGGTTCCGCACCACAGATGGGAAGGAGGTTGAATGTTTGGTCGTCATTAAGAGTTCCGCCCCAGGGGAGCAAGAGCGCGACCGAAAAGAGCTTTCGACATTGATGGATACGGTGGGCTTGGACGACCTGCCCAACTCTGGGGATCTCACGGGCCGAGAGGCTGACTTGATGATCAGTCATCACGGCAACTTTGTATCGTGCTCACGTCTTTGGGTACTTGCGCCGGCCCCGCGTTTCACCGACGTCGTCAACTGAACGAAGGCCAGAGGATGGGCAGGCTTACGTCGATGATCCTGAGATGGATGCGGCGTGAGCAGGATTGTGCAGTAATTGTCGCGCCGCCATATGAGGGTTCATCCGCTCGACTAACTGCTCAATTGGTGTTTCAACTTGACGAAGCCGTCATTTTAAACCATATCATTCTCAACTGGATCAAGGAGATTCACCATGCGTGGACCGGGCCCTATTAAGATCTGATTCTAGATCAGTCATCCTTGTGCGCAAGTCGGCGTCGGATTGGACTTCCGCCGCTCTTCTTTTGCGGCGCTTAAGTTTGTACTCTGGATACGACCTTTCCATTTCAGCGAGAATTGACTGCCCAATTCCAGCGCACTCAAACGCGAATTTAACGATATCGTCGATGACGGACACTCTTCCTTCGGGCGAAATGGTTTTGTAGCTCGACAAATAGACGCCTTGAATCTCAGTCCCAATCTTTTCCATCACGCCATAAAAAGTAACAACATCTGCAATGTAGTCGTCACCTGCGTGATGCAATAAGCCTATCTGGCTTTTGTAGACATCTTTATGTCGCTGATCGGTAATGTGCGGTATGAAATCGTCCTTTTCTTTTATTTTTCTAGTTACTTCCCCCAGCGATGCAGACAGTTCAATAAAGGCTTCCATATCATGGGTATTGAAGTCTACTTCAGCGTAGAGAGCTCGCACAAATTTTTCTTTCTCCTCAGCTCTTTTTTTTCGCTCATCAAGATCAGACCGCCATTCCTTGGCGAGCCAAAGAAGGATGGTAGCGCTGACTGTTAGGGCCGCAGCCACAAGCGGTGGACCTAGCCAAGAGGTAGGCTGAGGAGGCGGCAAGTGACACGCCAGTATCGTACACAGCCAGTAAGGCATTATGCTTTCCTTGATCAATGATTGCCTGTTATGGCTGTTGCAGGGGGTACTTGTCATTTCTTGTGGCGCGCCTCTAGGGATGCCGGCCCACAGCGCTATCGCTAACACAGTTTTTTTGCCTCGCGTGCGCGAATGCGCGCGTGAGTCAGAACGGCCAAGGAATACCGATAGAGGTGACAAAAGCTTGAGTTGCTTCGTAGGCAGCCAGCAAGAGCCCACTGAACTTTAGCCATCCCGCCAGCGTCAAGGAATCCGCAGCCCTCTTTCCCAACTGGCCTGCAAAATTCTCAACAAACTTATCACCGTGTCGAGATACAAAATCCTTAATGTGCTCGCTCTTTGACTTGAGGACCTCGGCTGACGACGCAACAACAACTGGATTTGCGCTCAGTTCTGTAGCTGGTCCGAGCAGAATATCGATCGCTTCTTCAATTTCCTTCTTATCCTGCTCATCATAGGGCGGCAGGCCTATCTCTTCGGGAGGATTGTTCCCCCCAATTGTAGATGAGAATGGTTTTAGCTCCTTGACGGCGGCTTGCAGTTCTTTGATTGCGGCCTGCATGGCCTCATATTCGGAGACCGGAGGATCTTTGTCAGATCTATCAATTATCCGGTCAACGTGCGGAGCCCATTCTATTCCTTCCGCCTCGATGTCACTTATGATGTCTTCGAGAACCTCCTCCTCGACATCAGGGAACGCTAACTCGATCTCCTCCCGGGCGTCATATGGGCCGCCATAGACCCACTGGTAACCACCTTCAGCGCTTTCAAACGGAGTGTTGTCTGCAGGATCTTCGAAGTTCTCGAAAAACCACTCTCTGACGAGCTCCGGGATGTCTTCTCCCACCTCATCATCATCAAACACCGGTGTAGGGGATATTGGTTTTAGGTCGAAGCTTGGCAATTCTCTTCTCAAGTCCTGCTGGTTTGCCAAGTATTTTAGACTGACATTCTCCGGTTGCAACGCCCTCGCCCGCTGTTGACAAATTTGTAAATCGATCACACCCTTCTCAACAGCCCTCGATGGCCATACGCAAACAAGAGCTGCGGCAACCGGCCGGAACATCTCCCCTTCCAAGGAACATCAAATGACATCGAGAACGTTGGTCGATCGCCGCGAACGATAAGCCGCGCATGGCCTTTAAGGATGGATGGATCGGCAATGAATCCTTTCTCGAACGGGAATTCATAAACAGGACAAGGACAAGGTTGAGGCGAAGAAGGCCGCTATCGATACAGCCATACGCCGAGGCAAGCTTATGGACTAGGCGAATTACAACAATCCTCGTCACGCCGACGGCTTGCCCCGTGATCTTGCCGCGCCGAGCGTGGTTGGCGAGTCTTCCCGAAAACAGTTGGTTCCAGCCTGGCCGACTGCAGAACGGCTTTTGCGGCTGGGAAATTCTGAAGCCGTCCGCACACTCTATCGCTACGTCGAGCAGCGCCGCCGCATATGGTTGCCGCGAATGAAAAGATCCTGACTGGCCGCGCCCGAGGGAGATTCCGACATGCGACATGAGATGCGCCCAAGTATAGACGAGATGCTCGACGCCGCCTCGCTGGGTACGCGCTGCCACGTCATCTCTTCCAAGATTGCGGGCCGTTGGACAATTACGGGGCGGCACGAACCAAGCTTCAAGTTTTCTGGACTGGATGTCCGCCTTGGCGATCTACTCTCCCGAGGCGGCAAGCTCGTCTCTCACTGCGAGACCGCGGAACTGCACGGAATAGAGAAAATAAATGCCGCCATCCGAAAATTGCAAGAAATCGCAGCTTGATTGGTAGGCCCCTTATTCGGCTAATGCTTCGACGAAGCGTGGCCTGATCTGTCAAGGTCGAGATAATCAGGTCGTCTCTGTCAGCCATCAGTAGGCCCTCGCGGGGCCGCATGTCGCAGCGTTCGTATTTATGGTCATTAATTTTCCTTGGGATAGCGATGCTGCAATCGGCCCGCAGCGCTAGCCAACTTCGAAGCGAATCACCTAGCTTTCAGCTGGTTGCCATCGGCTACTTTTGTTTCGGCGATCTTCGGGTCGTTACTCGGCACGGGCACGGGAGCGCAATATGCGATACCGGAGCGGTGGGCTTCATCCCGCTGTGAAACGAAAGGGGACAACAACTTGAGCAACAGGTTGAAGTCGAAACTGGTGAAAGTGCGGGCTTATGTCCGTCGACGGTTCAATCGCCTCGAGCATGTTCGCGCTCATTGGCGCTCGCACCCGGACCAGCTTTCATTTAATTTCTAGATCAGGCGCGTGCACCTGATTCGTCGATGGCAACCGCCTGCCTCACAGCAACCCCGAGACGACCGGCGGCGTGTCTGTCAGCAGTCTGCGCGTACAGATGCGCGCTCGGGGATAGCATCGAAGTTGTCCATGATTTCTCCAAGACTATCATGGCGTCTCCGTTCTTTCCTAGATACGGGAAAGTTGCATCCGTTCCAACGATACTGCAGGGCGTCGGTGGCGCAAAGCCTCATCACTGGGCCGGCGGTCGCCCTGCCCGCTCATATGGCGCTGCCGGTGGCGCTCATGATGTATACTGCGCCCGGATTCCCAGGATGCGCTTCAGTTGCCACGGACGGCCTTTTTTAGAAGCGGGTAGATACGCGCCGCTGCAAGACCGGCGTACCTGTTTGTGTGCCAATTCCTGCTCCGAGGCGCTGGCCACCGAACCTAGGCACCGCGGACCGCACTCACGCTTTGCGCCAAGAGCTACGGCAAACCCTGGACCGTGTGAGGCTTCCGCGCATCCTGGCGCCCTTTCGTAAAAAGCCCGAAGAGGGTTCAGTCTAACCTCACCCTTGATAGCCTTCGGCATACTGTCGCGACTATCCTGCGAGGAATGGGCAAGGACTATGCAACGATCGCTGACATGTTCGGGCACAAAACAGAGGCGATTGCGAAGCATTATTCTCGTCGCGCTTGGCTCAGACGGTAAGCGATTTTGAGGCTGAAGTGAACAGACGCAAAACAAAAGACGTCTAGAAAACGGAAAAACGGCGTCTAGAACGCAACTCGCGCACGTTAAAACAAGGAGCTAAAATACGAGAAAATCAACCAGCTAGAAATGGTGCCCAGGACCGGAATCGAACCAGTGACACGCGGATTTTCAATCCGCTGCTCTACCAACTGAGCTACCTGGGCTAACCTGCTTCCGATGGATCTTCTTTGGAAAAAGAACCGCGGGGCCTTGGTGCGCCCCGGAAGCGAGCGGGGTTATAGCATCTTGTTCGGCCATGGCAAGCGGTCAAACGACACTTTTTTGACGGTCTTGCGCGTTTTGCGGATTCATGAGGAAAAATAACAGCTTCGCTGGGCGAATTCTCTAGTTTTCCTCATCGGGATATTCGGCCTTCGTCTCGTCGTCGGCAACGGGAATCGCGTAGGCGCCGGTCAGCCAGCGGGAGAGATCGACCTCTCGGCAGCGGTTGGAGCAGAAGGGGTAATGTTCGCGATGTGAAGGTTTGCCGCATTCAGGGCAAGGGCGCGCCTTACGCAGCGGTTCGACCTTGGCGGCGGCTTTGTTGTCTTCGGGCATGATCGGTCCGTCCTAATTCAGGAATCGGCCTTCGGGCTTCAGCCCTCCGGCCACCGGCTATGCACGTCGAAGCCTTCGCCGGTCAAAAGCACAATGGTTTCATAAAGCGGCAGGCCGACGACATTGGTGTAGGAGCCGACCATCTTCTGCACGAAGGTGCCGGCCAAGCCCTGGATGCCGTAGGCGCCCGCCTTGCCGCGCCACTGGCCGGAGGCCAGGTAGTTTTCGATCTCGAAGCCGGAGAGGCGCTTGAAGCGCACCTTGGTCTCGACGATCTTCTGGCGGATCTTGCGATCCGGCGTCACCAGGCAAACGCCGGTATAGACGAGATGGTTGCGTCCGGACAAAAGATGCAGCGAGCTCAACGCCTCGTCGGCGAACTCGGCCTTGCCGAGAATGCGCCGGCCGACGGCGACCACCGTATCGGCCGAGAGAATATAGCTGCCCTTCCAGGTGATATCGCTCTTGATAGCGGCAAGGGCCGCTTCCGCCTTCTCGGCCGAAAGCCGGCGCGCCAGCGAACGCGGATGCTCCGACTTCTTCGGCGTCTCGTCGATATCCATCGGCATCAGCCGCGACGGTTCGATGCCCGCCTGGTTGAGCAGGTCGACACGGCGGGGCGAGCCCGAGGCCAGAATGAGCTTGTATTTCAGCGCCATGAAACCTCGACCATCGGCAGACGGGAGAAAACCCCTTGCAGGATCTTGGGCAAGCTTACTTGAAACGGTAGGTGATGCGGCCCTTGGTCAGATCGTAGGGCGTCATTTCCACAAGCACCTTGTCGCCGGCGAGAACGCGGATGCGGTTCTTGCGCATGCGGCCGGCGGTATGGGCGATGATCTCGTGTTCGTTTTCGAGCTTCACGCGGAACGTCGCATTCGGCAGAAGTTCGGTAACGATACCCGGGAATTCGAGGACTTCTTCTTTCGGCATATAAGTGTTTTCTTCCTGTGGGTTGAAGAGGCAGCGCAGCGCGCGCCCTTAAAATTTGGGCGGAAACTACACAATCAACGAAGGTTTGTGAACCTTGTTGATCAGGCTTTCCTTTATTTGTTTTCATGCCGATTGCGCGGCAATGCCATTTCGTTTGAGCAGCCGGCTTTCGATGAGGCCGGCCAGGTGATCGCGGACCTCACGGTAGCTCTCGAGAATCTGCTCGCGCGTGCCGCTGACGACGGTCGGATCCATGGTCGGCCAATAGACGACGTCGATCGCATTCGAGCGGGTCAGCTCGAGGGCCGCGTGATGGGCCGGCGGCGACAGCGTGATGATCAGATCGAAATAATCGTCCTCGAGCTCATCAAGGGTTTGCGGCAGGCGGCGCCCGAGGGAAAGCCCGATCTCCTCGAGCACGACATCGACGAAGGGATCGCGCTCGCCGGCGCGAACGCCGGCGGACCTTATATAGATATTGGACGGCAGAATGCTACGGGCGATGGCTTCGGCCATCGGCGAGCGGATGGCGTTCATCCCGCACATGAAGAGGATGGCGCCCGGCCTCTTTCCCTCCTCGATGTCGACGGGCCGATCCATTGCCGTCATCCGCGCCAGTGGAGCACGCAGACCAGGGTGAACAGCCGCCTGGCGGTGTCGAAATCGACCTCGATCTTGCCGGCCAGCCTGTCCTTCAGCGTCTGCGAACCTTCATTGTGGATGCCGCGTCGGCCCATGTCGATCGCCTCGATGCGGCTTGGCGTCGCCGAACGGATCGCTTCATAATAGCTCTCGCAGATCATGAAGTAGTCCTTGACGATCCGCCGGAAGGGGGTGAGCGACAGGATATGGGTGGCGACATTGCCGCCTTCCTCGGTGGTGATGGCGAAGACCAGCTTGGAATCGACCAGCGAGATGTTCAGCCGATAAGGCCCACCGGCATGGCCGATCGGAGCAAAGCTGTTCTCCTCGATCAGATCGAAGATGGCGACGGCGCGCTCATGCTCGACATCGGGCGTCGAACGGCCGATCGTATCGTCGAGGACGACGTCGCAAAGCCGGAAATCGCCCGCCGCCATCCCCTCACCTTTCGAGGTTGAGGCGGATCGCAACCGATCGCGCATGGGCGTCGAGACCTTCGGAGACGGCCAGCGCGATCGCCGCCGGGCCAAGCGTGCGCAGCTCACCCGGTCCGAGCCGCAGGATCGAGGTGCGCTTGACGAAATCGAGCACCGAAAGGCCGGAGGAGAAGCGGGCCGACCGCGCCGTCGGCAGCACATGGTTCGAGCCGCCGACATAATCGCCGATCACCTCGGGCGTATGGGCGCCGATGAAGATGGCGCCGGCATTGCGGATGCCGTCGAGCAGCCGGTCCGGATCGGCGACGGCAAGCTCGAGATGTTCGGCGGCGATGCGGTTTGCCAGCGGAATGGCCTGCTGCAGATCGGCAACCAGGATGACCGCGCCGAAATCGCGCCAGCTCGCCGCGGCCGTCTCGGCGCGGTTCAGCGTCTTCAGCTGGCGTTCGACCGCCTGCTCCACCGCCTTGCCGAATTCGGCATTATCGGTGATCAGGATCGCCTGGGCGCTGACATCGTGCTCGGCCTGCGCCAGGAGGTCGGCGGCGATCCAATCCGGATTGTTGTCCTTGTCGGCAATAACCAGCACTTCGGAAGGGCCGGCGATCATATCGATGCCGACGGTGCCGAAGACATGGCGCTTGGCGGCGGCGACATAGGCATTGCCGGGGCCGGTGATCTTGGCGACCGGAGCGATGGTCTCGGTGCCATAGGCAAGAGCGGCGATCGCCTGGGCGCCGCCGACACGATAGACTTCGGTGACACCGGCCAGCTTGGCGGCGGCAAGCACCGCGGGATTGACGGCACCGCCGGTGGCGGGAACGGCGATGACGATGCGATCGACGCCGGCGACCTTGGCCGGAACGGCGTTCATCAGCACCGAGCTCGGATAACTCGCGGTGCCACCCGGAACATAGAGCCCGACGGCCTCGATCGCCGTCCAGCGCGAGCCGAGACCGACGCCGAGGTCGTCCTCGTAGATATCGTCCTTCGGCAACTGCCGGCGATGATGGGATTCGATGCGCAGTGCCGCAAGCTTCAGCGCCCCCAGCACTTCGGCAGGCACCGCCTCGACGGCCGCGTCGAACTCCTCAGGCGCGACGCGCATCGGCACGGTGGCGAAATCGATACCGTCGAACTTCCGCGAATATTCGGCAAGCGCCACATCGCCGCGGGCCCTGACATCATCGATGATGGCGCGAACGACGGCGTTCACATCCTCGGAGACTTCACGCTTCGTCGTCAGAAAGGCAGCGAAATGCTGCTCGAAACCTTCCGATGCCTGATCCAGCCAGATTGCCAAGGCCGATGTTCCTTCTCAACTCGAAACTGCGATGTTCAAACGTCAAGCGTCAAACACTCATTGTTTTATGCATGTCGTTATCCCGGAACCGCAGCACACTTCCGGGCGACATGCTTTAGCGGTGACGAGGCTTTGACGAAGCCTCCCAGGCACCCCCGATATCGGCGAGCTGCACCTCGATGCATTCGACATCGAGCGCAATCGAGGCGGTGCCGGACAGCGACAGCTCGATCGTGCCTTCCGGCCCCTCGCCCTTCCGCTCGAAACGCAGCGCCAGCAGCGACAGCACCTCGTCCCGTTTGCCCCGGTCGATGCCGAGCGAGCGCACGGCCAGCACCCGCTTGAACACCAGGGCGGCGCGGCGGCGCTCGAAACCCCGGCGCTTGCGCTCGGCACCTTCCCAGACGAACCGATTGACGGCAAGGGCGAACTGCGCGTCGCGCGGCGACCAGTCGATATCACCGACCTTGAAGACGCTGTCCTGCATATGCGCGGAAATGACCGCGAGGTCCTCGTCATCGAGCGCAACAAGCTTCAGATCGGTCATTCAGTCTTACCCCGGCAGGCACCGCCGGAATGGCGATGCGTTGACAAGGGAAATAAGATGCTGCGGGCAATTACGCAACCGGGATGAGCGCTGCTTACTCGCTGATGCGCTCGACGACGGCGCCGCAGCGGGTCAGCTTTTCCTCGAGCCGCTCGAAACCGCGGTCGAGGTGATAGACGCGGGACACCGTGGTTTCGCCTTCGGCGGCAAGGCCGGCGATGACGAGCGAAACGGAAGCGCGCAGATCGGTCGCCATGACGGGCGCGCCGCGCAGGCGCTGGACACCCTCGATCTTCGCCGTCTGGCCGGACAGCGTGATCCTGGCGCCGAGGCGGGCCAGCTCCTGTACATGCATGAAGCGGTTTTCGAAGATGGTTTCGGTGACATGCGAGATCCCCGAAGAGCGGGTCATCAGCGCCATGAACTGCGCCTGCAGGTCGGTCGGGAAGCCCGGGAAGGGATCGGTGACGATATCGACCGGCTTGATGCCGGCGCCATTGCGCCTGACGCGCATGCCGTTGTTGGTCGACGAGATGTCGGCGCCGGCGCGGCGCAGCGTTTCCAATGCGGTGTCGAGCAGCGCCACATCGGTATTTTCGAGCACGACATCACCGCCGGCCATGGCGACTGCCATGGCATAGGTGCCGGTCTCGATGCGATCCGGCAGCACGCGGTGGCGGGCGCCGGAGAGCGAGGTGACGCCTTCGATGGTGATGGTCGCCGTGCCGGCGCCCGAGATCTTGGCGCCCATGGCGTTCAGGCAGTTGGCGAGATCAACGACCTCGGGCTCGCGGGCAGCGTTGCCGATGACAGTCGTGCCGCGGGCAAGCGTTGCCGCCATCATCAGCACATGGGTGGCGCCGACGGAGACTTTCGGGAAGGTGTAGCGCGCGCCGATCAGGCCACCATTCGGCGCCTTGGCGTTGATGTAACCGGCGTCGATCTCCATGGTGGCGCCGAGCGCCGTCAAACCTTCGATGAAGAGATCGACGGGACGCGTGCCGATGGCACAGCCGCCCGGCAGCGACACGCGGCAGTGGCCCTCGCGCGCCAGGAGCGGGCCGATGACCCAGAAGGAGGCGCGCATCTTCGAGACCAGTTCATAGGAAGCGGTGGTATCGACGATGGTGCGGCAGGTGAAATGGATCGTGCGGGCGTAGGAATCTTCCTGGCGCTCGCGGCGGCCGTTGACGGCAACGTCGACGCCATGATTGCCCAGAATGCGCATCAGCAGTTCGACATCGGCCAGATGCGGCACATTTTCCAGCGTCAGCGTATCGCTGGTCAGAAGCGAGGCGATCATCAGCGGCAATGCGGCATTCTTGGCGCCGGAAATCGGAATGATGCCATTCAGCTCATTACCGCCGACGATTCTGATACGATCCATGTGCGCTTACGGGCCGCGCCCGCCTTTCCTGAAAATACTGCCTTGGAATAGGAGTGGGGTGTTTAGGGGATTTTTCGACACGCTTCAATTCGCGACGGACGGAACATTACGATTCGTCCATTTTTGCGGCGGGCAGTCCACTTGTTTCGTCGGCCTGGCCCGAACGGCGGGCGCGCACCTGCTGTTTACGCCTTGAAAGATTTTCCCGAAGTTTTTCGGCGGCGCGTTCGCGGCGCAGTTTCGCCTGTGCCTCGAGCGCTTGCTTGCGGCTCTGCTGGCCGGTTTCGGTCTTGTCGCTCATGCCACAGGATTAGCCGAATTCGCGCGGATCCAAAAGGCCCTTGCAGCCCAATCCACGCGAAGTTGGAATTTGCTGCTTGCGCTTGCCGTCAAGCTGTGGCAATAGCCGCCCCGTTCCCGCGATTTGAGCCACCCGGCTCGCACGGGTCCTGGTCCTGCTGCCGTAGCTCAGTGGTAGAGCACACCCTTGGTAAGGGTGAGGTCGGTGGTTCAATCCCACTCGGCAGCACCAGTTTTCCCTCTTAGCATCAAGCTGAAAATAGGATTGCAGCAACCTCTCGTCCTGAGTAACTGCGACGATGAGGGACGGAACACGAATCGTACAGCGATCCCGGCAAAATCTCACAGCTTTTTTCCGTCACATTCTCCAATAAAGAACATCAGAGCCGCTGGTCATGACTAAACGACGTCTTCGCAGACGGCGGTGCGTGCGAGCAACAAAGCTGAAAGATGGCGCGGAAAATCAACAGGCGGACGCCGGTGGCACTACCGTTCAAGGCCACCCTTCTTTTCATTCTAAACGGAGTGCGATTTCGTCATTTGTTAAAAGTTCGCCCATAAAACAACTTGAGGTTTTCCCAGGATCGCATTCAATGAGCAAAGAACATTTCTACGTGTGCATCTTTATGAAGGACGGCGTACCCACTGGTCATGCAACAAGCGAAGCGAATAATTTCGAAATAATAGAGACTGAACTAAGCGACGAGGAAGTACCGACTGTCAGTGGTTTTGGCGAACAATTCCACCTATTTCAGAAGGCGATCCTAAGCTACATGGAGTTGCTCCCAGTAGTTGCTTCCCTTCTTCCCACTGTGAGCCGTGGTGTCCAAAACAGCATTGGCGGTGAATTTTTGGAAAGCCACGGCACTGAAATACTCTCGGCAGAAGACCGTAAGATATTTGAGTTGCCGATTGGACACCGGCATGAATGGGCCGCGCTCAACGAACAATTGGCGGCGTCCAGTCTCGTGGGCAAGCAGGTCCCGAAGATGCTGCTTATCGGTATAGTGAGCACCTTCGAGCATTTTCAGTCGAGACTGTTCAGCGAGATTTTGAAATGCAAGCCTCAAAAGTATCTTTTGGACGATAGGACTGTCACGCTCGCTGACGTAACGAAATATGGATCAATCGATGAATTGAAGAAGAACATCTTGGAGCGTGATGTTGAGAACATCATGCGCGAAAGCTTCGTCAACCAAATCGAAAAGATTGAAAGCCTGCTTGAAATAAAAAACCCGATTCCTCCGAGCTACAAGGACTGGAATGATTTAGTTGAGATTTTCGAACGACGAAACCTATTCGCTCACGCCGATGGGCGGGTAAACGAGATCTACCTCGGCCGCCTAAAGAAGGAGCGTATTACCTCCACCGCAAAGTCTGGTGACGAATTAGTTGTAAAGCCAGCGTACCTCAACCGGGCGCTAATGCTAATTTGTGAGTTTGGTACGATGTCTTATCAGGTTGCGTGGCGAAGATGTTGCCCAAATGAAGTTGCCGCCGCTGACGAGGCTCTCGGAGAACTTGGATACAACCTCATCGAGCGTGGCCACCTAAGCGCGGCTGAACGGATTCTGAGGTTCGCCAAATCACTACGGGGCCGCGACACATCTGAGCAGACATTGTCCGACACAATAAACCTCGCGAATTGCTACCGACTTCAGAAAAAAAAATCGGAATGCGAGGCCGAGCTTGCCTTGCAGAACTGGAAGGTTCTCGGCCCCGAGTTTCAAATCTGTGTCGCTTCAATAAACGGCGACATCACGGAGGTCGTGCGGCTTATGAAGGTTCTCTACGCAAGCAAAGCAGACTTTCCGATCGACAATTATGAACGATGGGCTGCCTTTTACGGCACGCGAGATCACGATGATTTCAAGAAAGCATTTAAGAGGATGTTTGGGCGGGACTATATTCCTGCGCCATCGCTAAAGAGCGCCGTCACCTACATTGCCAAGGCGAAGAAGCAAGCCGCCAAGGAAGAACAACAAGCCTCCGACTCGACCAGACATTGAAATGGATTCGAAAATGGCACTATATGACGGCATTGCTATCGCTATTCGAGTCGAAATGCCCGACGATGAAGATTCGCACGAAATAGACATTCGCCGTACCAGCCGCAATCGATCCACCATTGCTGCCGGCAAAAATCACGCTAGAATATTAACTACACGGGGTCTCCGCGGAGGAATACGGAGGCGTTGAAGTCTTGTTTCTGTCGACAATCGTGGAGGAGCATCGATGGCAACTGAAAAATGGAACAGCCCGGTCAAGGTCGGTTTCGAGGGAGCCGATCTTAGAACGGTCAATGGTCCGTTCGATGCGTTGAAATGCCTGGCGGATTTCTGGCCGAATTCGCGCGGGCTGCGTTATATCAAGGCCCGCAGCACCTGCCGGGCAGCGCTCGATGGGCGCAAGAGCGTGGAAGAGGCGAGAGCCGAGTTTCTGGCGGCGGCCGAAGAGGCGAAGCTGAAGCTGCATTAGAGCGCCCAAGCGTCCGACAGGACGCAAAAGCGCGCTCCGCCGTTGAACGTACTCAGGCCGGCATTTCCGTAAACGGAGTGTGCCGGAACGGGGCAACGCTTTAATTTACTTAACCCTGCATCGAACTTGTGGCGGGTTTTGGTGCAACGGGCGTTGCGCCCGGGATAGGTCCATTCATAGAAATGCCCAGCCATCATGATGATGGTCAGAGGCTCGTCACCTCTGCGGCAACGCAGGCGAGCCTCGTTCGAGCGGGCTGTCTCAACAGTCTGTGGCGCCCTCCTTCTCCACCTCGACATATCCGACGCCGATGATCGTGCCGTCTCCCGCGCGGATGAAGGAGGGGAGGTAGTGCGGCTCTGGCGGCGTGCAGGCGACGGCTCCGGTATATTCGTTGAGGGCGATCTGATCCTTCGGCAGCGCCGAATAATTCGTGCCGGTTTCGAGCGCGGCATAGGCGGAGCCGGCAAAGACACCGGCCCACATCAAGGTGATTGCCGAGAGGCGAGGAAGCGACTGCATGAGGGTCTCCAGCGTTTCGATCCGGCATTTCAACCCGCAGGAGGGAACTTGGTTCCCTCAGCGCCGCAACAGGCGACTGTGCACATAACCGCGGCCGACGATGCTCTCGGCGATCCCGACCGCCCGCTCGACATCGCCGCGCCGGCGCACGAAACCTTCGAGAACGACAAACGAACCGAGCATGCTCACAGCAATTTCCGCAGCGTCGAGATCATCGGCGGCATGAAGAGCGCCCTCCACCGAAGCACGTGTCGCCGCATCACCATGGCCCTGCCGGCCGGGCTCGTCATGGTCGGGGAATACAGGATACCCGATCACTGAAGCGTCTCCTGAGATTGGTATATCCGGTTAACGCCGCAACAGCGCTTTCGTTGCGGCCCGCCGGTCTCGACCGGATATTCGCATGATTTCTGCGCGTCAGGCTTGGCCCACTCTTGGCGGAAGGTGCCGCGGCTTCCATATCTTTCTGCAGCCGAAAGAGGGATGACGACGATGAAAGTGCTGCTGCCCGTTTTGTTTGCCGGAGTGTTGCTGGCCGGCTGCTCGTCGGCCGATAGCCCGGCGCTGGATCCCATTCCCGGCAGCATCACCTATGGCGGCCAGCCGCGGACGAAGCTTACCAAATCGCCGGTCGGCAGCGCCGTCCACCACCAGTTCTACAACGGGACCGGCCAGCGCGTCGAGGAAACCTATATTCTTCAGCAGGATCGCAGCCTGAAGCTGGTGCGGCGCGTGGTGGGGCCGGATTTCCCCGACTGAGGATTGCCCGGTTCCCGACTTGACAGCGGCGGAAATCGCGAACATTCAAGGAACATCTAATCTTTCCCCAGTGATTCTGCGGGAGCCCGACCGGACGGCTGGATGTATCTCGAAAAGCTCAATCCCCAGCAGCGCATGGCCGTCGAGCATGGCACGCTCACCGACGGCAGCCATATTGCCGGGCCGCTGCTGGTCATTGCCGGCGCCGGCTCGGGTAAGACGAATACGCTGGCGCACCGGGTCGCGCATCTGATCGTCAAGGGCGCCGATCCGCGCCGCATCCTGCTGATGACCTTCTCGCGGCGGGCCGCCGCCGAAATGGCGCGGCGCGTCGAGCGCATCTGCCGCGATGTGCTGGGTACGAATGCCGGCGTGATGGCCGATGCGCTTCACTGGTCGGGCACCTTCCACGGCATCGGCGCGCGGCTGCTGCGCGACTATGCCCAGCAGATCGGCCTCGATGCCGATTTCACCATCCATGACCGCGAAGACAGCGCCGACCTGATGAACCTCATCCGGCACGATCTCGGCTTCTCCAAGACCGAAAGCCGGTTTCCGGCCAAAGGAACCTGCCTTGCCATCTATAGCAGGGCGGTGAATTCGGAGACCGCGCTCGACCAGGTGCTGCGCGCCGCCTTTCCGTGGTGCGCGACCTGGGAACAACAGCTGCGCGAGCTTTTCGCCTGCTATGTCGAAGCCAAGCAGAGCCAGAACGTGCTCGATTACGATGACCTGTTGCTCTACTGGGCGCAGATGGTCGGCGAGAGCTCGATTGCCGAGGATATCGGCAGCCGCTTCGACCATGTGCTGGTCGACGAATATCAGGATACCAACCGGCTGCAGGCTTCGATCCTGCTGGCGCTGAAACCCCAAGGCCAGGGGCTGACCGTCGTTGGCGACGATGCGCAGTCGATCTATTCCTTCCGCGCGGCGACAGTGCGCAACATCCTCGATTTTCCCGCCGCCTTCAGCCCGCCCGCCAATATCGTCACGCTCGACCGCAACTATCGATCGACGCAGCCGATCCTGGCAGCCGCCAACGCCGTCATCGATCTCGCCTCGGAGCGCTTCACCAAGAATCTCCGGACCGAGCGACAGTCCACCGAGCGGCCGCGCCTCGTCACTGTGCGCGACGAGGCCGAGCAGGCGCGTTATATCGCCGACATGGTGCTCGACAATCGCGAGGAAGGCCTGACGCTCAAGCAGCAGGCCGTGCTGTTCCGCGCCTCGCATCACAGCGGGCCGCTCGAGGTCGAGCTGACCCGGCGCAACATTCCCTTCGTCAAGTTCGGCGGGCTGAAATTTCTCGATAGCGCCCATGTCAAGGACATGCTGGCCGCCCTTCGCTTCGCCCAGAACCCACGCGACCGGGTGGCGGGCTTCCGGCTGATGCAGATCCTGCCGGGCGTCGGACCGTCGACGGCGCAGAAGGCGCTCGACCTGATGGCCGAGGATGCGAGCCCGCTCGCCGCGCTCGCCGCCATGCCGGCGCCGCCGCGCTCCGGCGAGGACTGGACGGCTTTCGTTTCGATGCTGCAGGAGATGAAATCCGGCAAGGCCGGCTGGCCCGCGGAGATCGAGCTGGCGCGGCAATGGTACGCGCCGCATCTGGAGCGGCTGCATGAGGACGCCGCGACGCGGCAGGCCGATCTCTTGCAGCTCGAGCAGATTGCCGGCGGTTATGCCTCGCGCGAGCGTTTCCTCACCGAACTCACCCTCGATCCGCCGGATGCGACCAGCGATCAGGCCGGCGTGCCGCTGCTCGACGAGGACTATCTCATCCTTTCCACAATCCATTCCGCCAAGGGTCAGGAATGGACGAGGGTTTTCATGCTGAATGTCGTCGACGGCTGCATTCCGAGCGATCTCGCCGTCGGCGCCAGCGCCGAAATCGAGGAGGAGCGCCGGCTGCTCTATGTGGCGATGACCCGTGCGCGCGACGGTCTCGACCTCGTCGTGCCGCAGCGCTTCTTCACCTATGGGCAGAATGCGCAGGGCGACCGGCACGTCTATGCCTCGCGCAGCCGCTTCATTCCGGCAACGCTGCTGCAGTTCTTCGAGGCCTGCAGCTGGCCGCAGGTGAAATCGGAGACCGCCGCGCAAGCCCATGTGCGGCAGATGCGCATCGATGTCGGCGCCCGCATGCGCGGCATGTGGCGATAAATCGACTGTCGTCTCAGAGAGACAGCGGCGGTTCGGCCGGGTTCAGAAAATGCTCGATCCTTCCAGCTCCCACCGCCTCGACTGAGGCCGGCGACCATTTCGGGTTGCGGTCCTTGTCGATGACGGCGGCGCGGATACCTTCGAAGAAATCCGGATTATCGAGCATCTGCAGGCAGGCGCCGAGTTCACGGCCGAGGCATTCGGCCAGCGAGGCGCTGCGGCGGCCGGCTCTCAGCAGTGCCAAAGCAAGTTTCAGGCTGGTCGGCGAGCGCGTCAGCAGCACCCGGCGCGTCTCGGCGGCGAAGTCGCCCTCCTCTCCGGCAAGGGCTGCCAGGATCTGCTCGACGCTGTCGAAACGAAAGGCGCGGTCGATCATCGCCGCGTTCTGCCTGAGCCGGCTTTCTCCGGCAGGTTCCGCAAGCTGCTGCAAGAGCGTATCGACGTCGCTGGATGCACTGCCGCGGGGCAGCGCCGACAGCGCCTCGATCACCGCGCCGAGCCGCGACGATGCGATGTGACAATCGGCCAGCCCGGCGTGGATCGCGTCGGCGGCGCCGATATCGAGCCCGGTCAGGCCGAGCCATGTTCCGGCTTCGCCGGGCGCCTTCGGCAGCAGCCAGGTGGCGCCGACATCGGGGACATAGCCGATGCCGGTTTCGGGCATGGCGAGCCGGGTGCGCTCGGTGACGATGCGGTGGCGGCCATGCGAAGAGAGGCCGACGCCGCCGCCCATGGTGATGCCGTCCATCAGCGCGACATAGGGTTTGGGATAGGAGGCGATCTGATGGTTGAGGCGGAATTCCTCGCGCCAGAAGGTTCCGGCGAGGCCGTCGCCTGCGCGGGCGCTCTCATGCAGGGCGCGGATATCGCCGCCGGCGCAGAAGCCGCGCTCCCCCTCGCCCGTCGCCACGACACTCGCCACCGCGGCATCATCGGCAAAGCCATCAAGCGCGTCGGTGATCATCCGGATCATCGGCAGCGTCAGGCTGTTCAACGCCCGCGGCCGGTTGAGCCGGATGATGCCGGCGGTGCCCCGGCGTTCAATGATGACTTCGTTGTCCTGCATGGTTCGCCTCCGCTGTTACGACTAGGAATAGCCGACGATGCAGCGTGGCTCCAGTCGATTTAAGATCGGCAGGGGATCGACCGGTCAGGCAGACAGCGAATCCCGGGCGGGTGCTGCGGCTTCGCAGCGGGCGGCGTAGTCGATGGCGAGTTCCAGCGGCAGCGGCCGCGAAAAATGATAGCCCTGCGCCAGACGAACGCCCATCGCCTTCAAACCCTCGGCGATCGCTTCGCTTTCGACGCCTTCGGCGACGGAGGCAATGCCGAGATTCTGGCAGAGATTGGCGACCGAGCGGGTAATGTTCAGGCATCGGGCGTCGCGATCGAGATTCATCACGAAGGCCTTGTCGATCTTCAGCTTGTCGAAACCGAGACGGTGGATATGGCTGAGGCTCGAATAGCCGGTGCCGAAATCGTCGAGCGCGATCGAGATGCCGGCGGCGCGCAGCATTGAAATGACCTGGTCGGCGGTATCGAAATCGGAAAGCAGCGCCGTCTCGGTAATCTCGAACTCGATGCGCCGGGGATCGATGCCGGAGCGGGTGATCATGCCAAGCAGCGCCGTCGATGTCTCATGGTCGCAAATATCGCGGGCCGAGAGATTGAAGGAGAGCTTGAGATGGCGTGGAATGATCGCCAGCGCTTCGAGCGCCTTGGCAAAGAGGATGCGCGTCATCCGGCCGATGACGGCGGTGCGCTCGGCGGCGGGAATGAAGGCATCGGGACTGATGCGGCCGAAGCGGGCGCTGTCCCAGCGGGCAAGCGCCTCGTAGCCGACGACGCGGCCGCTCTTCAATTCGACGATCGGCTGATATTCGAGTTTCAATTCGCCGGCAAAATCATTCGCCTGCAGCTCGAGTTCGATCAGGTGGCGCTGCGTCAGGATCTTCTCGTGCTCGCTGGAGAAGAATTCGACACCGCTGCTGCGCTTGCTCTTGACCTGATAGAGGGCAAAATCGGCTTTCTCGTAGAGATCCTCGGCGCTGTATCTGCCGACCTCGGGATAGACGATGCCGCAGGAACCGAAAACGCGGACCGAGCCGTCGGGGATTTCGTAGGGATCGCGGACGGCGGCGCAGAGCGCCTGGCCGAGATCGGCAATCGCCTGGCGCGTCATCGAGCAGGGAAAGATGATGCCGAACTCGTCGCCGCCGAGACGCGAGACGATGCCCGCTTCGCCGACCAGGGCGGTGAAGCGACGGGCGGTCTCCTTGAGCACGAGATCGCCGGCGGCATGGCCGAAGACGTCGTTGACCGGCTTGAAGCCGTCGAGATCGAGAATGCCGAGGACCGGCGGCGCGGACGGATTCTTCTGCAGCCGCTCTTCCAGCGATTGAAAGAAGCTGCGGCGGTTGGCGAGGCCGGTCAGCTGGTCATGCAGCGCATTGCGGCTGTTGACGAGGTTCAGCTCCTCGGCTTCCGCCCGCTTCTGCTTCAATTCCTCGGTCAATTGCACCAAGCCGACGAAATTCTGGAAATAACTGTTGATTACCCTGAGGAAGGGCAGGACCAGGAAGAGGCCGCTGACGGCGGTCGCGACGAAAACGGGGTTGCCCGAGAACATGAAGGTCGCGACCATGGCCAAGAAGGTGATCACCGTGGTCAGCGCTGCGGCCATCGGCAGATGCATCAGGCAGAAGATGCAGGAAATGCCGGTGACGACCAGGAAATAGGCGATCTGGCCCTGCTGCGAAGCATCGCCATACTGATAAAGCGCGATCGCCCAGCTGCCGAAAGCGATCGCGAGGACGGCGGCGCCCGATATGGTGAGCTTCATCAGTCTCAAGGCCCGCTCGGGCGTGACGTTTTCCTTGCCCTTGATCTCCCACCAGCAGAGACGGAAGACGCAGACGATGCTCAAGGCAATGGGAATGTAGAGCGAGAGCCAGAGCGGCGCGGATTCGAGATGGGTGATCGCCACCGCAAGGGCGTTGATGACCAGCAGGATATAGAGAATGGGAATCTGCGACGACAGGGCCCGGAACTGCGCCGTCAGAAGCGTGGGATTGTCTTTTTGCAAGCGCAATGAGGCCAGAAAGTTCTTCATCTTCCCTTTTCCGTCGGCCCGAGCCGGCCAGAGAAAGCTTGATCAATCCTTATTCACGTGACGGCATGCGAGGCCCGCAAGCACGGGGATGGTCAGCGCTCACGCCGCTCAGAAGGAAGCGGCTGCGAGTGCCCGGTGGATGCTGTTCAGGTCGTCGACGTTTCTGTTTGCCAGGAAGAGTTCCCAGTCGAGCGAGCTCTGGACGATGGTTTCCAGCGAATCGTGCTTGGGCTTCCAGTCGAGCACCTGGCGGGCGAGCGAGGCGTCGGCGACGACGCTGGCCGAATCGCCGGCGCGGCGCGGCGCCATGTGGATCTTGAAGGAATGTCCGTGCAGGCGGGTGACCATGTTCAAGACGTCGAGCACGGAATAGCCGCTGCCATAACCGCAATTGGCAACGAGCGAGCCCTTGTCTCGGCGCAGGTGCTGCAGCGCTTTCAGATGGGCATCGACAAGATCGCTGACGTGGATGTAGTCGCGCACGCCGGTGCCGTCATGGGTCGGATAATCGATGCCATAGACATTGACGCTGTCGCGCCTGCCGAGCGCGGCCTCGCAGGCGACCTTGATCAGGTGGGTGGCGCCCGAGGTCGACTGGCCGGCGCGGTGATCCGGATCGGCGCCGGCGACGTTGAAGTAGCGAAGCGCGACGTAGTTGAAATCATAGGCGGCGGCGGCATCGCGCAGCATGAATTCGCTCATCAGCTTCGACTGGCCGTAGGGATTTTCCGGATTGAGCGGGGCCGTTTCCTTCACCGGCAGATCGGTCTTTTGCTGGCCATAGACGGCAGCGGTCGAGGAGAAGACGAAGTTGCGGATGCCGGCTTGCACAGACGCGGTAAGCAGCGCCCGGGTCTTGCCCGAGTTGTTGTCGTAATAGGAGAGCGGATCGGCGACCGAGACCGGGACGACGGCGGAGCCGGCGAAATGGACGATCGCCTCGATGTCGTTTTCGATGAAGATCTTCTTCAGTATGGCGGGATCGGCGACGTCGCCGAGATAGAAACGCGCCGCCGGCGCCACGGCCCAGCGAAAGCCCGTGGAGAGGCGGTCGAGCACGACCACATCCTCGCCCGCATCGAGCAGCGCCCAAACCATGTGACTGCCGATATATCCGGCGCCGCCCGTCACCAAAACCGCCATGTCCCGCATCCCTGCCTTGTTTATAGCAGGGGCATCAGGCCCGGTTTTTCTTTCCAATTTTCTTATCGAATGGCCGTTCGAGGGCCTTTGAACCGGTATGTTTGGACTTGTGGTTAGAGGCCGATTTCAGGCTTTGCTCAAGTTTTATCGATCGGCCGATTCCGGCACGAAATCGCGGCATTCGCGCCTGATGGCTGCCCCTCACCCTAACCCTCTCTTCGCTTGCGGGGCGAGGGGACGTGCCCTGCGAGAGGCTGGCAGGGGACGGAGAGGTTGCGGCACATCCCCTTCGCCCCGCGAGCGGGGAGAAGGTGGCGGCAGCCGGATGAGGGGCAGCCCTCACCTATCTCCTGGACCGTGGATGACGCTCCTTTTCGCAACAGGCCGGACCGATGTCAGCGCTTGAGGATATAGTCGCAGAGACGCTCGGCGGCGACCGCCACCTGGGCGGGGTCGCGCAGAAAACAGGCGCGCAGGAAGAGTTCGCCGCCGGCGCCG
Organism: Rhizobium sp. N122; assembly: GCF_002211295.1. Lineage (NCBI taxonomy): Bacteria > Pseudomonadati > Pseudomonadota > Alphaproteobacteria > Hyphomicrobiales > Rhizobiaceae > Rhizobium > Rhizobium sp. N122. The sequence continues at coordinate 12,593 of NZ_LOKU01000035.1, read as the reverse complement.
AACGCGGCTCCGGGAGCAAGGCCGACGCCTGTCTTGTCGACGATGTCGATCGCAGCCCTGCGGCTGTCGGCGACGCCGTCGATCTTCAGGAAGGCGTAAAGCGCGCCGTTCGGCTTCAGCGTCTCGACGCGGTTGGTGGCGACGAGCGCATCGCAGAGAATATCACGGGAGCGGGCCGCCTTGGCGATATTGGCGACAACGAAATCGTCGCCCTGATTAAGGGCTGCGACGGCGCCCTTCTGCATGAACTGGGCGACACCCGATGTCGAATACTGGATGAGATTTTCCAGCACCTGTCCCATCTCGGGCGGGGCGACGATCCAGCCGACGCGCCAGCCGGTCATCGACCAATTCTTCGAGAAGGAATTGACGAAGACGATCTTGTCGTCGGGCTCCATCACATCGAGGAAAGAGGCCGCCCGGCCGCCGGCAAAATAATAAAGGGCGTAGATTTCATCCGCCATGATCCAGAGGTCGTGCCGGCGGGCCAGCGCCAGGATATCGGCCAGATCCTTTTTCGTCGCCGTCCAGCCCGTCGGGTTCGACGGGGTGTTGACGAAGATGCCCCTGGTCTTCGGCGTGATGGCCGCTTCGACGCGGTTCAGATCGACCGCCCATTTGCCGCCTTCGAACTGCAGCTCGACACCGACGGAGCGCGCGCCCGCGATTTCGAGGGCGGCGGCGATATTCGGCCAGGCGGGGGTGAGATAGACGAACTCGTCACCCGGTGAGGTCAGCGCCTGCACACAGAGTTGGATCGCCTGCATGCCGGAGCCGGTGACATAGAAATGCTCGACCGGAAGCCGGATTCCGAAATGCCTGGCGTAATAATCCGAAAGCGCCTGGCGAAGCTCGGGAATGCCGCGCTGCCAGGTATAGAAGGTCTCGCCCGAAGCAAGCGCGTCCATCGCCGCCCTGCTGATGAAATCAGGCGTCGGCAGGTCGCCTTCCCCCACCCAGAGCGGCAGCAGGCCTTGCCGGCCGCGGGCATAATTGACGACTTCGACGATCCCGCTTTCTGGCGCCGCCATGGCGCGCGGGCTGAGGCTCTTCACGATCGACATGCATATCTCCGGTTTCCGCCTTCATAGAAGATTTATGGCGGCAAATCCCATGATATCGAGTGATGGCATATCGATTTTCGTGATGGATGGCAGGGTCGGCCGACGGAAAAAATCCCGCCGGGAGATTGACGCCCGCCCCTCATCCGCCTGCCGGCACCTTCTCCCCGTAAAACGGGGAGAAGGGGATCTGCCGCGACCTCTCCAGTCCCCACCTACCTCTCGCAAGGCACGTCCCCTCTCCCCGTTTTTACGGGGAGAGGGCTAGGGTGAGGGGCAGCTATCGACGCGAACGGACAGTAGCGGGGCCCCGATCAGGCCGTCGGGCGTGTGGCCAGAAGATCGCGGATCTCCGTCAGCAGCTGAACGTCAGCCGGCGGCGGGGGCAGCTCTTCCGGTGCGGCCTTTTCCTGGCGCTCGACCTGCAGGCGCAGATAGTTCACGCCCTTGACCATCAGGAAGATGATCCAGGCAAGGATCAGGAAGTTGATGAGCACGGTGAGAAAGCTGCCATAGGCAAAGACCGCCCCTTGGGCGCGGGCGGCGGCGAGGGTCGGCGCGTTGACGGCCGAGGACAGCGGCAGGAAATAATTGGAAAAATCGAAGCCGCCGAAAATGGCGCCGACGATCGGCATGATCAGGTCGTCGACCAGGGATTTGACGATGCCACCGAAGGCGCCGCCGATGATGACGCCGACCGCCAAATCCATGACATTGCCGCGGGCGATAAAGGCCTTGAATTCGTTGAGCATCGGATCCGTCTCCCTTCGATCCATTTCAGACAGTATGCGATGGATTTCATTAGCTACATCTTCATTGCAATTAATCAATCGACAATCGCAATTATTTGGCGATACGCCCGGCGGCCTTTGACTTAAGGCCTAGACGGGCGGGAATTTTCAACGCGCCTGAAATGACTTAAGCTGATCGACGTTGCGGGAGGTCCCGGCGGTTTTCCGCCGGCGGAGGGTCAATGCTTCCAGGCTGGGTCATATTCGCGTCTGCCTTCGGCTATCTGCTCCTGCTTTTCGCCGTGGCGAGCTATGGCGACCGCAAGAAGCGCGGCCCGGGCGCGCTGGACGGCGGCTGGCCGGTGGTCTATGCGCTGAGCCTGGCGATCTATTGCACCTCCTGGACCTATTTCGGCAGTGTCGGGCTTGCGGCGCAGCGCGGCCTGGAATTCGCCGGCATCTATATCGGACCCATCCTGGTCTTCACGCTCGGCATGCCGCTGCTTCGCCGGATCATCGAGCTTGCCAAGGCGGAGAAGCTCACCTCGGTTGCCGATTTCGTCGCCGCCCGCTACGGCAAGAACCCGACGGTCGCCACCATCGTGGCGCTGATCTCGCTGATCGGCACCATTCCCTATATCGCGCTGCAGCTGAAGGCGATCTCCAGCACCGTCAGCGCCATGGTCAATCCGTCCGATTACGGCATCGGCAGCGGCAATCTCTATTTCCTCGACCTGCCGCTCGTGGCAACACTGGTGCTTGCCTGCTTCGCCATCATGTTCGGCACCCGGCACACGGACGCGACGGAGCATCAGGACGGGCTGATCCTGGCGGTCTCCATGGAATCCGTGGTCAAGCTCGTCGCCTTTCTGACGGCCGGCGTCTGCGTCATCTGGTTTCTCTTCGACGGCCCGGCCGATCTCTGGCAGAAGACGGTCGACAACGGCCTCGTCATGTCGGCGCTCAGCTACCACACGCCGGTCAGCCGCTGGATCACCCTGATCGCGCTATCGGCCTTCGCGATCATCCTGCTGCCGCGGCAATTTCACGTGACGGTCGTCGAAAACCGGACGCCGAAACAGCTGAAACTCGCGGGCTTCCTGTTTCCCACCTATCTCATTGCGATCAATCTCTTCGTGCTGCCGGTGGCGATCGGCGGGCTGCTGACCTTCGGCGGCGCAGGCAACGCCGATTTCTACATGCTGTCGCTGCCGCTCGCCGGCGAGATGCCGGTGGTGTCGCTGATCACCTTCATCGGCGGCTTCTCCGCCGCAACGGCGATGGTCATCGTCGATTCCGTGGCGCTGTCGATCATGGTGTCGAACGACATCATCATGCCGATCTTCCTCAGGCGCAAACTCGCCGGCCGCGCCAGCCAGCGCGACAATTTCGCCAAGACGCTGCTCAACATCCGCCGCAGCGCCATTTTCGCCGTATTGCTGTTCGGCTATGCCTATTACCGCTCGACCGACAGCACCGCCGGCCTTGCCTCGATCGGCCTGCTTTCCTTTGCGGCGATCGCGCAGATCGCCCCTGCCCTCATCGGCGGGCTGATCTGGCGGCGGGCCAATGCACGCGGCGCGATCCTCGGGCTCACCTCGGGCTTCGTCATCTGGATCTATCTCTTGTTCCTGCCCTCGCTCGGCGGCCCGGATTATTCCTATGTGGCGAGCGCCGTGCTCGGCTTCATCTTCCCGGGCACCACGCTGTTTGCCGCGCCCGACGCCGATCCCCTGGTCAATGCGACCGTCATGAGCCTGCTCGTCAACACCGCCTTCTTCATCGTCGGCTCGCTCACCCGCAATGCCAGGCCGCTGGAACGCATCCAGGCCGGCATCTTCGTCAAGCGGCATTCGCGCTCGCAATTTGCCACGCGCGGCTGGAAGACGCGCATCAGCGTCGGCGATCTGAAGGCGGCGATCTCGCGCTATCTCGGCGAAGAGCGCATGCAGCGCTCATTCACCACCTACGAACAAAGCTCCGGCCGCAAGCTGGAGGACGAACAGCCCGCCGACATGGCGCTCATCCATTTCAGCGAGCAACTGCTCGGCAGCGCCATCGGCTCGTCCTCGGCCCGGCTGGTGCTGTCCTTGATCCTGCAGAAAACCGAGGACGCCTCTTCCGACACCGCCTGGCTGCTCGACCAGGCGAGCGAGGCGCTGCAATATAATCAGGACATGCTGCAGACCGCCCTTTCGCAGATGGACCAGGGCATCGCCGTGTTCGACAGCTCCAACCGGCTGACCATCTGGAACCGGCGCTTCCGGCAATTGCTCGACCTGCCGGAAAGCGCCGGCCAGGTCGGCTTCCCCTTGGCCGATATCGTCAAAACGCTCAGCGAGCGCGGCGACATCGCGCCCGGCGATCTCAGCCAGACGGTTCGGCATTTCCTGACGCTCGACAAGCCCTTCGCCCTGGTGCTCGGCGGCGGCGAACGGATCATCGAGGTGCGCTCCAACGCGATGCCGGACAAGGGCATCGTCGCCACCTTCACCGATATCACCCAGCGCGTCAGCGCCGACCAGGCGCTGAAACAGGCGAACGAGACGCTGGAGCAGCGCGTCGCCGAACGCACGGCCGAGTTGACCCGCGTCAACCACGAGCTTGCCGAGGCGCGGGCCGCCGCCGACGAGGCGAATATCGGCAAGACCCGTTTCTTCGCCGCCGCCGGCCACGACATCCTGCAGCCGCTGAACGCCGCCCGGCTCTATTCCTCGGCGCTGGTCGAGCGCATGGCGCAATCCGACAACAGCCCGATCGTGCGGAACATCGATTCGGCGCTGGAATCGGTCGAAACCATTCTCGGCGCGGTGCTCGATATCTCGAGGCTGGACACCGGCGCCATGCGGCCTCGGCTTGCTGCCGTCGCGCTTTCCGACCTGTTGAAGCGAATCGAAACCGACTTCGCGCCGATCGCCCGCGAAAAACAGCTGAAGCTGGTGGTCATGCCGACATCGCTCCGGGTGCGCTCCGACCCCAACCTGCTGCGCCGGCTGGTGCAGAACCTCGTTTCCAACGCCATCAAATACACGATCACCGGCAAGGTGCTGGTCGGGGCGCGGCGGCGCGGCAACCAGGTGATCATCCAGGTGATCGATTCCGGCATCGGCATTCCGCCGTCGAAATTCCGCACCGTGTTCAAGGAATTCGCCCGGCTGGACGAAGGCGCAAAAACCGCCTCCGGCCTCGGGCTCGGCCTGTCGATCGTCGACCGCATCGCCCGCGTGCTCAACCATCCTGTGGAGCTGCACTCGACGCATGGCAGGGGCACGGCGTTCCGCATCGCCATGCCGCTCGACGTCTCGCGCCCGGCCGAGGCGGCTGCGGCTATCGCAGCCACTGAGCGGCCGGGGCAGCCGCTCAAGGGGCTGAAGATCCTCTGCATCGACAACGAGCCGAAGATTCTCGAAGGGATGCGGCTGCTGCTCAGCGGCTGGGGCTGCGAGGTCGCGGCGCTCGATTGCCTCGCCGACGTGATCTCCAGCGACGGCCGTGACGGGCCGCCGGATCTCATCATCGCCGATTATCATCTCGACGACGGCACCGGCATTGCCGCCATCCTGCATCTGCGCCGGCAGTTCGGCGCCGATATCCCCGCTTTGCTCGTTACCGCCGACCGCACGCCGGAGGTGCGCAGCGAGGCCGAGCGGCAAGATATCGCCGTCCAGCACAAGCCGGTGCGGCCGGCGGCGCTGCGCGCCTACATCACCCAGATTTCCGGCCTCAAGCGCGCCGCCGCCGAATAAGATCAGTCCGCGCTCATGACGCGCGCCACCAGATCACGCACCCGCGCGCCATCCGGCACGTCGCCGAACAGGATGCGGTACATGATCGGCGCCACGACCTGATCCATGACGCATTCGACATCCGGGAAGCTTTCGGCGCGGGCCTTTGCCCTCTCGGCGATGAGGACGATCTGCTGGCGGGTATATTCGCAGCATTTGCAGGCATTGTCGCCCGCCTGCGCCGCCAGCACGTCGCGGATCATCTCGCGGCCCGGCCCGGAAGACATTTCCTCGGCATATTGCTCGGCCCAGGCTTGAAGATCGGCCTTGCCGCTGCCGGCATCGACCGGCTGCATATCCGGCCGCAGCCGCTCGACGGCGACATCGGCCAGAAGCTCCTGCAGGTCGCCCCAGCGGCGATAGATGGTCGACGGCGTCACACCGGCCCTGGCGGCGATCAGCGGGATCGTCACCTCGGCGCGGTTCATCTCGGCCAGCAGCTCGCGAACCGCCTTGTGCACCGATGCCTGAACCCGGGCGCTTCTGCCACCCGGGCGGAGATTCTCTTTCGCTGCCATGCCTTCAACCCGATCCCGATAACCCAAGGTTCAAAATCTTTGACAGAACCATAAACGCAAAGAATTTGCCTTTAACGCGCATTCACCTTACATGGAGCTAACGCAACGGCTTAGCTTTAAGGGGCTTATATATGCTCACCGCAGCCAAATCCACCGAGAATGCGCCGCGCCCCTCGATCGTTTTTCATGCGCTGACGCTCGCCACCTTCTTCGGCGCTTCGGCGGCGCCGACGCCGCTCTACCGGATCTATCAGCAGAATTTCTCGCTGTCGCCGCTGCTGATCACCGTGGTTTTCGCCGTCTACGCCTTCGCGCTGCTGGCAGCACTCCTGACCGCCGGTTCGATCTCCGATCATCTCGGCCGCAAGCCGGTAATCTTTTTCGCCCTTGTGCTCGAAATCATCGCCATGGGTCTCTTCGTCGTCGCCAGCGGCCCGGGCTGGCTGATCGCGGCACGGATCGTCCAGGGTATTGCGACCGGCATCGCCGGCGCCTCGCTCGGCGCCGCTCTCGTCGATGTCGACCGGGCAAAGGGGCAGACCGTCAATTCGATCGCGCCGCTTTGCGGCATGGCAGTGGGCGCGGTCGGCACCAGCGCCCTGATCCAATACGGCCCTTTCCCGATGCATCTCATTTATGCGCTGCTGCTTCTCGCCTTCACCCTGCTGGCGGCCGGCATCTGGCTGACGCAAGAGACCGGCGGCACACGGCCGGGCGCGCTCGGGTCGCTGATCCCCAGGGTCACGGTTCCCCAGCAGGTGAAGCGGCCGCTGTCGCTGGTGACGCCGATCAACATCGCCAACTGGACGCTTGCCGGCTTCTATCTCTCGCTGGTGCCGTCGCTGGTCGCCAGCACCACCGGCAGCGGCGCGCCGCTGACCGGCGGGGCGGTGGTGACGGCGCTGATGGCGAGCGGGGCGACCACCGTCTATCTCAGGCGCGGCAAGTCGGCATCGGCCAATCTCGGCTTCGGTGTATCGGCCAAGGCGCTCGGCATTCTGACGGTCGTTGCCGGCGTGCATCTTGCCAATGTGCCGCTGCTGCTGATCGGCACGGTCTTTACCGGCGCCGGTTTCGGCACCAATTTCCTCGGCTCGCTCGGCACCATCATGCCGCTCGCCAAGGCGGATGAGCGCGCCGGGCTGCTGTCGGCCTTTTACGTGCAGAGCTATCTCGCCTTCAGCCTGCCGGCGATCCTTGCCGGGTTCCTGGCGAGATCGGCCGGCTATGCGCTGACGACGGATATTTATGCGACTGTAATTCTGCTGTTGATGGGTGCCGGACTGCTGGGGCTTCGCACCGGACGGCGGAAGGCGGCGGCCTGAACACGGCCGCCACGAACGTCTCTATCCCGTTGAGCGGATCGGATCAGAAATCCTCCCAGCCATGCTCGGCCGGGGCTGTCGCCTTCGAACCGCCGCCAAACGCGGTCGCCAGCGTCTTCTTCAAGGCGCGAGCCGGCGAGGGAACCGGGATGGCGGCGTGCGACGATACGATTTTCGGAGCGGCGATCGGGCGCGGCGCATTCGAACGCGACATTGCCGGCGTCACGCCCGTGCCCGCATCGAGGCGAAACTGGCCCAACCGTCCGGAGAGGGCGGAGACCTCGGTCGCAAGCGTGTGGGCGGCGGCATTCGACTCCTCGACCATGGCGGCATTCTTCTGCGTCGCCTGGTCCATCTGATTGACGGCGGTGTTGATTTCCTGAAGGCCGGTCGACTGCTCGCGGGCGGATTGAACGATCGCGTGGACATTGCGGTCGATCTGCTGCACCTCCTGAACAATCCCCTCCAAAGCATCGCCGGTCTCGCGCACCAGGGCAACACCGTGGCGCACCTGGCCGCCCGAAGCGCCGATCAGCGCCTTGATCTCCTTGGCGGCGCCGGCCGAGCGCTGCGCCAGCTCCCGCACCTCCTGAGCGACGACGGCGAAACCCTTGCCGGCTTCACCGGCACGCGCGGCCTCGACGCCGGCATTCAGCGCAAGCAGGTTGGTCTGGAAAGCGATCTCGTCGATGACGCCGATGATATTCGAGATCGACTTGGAGGACTGTTCGATGTCGTTCATCGCCTCGACAGCCCGTTGCACGATCTGGCCGGAGCGTTCAGCATTTTCCTTCGTGCGAACGACCATCGATCCGGCTTCTTCGGCCCGCGCAGTCGAATCCTTGACGGATGTCGTGATCTGCTCAAGCGCTGCGGCGGTTTGCTCAACGGAGGCGGCCTGCTGCTCCGTCCGGCGCGCAAGATCGTCGGCAGCAGAACGGATCTCCTCGGTGCCGCTTTGGATGACCTCGGCATTTTGCGAGAAGGACACCAGCGCCGAACGCAGTTTGACGACCGACTCGTTGAAATTGATGCGGGTCTCGTCAAGCGTCGCGGCGAAAGGATGCTCGAGCGCGCTCGTCATGTCGCCTTCGGCAAGCTTTGCCAGGCCAAGCGCCAATTCACCGACGGCGAATTTGACATCCGCTTCCTGAGCCTGGTCGATCCGGGCGCGCTCGGCACGTTCCCTTTCCTGCAGCGCGCGGTTCTCTTCCGCCTCGGCCTCCAGACGCGCCCTGTCGCGATTGCGCTCCAACAGCGCCTTCAGCGAGCGCGAGAGATCGCCGATTTCGTCCTTCGCGTCCCCGTCCTTCAGGGTGACATCGAGTTTGCCCGCAGCAATCTCGGCAGTCTCGGCGATGACGCTGGAAATCCGGCCGACGAAGCGGCGTGCGATCAGCCACCCGGCAAGGCCGAGCAGCAAAGCCGCCAGGCTCGTCGCCACGATGGCATCCCGCACCACGGCATAGAGCGGCCCGAAGAGCGTTGCCTTCGGGACCGACACGATCGCATACCAATTGGGGCTCTCGGCAAGCTTGACGGCGATGGCAATCGCCAGCGAGACGCTGCCGTCCTCGTTGGTCATCTCCTGCTCGACACCGGGGTTGGCGATCAGCCGGTCCCAATCCGCCGTCTTTGCCCCGGCCTCGGAAAGGCTTTTGCCGATGAGGCCTGCATCGGGATGACTGACGATCTTGCCGGCGCTGGTCACCAGGCCGAGGAAGCCCGCTCCCATCGGCCGACTGGCCGACAGCGCCTTGGCCGTATCCTGCAGCGAAAGATCGAGGCCGGCAACGCCGACCGCTTTGCCGTCGATGACAATCGGCTTGGTGACGGAGGTCATCAAAACGTCTTTTCCATCGATCGCATACGAATACGGCTCGATGACCAGGGTTTTGCGCTGCGTAAACGGCAGCTGATAATAATCGCCCGGCCCCGCCGTTGCGTAGTCCGTCAGCGCGGTATGGGTGATCTGGCCGCCGCTGCGCACCCAATAGGGCACATAGCGGCCCGTCGTGTCGTATCCTTCCTTGCCGACATAATCCTTGTCCTTGCCGTCGAAAGCATTGGGCTCCCACCCGGTCCAGGTCGCCAGGATTGCCGGGTTGGCTTGCAGCATGTTGAGCAGGACCTTGTCCGCCTTGGCGCGATCGGTATCGCCCAGCTCCTTCATCGTCGTCAGCACGGCGTCAAGTCCGTCAACGATATGCACGGTGCCGCCGATATCTCTTTCGACCTTCAGCGCCTCTGATGTCGCGATCTGGCTCATCTGCTCGATGCTGCCGCTGCGAATTTCGGTATAGGACCGATAGAAAATGACGCTGGAAGCGACAATAACGGCAATAACGCCGCAAGCCGCCACAGAGAAAAGATTGCGACTTGTCGTAGACTTGAAAAGCATGTTCCCGCTCGCCCTCGCTGCTGTACTGGCGCACGCCTTAAGTCCCATTCGCCGGCTCGTTTAGACAATCGTCATCCAGCAAAAACCGAAGGCCCCCCAATATTCATGCTGGCAAAATTTGATTAAAAGAAAGTTCTTATTGGCGAGAGCACAGCCGCGATCCTTCAGATCCGCGCCCGTGCTTTAAGGCTTTGTTTTTTACGCATGTCTTTTCCGCAAACCCGCTGCACGGTTCTGCGCGACATGCTTGAGGGCAGCCGAATTATTCGACGGGACCGGCACTTTGGGGCTTGAGATCAAGCAGCGCGCGGCCGCTGCCGTCCATGGCGAAGGGCACCGAGGCGTGCTGATGGCTGACCAGCCAGCGGCCATCCCGCTTGACCAAGCCCAGCGTCTGGCGAAACCAGAGATCGACCTCGGCGCCATCGGTCTTGGTCCCGGTCATGCGCATGAGACCGCTCCAGAAGGCGACATCGCCGCCGAGCGTCAACCTGGCATCGCGCACTTCACCGCCGATCGGGCCTTCCCAGCTATCGAACCAGGCCTGCAGACCGGCTGCGTCCCTGCCGTTGCTGACGAGCGGCGGCGCCAGCGAAAACTCGACGGAATCCTCGGCCTCATAGGAAAGCGCCTCCTCGGCGTTCTTTTCGCCGAGCGCCTTGGCCCGCATCATCAGCATGGCGATAACCGCCTCTTCCTCGTGCCTGACATTGGCTTCGTCTTCCACAACCGTTCTCCTTTTCCGTTACAGGCAGAGGACGAACGGCAGGAGGACGATCCGACACGGATGCATTTCCGCTTTCGCAATTCCGGACGCAAACTGCCGCGCCATTTTGCCGGAATCGCCTCAGAGGTAACTCGTCACTTCAGGCTCGTTCCACCAGGCATCGTGCCTGCCGTCGTAATAACGGATGGGTAAGGCTGCCAGTTCCTCGGGGGCGATATCGTCGAGACAGGCAATGTTGATCGAGACATAGGCGCCGCCGATCGCCTCGACATAACCATCGCCAAAGGCGGGCACGCCGCAGGTGCGGCAGAAGCGGTGGTGACCGCTCATCGTATTGAACTGGTAGTCCGCTGTCTCGGCCTCGTCGCACATCAGCCGAAAATCCTCCGGCTTTACGTTGGCGCCCCAGTAGCGCCGCTTCGCGCAGATCGAACAATTGCAGCGACCGGTTCCCTCTTCGAGGTCCATATCCACTTCATAGTGCACTTTGCCGCAATGGCAGCTTCCCTTGTAGGTCTTCTTCATGGTGGGCTCCTCCTCACCGTTGCATCGGGCTCGCATATATGACAATATGTTGTCATTATGGATGAGATACAAAATGGACAACATGTTGTCAAACAAAATCGACCGGAGCGGACGATGGAGGGCAATGCCTTTTCCGCCTTCGCAATCACCGCCCTTCGCCTCGCCGGCCATCTGACGGCGGCGGGCGACCAGTTGGCCAAGCCGGCAGGCCAGACAAGCGCCCGCTGGCAGGTGCTGGCCGCGGCAAGGCGCGGCGACATGTCGGTGGCGCAGATCGCCCGCACGCTCGGCCTCGCCCGCCAGGGCGTGCAGCGGCTTGCCGATGTGCTGGAGGATGAAGGGCTGACCGCCTATGCCGACAACCCGCAGCACCAGCGCGCCAAGCTGGTGCGGCTGACGGCGGAAGGCGCCGTCAGGCTCGGCGTCATCGAGATGGCACAGGCCGGATGGGCGGATGGGCTGGGCGCTGCGTTTACACCAGCCGAACTCGATGCGGCGCGGGCGGTGATGGCGCGGGTGATGGAGATACTGAAGAGCGGTGAGGCGGCTGGCGGCTGAGTGGCTTACCTGTCTTACGAGGCTTGTTGTCGCCAATGATGCATTCAGTTTGGCGGGCACGACGCAAAGGCATATGTCGCTTTTGTCCGCGAGCATAGCGACCGACCAGATACGAAAAAAGGCCGGGCTAACCCGACCTTCCCTGCCATCTCAACGAACCGTGCCAGTACATCCGTGGTCACGATCCGGAGATGATATTCAAAAGCCTTGGAGGCTTAAGCCGCCTGAAGGCGGTCTGCCGACATCTTGCCGGACTTGTTGTCGCGGACGAGCTCGTAAGACAGCTTCTGGCCATCCTTGAGATCGCGCATGCCGGCGCGCTCAACGGCCGAGATGTGGACGAAAACGTCGGCAGCGCCGTCATCCGGCTGAATGAAGCCGAAGCCCTTGGTTGCGTTGAACCACTTTACGGTACCAGTGCTCATGACGATATCCTTTTCGAATCGCTCATAGAAGATTGCCGCGCGTACCGAAGCACGAGCGACGATGAAAACCGATTTTGGAGGAAGTTCGCCAGGAACGACGCGAGCGCCGTTTCAAAGTTCATCTAGCAAGATCGATGCGAGAACGTTTAATCGGGAATTGTGTCCGTGACAAGGCGTCCGTAAGGGAAAGTCGAATTCGAGCATTTGGGGCGAAAACGTCTTTGCCGCCGTACCGTGGCCGCCCCCCTCTGCCCTGCCGGGCCCGGGGCGAGCCACGGGTCTTGCCCGTCCTTCGGACCCCCACAGGTGGGGAGATCGACAAGTGGCCAAACCTTCCCGTCTCTCTGCCGGTTCGCCGGGCTGTGACGCCCGTTATTTGGGGAAGTCGGTAAACCCAGCCAATCTCCCCACCTGAGAGCCTGTGAATGTTTGGTAGCGGAGGCGATTGGATTGTGATTCTGTTGGGTCGTTGATTTGCTTGGGGGATGATGGTGGGCGACGACCTGTTCGAAGGATTGCCGGTGCATGGAGCGCGGC